>JAZNBB010000001.1:0-8381 GCA_045586845.1 Eubacteriales bacterium
CATCCCTCTTCAAAAGTGAGCGTTACCCCTCTTGCCATTTTTAGCTTTTTCACCTTGAAAATCCTCCTTAAAAATAAAAAAATATTGGACACATCACGAACGAAAATACGTTTATAATGTGTCCAACTTTTTTATTTGTGATTTTTGGCAATGAGGCTTTCAAAATGTCTTTCGACAAGTTCAAAAAGTCTCAAAAAGCCTTATAAATCAAGACTTATTTAAGAGCCTCTTCGATAGCAACCGCAACCGCAACGGTCATACCAACCATGGGGTTGTTACCAGCGCCGATGAGTCCCATCATCTCTACATGGGCGGGAACGGAGGAGGAGCCTGCGAACTGTGCGTCAGAGTGCATACGTCCCATGGTGTCGGTCATACCGTAGGATGCGGGGCCTGCCGCCATATTATCGGGGTGAAGCGTTCTGCCCGTGCCGCCGCCCGAAGCTACGGAGAAGTAGCTTACGCCGTTTTCGTTACACCACTTCTTGTAGGTGCCTGCAACGGGATGCTGGAATCTTGTGGGGTTAGTAGAGTTACCTGTGATGGAAACGCCTACGTTCTCAAGTCTCATGATAGCAACGCCTTCCGGAACGCTGTCGGAGCCATAGCACTTAACCTTTGCTCTGTCACCGTTGGAATATGCAGTCTCCTTAACAACCTTTACCTCTTCGGTATAAGGATCGAACTCGGTCTGTACATAGGTAAAGCCGTTGATTCTGGAAATGATCATAGCGGCATCCTTGCCAAGGCCGTTCAGGATCACGCGCAGAGGCTTGGTTCTGACCTTGTTAGCATTGAGCGCGATCTTGATTGCGCCCTCTGCAGCTGCGAAGGACTCGTGACCTGCCAAGAAGCAGAAGCACTCGGTCTCCTCGGACAGCAGCATCTTACCCAGATTGCCGTGGCCAAGACCAACCTTACGGTTCTCGGCAACAGAGCCGGGGATGCAGAAGGACTGCAGACCGATACCGATAGCGGCAGCAGCGTCAGCAGCCTTGGTGCAGCCCATCTTGATTGCGATCGCTGCGCCAACGGTGTATGCCCACTTTGCATTCTCAAATGCGATGGGCTGGGTCTCTTCTACGATCTTGTAGGGGTTGATGCCCTTCGCGTCGCAGATTTCCTTACATTCGTCGATGGAGGAAATTCCATACTGATTGAGTACGCCGAGGATCTTCGCCTCGCGTCTTTCATAACCTTCAAAATGTGCCATTACGATATTCCTCCTTCAATTATTCCTTGCGGGGGTCAATGTACTTAACGGCATCAGCAAATCTGCCGTAGGTGCCCATCGACTTTGCATATGCTTCATTGGGCTCCGTGCCCTTCTTGATGAAGTCGGTCATCTTGCCAAGAGATACAAACTCATAGCCGATCACCTGATCGTTTTCGTCAAGAGCCATTCTGGTGCAGTAGCCCTCAGTCATTTCGAGGTAACGGACGCCCTTTGCCTTGGTGCCGTACATGGTACCAACCATGCTTCTCTCACCCTTGCCAAGGTCTTCCATGCCTGCGCCGATAACCAAACCGCCCTCGGAGAATGCAGACTGGCTGCGGCCGTAAACGATCTGTAAAAACAGTTCTCTCATAGCGGTGTTGATCGCGTCGCAAACGAGGTCAGTGTTCAGAGCCTCCAAAAGGGTCTTGCCGGGCAGGATCTCTGCTGCCATAGCTGCAGAGTGGGTCATACCGGAGCAGCCGATGGTCTCGACCAGAGCTTCCTCAATGATACCGTTCTTTACATTCAGGGACAGTTTGCAAGCGCCCTGCTGGGGTGCGCACCAGCCCACACCGTGGGTGTATGCGGAAATGTCGGTGATCTGCTTTGCCTGTACCCACTTGCCTTCTTCGGGAATGGGAGCAGGACCGTGATCGGGACCCTTTGCGACTTTGCACATGTGCTGAACTTCAAGGCTCATTGCATATTCGCAGTTGTTTTCAATGCTCATGATTGTGTATCTCCTTATCAAAAATTTTTACAGAACTTGTGCCAACTCCTCAACCAAAGGAGTAACAGCTTCCAAATACTTTTGCGCGATCAGGCACGCGCCGTCCTCCGTGGGGTGAACACCGTCTGCGGCATACACGGTCTTGTCCTCTGCCTCATCGGCTTGGAATATCTCGTGCATGGGCAGGTATGCGTCTGCATACTTGTCGGCAAGAGCTTTGACGATTTCCTGCTTTTCCGCAAGCTCGCATTTCAGCTCCTGCTTATCCGGCACGTCGATCAAAAACGGTTGAATGATCATGATCTTTGCCGCGGTGTTTTGCTTGATATTCTCAAGCAGCGTGACGTAATTTCTCTCAAACTGCTCGTTTGAGGTGTAAATATTCGAAAAAGCATAATGATGCCACACGTCATTGATGCCTATCATAACAGAAACTATATCGGGTTGTATTTCAATAAAATCACTTTGCATTCTTGCAATGAGGTCTTCGGTGCGGTTGCCGCTGATACCAAGGTTGACAAATGCAAAATCTATATCGGGAAACGCGTCCTCCAGCATAGCAGATGCATACTTAGGGTATCCAAAGCCCATGTCGGAGGACTGACTTCGGTCTCTGCCCGCGTCGGTTACGCTATCCCCTTGAAACAAAATCTTCATAATCTCTTGCTTAGTTAACGATCTCGCCGTAGATCTCACCAAAAGCGCAAGCAGCATTGCACTCATCGGTATCAATGTGCATAGCCAGAGCAAACTTTTCGCTGACGCGGCAAACCACGTCGTCAAAGATCAAGGAACGTGCGGAATTGATGCGTACCTTAACGACCTGACCGTTAGTCACGCCCAAAGCCTCAGCTTCTTCGGGACGCATATGAATGTGTCTTTTTGCGATGATCACACCGCTATCGATCTCCAGCTCGCCGCAGGGACCTACCAGCTTGATACCGGGAGTATTTGCAACGTCGCCACTCTCACGTACCGGCACACCGGAAAGACCGAGCGCACGTGCATCCGAGAAGGACAGCTCTACCTGGTTTGCGGGACGGGTGGGTCCGAGGACGCTGACAGCCAATGAGCCCTTAGGACCTACCAGAGTGATCTTTTCATTGCCGGTTGCAAACTGACCGGGCTGGCTGAGCATCTTTTTTACAGTAAGCTCTGCGCCTGCGCCATACAGTACTTCAACGGCTTCTTTGGTCAAGTGGATGTGTCTGGCAGAGGTTTCAACCAGAATTTTGTTTTCCATAATGACATCTCCTTAGTTATATGTATTTTTTTATTTTTTGCATAAAAAACCGGATTTCTCCATTATCACTCTACATTATAGCACAATGCGGTCGAATTGTAAAGAGAATTTTTGAATAATAACGCGTGCATATCATGATATTTTTCGGGCATACTGTCAATATACGGACAAAAAAGGAGATAAAACATGAAGCAAACGGATCAGAAGGACGAGCGGATTGAGGAGCTGGGCGAGGTGCTCGATAACATAAAGGAAAGCGGCGGCGTGGTCGCCAAGAGTGCCTCACAAAGCATTCATTGTCTTTCCATCGTGGGACAGATCGAGGGACACTATATCCTACCCGACGGACAAAAGTCGACAAAATACGAGCACCTCATTCCCCTTCTGGTATCGATCGAGCAGGATCCCGAAATTGACGGTTTGCTGATCCTTCTCAACACCATGGGCGGCGACGTGGAGGCGGGACTTGCCATCGCAGAAGTCATTGCCTCCATGACCAAGCCGACCGCATCGGTAGTGCTGGGCGGCGGACATTCGATCGGCGTGCCGCTTGCGGTAGCGGCAAAGCGGTCGTTTATCGTGCCGAGCGCGACCATGACCATCCATCCCGTGCGCATCAACGGACTGGTAGTAGGTGCCCCTCAGACCTACACGTATTTTTCACAGATGCAAAAGCGCATTATCAATTTCATCTGCAGCCATTCCGGCGCCAATGCCGATGAAATCAACGAGCTGATGATGCGCCCCGACATGATCGCAACCGACGTAGGCTCTGTGATCGAGGGACAAGAAGCAGTGGAGTACGGGCTGATCGACGCGGTTGGCGGAATTGATACCGCTTTGGCGGACTTGAAGAAGCAGATCAAGCACAAAAAGAAAAAAAACAGCCGATGATCGCTTATCACGACAAGAGAAGTATATCGCTTGACAATCATTTCCCAATATGCTATACTGGCATCATAATCAACATTTCGGAGGTATATGATGCGGAGGGTGGATCTTGCTCATTTTTGCACCGCAAACGTAACAGTAGGCGGCGACAACACATATGTCTTTCCCAATTCCGATGCCCAACTCTTTGCTGAGTTTGCATCGGGCACGTTTTTGGGCGAGCGCGTCAGCCACACGCAATACCTGATCCTGGATGTGGAAAACCTGACTGACTCGACCTGCACGATCACTTGCTTTTTTGAAACAGACACCGGGGTCCTGAGCGTCAAAACCGCAGTGTTGCCGCAACTGTTCACCCGCATTGCATATCCCTTTTCAATCACGCAGGGCGGCACGCTTTACCCCAAAAGAACCCCTGGCAGACTCAAGACCGTGGTAGGCGGACAGCCCATTCGCCTTGAGCAGCTGCGGAAATTTGCCATATGCACAGCAGGCAGACCCGGAGGCATTACACTCAAGCTAAGCGGAATGTATGTATCGGATACGGAGCCCGATTATCCTATGACTGCAAAGCCCATGCTTGATGCGCTGGGGCAAAAACATCTGACAGATTGGCAAGGTAAAACACATGGAGAGGACGAGCTTTCTGCCGTCTTGCGTGCTGAAGCCGATGTCCAAGACGAACAGTCCCTGCCCTATCGCTCACGCTATGGCGGCTGGAAGCAAAAGCAGTTTACGTCCACGGGATACTTTGCTCTGCAGCACGACGGACGCCGCTGGTGGCTGCTTGACCCCGATGGTTACGCCTTTTTCAGCACAGGCTTTGATTGTATGGCGATCAACACAGAAGCCTACGTAGGCGGCAACGAGCAGCTGTGCCAATCCTTGCCCGGCAAAGACAGCGAATGCTGGTCGGTCAACCACTGGAACGGCGATGATTCTCCCAACACCTTTAATTTTGCGCGCTACAACCTGATACGCGCATTTGGCAAGGACTATCATAACATATGGAGCGCACTCATGCGCCGCAGGATGCTGCGCTGGGGTATGAATACCACGGCTTGCTGGAGTGATCCCGCTTACATAAAAAAAGCGGGGCTCCCCTATGTCATTTCGGGAGGCAGTTATCCTACTACACAAAAATGTATTTTCCGCGATTTTCCCGATGTGTGTTCCCCCGAATTCGCCGCCAACGCAAAGAAATGGGCGCAGTTTTTGGTTCCTTATGCACAAGACAAGCTGCTGATCGGCTACTTTATGGCAAACGAACCCAAGTGGGCATTTGTCCAAGATCTCAACATCGCAGCCCTCACACTTTCATCGGATGAACACTTCTTTTCAAAGGGCTTTATCATCGACCTGCTCATACAAAAGTACGGTACGACAGATGCGCTGAATACCGCGTGGGGCACGGCATTTGCAAGCTTTGATGCACTTTGGAGAAGCATTGACACACATGGATGCGCGGGCAAAATGCAGGAGGACTTGATCGAGATTTCGGGAGAAATGATCCGCCTCTTCATCAAAATCCCTGCGCTGGCAGCTAAGGAAGTGGATCCCCATCACCTCAATCTCGGCATTCGCTACGCATGGCTTTCACACAAAATGCTTGCCAACGGCTGTGAGTATACCGACGTATTTTCATTTAACTGCTATGAAATGGACCCGACCGACACGCTTTCGCAGTTTGCCTCTCTCACGGGCAAGCCTCTGCTGATTGGCGAATTTCATTTCGGTGCAACCGATCGAGGTCTGGACGCCCCCGGCTTGCGCGCAGTGGCTGATCAGGCGGCGCGCGGCGACGCTTACCGTTACTACGTGCACCGTGCCGCAGCACACCCACATTGTCTGGGCGCACATTATTTCATGCTGTACGATCAAAGCTATCTTGGCAGATATGACGGCGAGAATTACCAAATCGGGGCTTTGGACGTTTGCAGCCGCCCCTACACCGAATTTATCGAGGGTATCGTCAGGACTAATACGGAGATATATGAGGTGGCGGACGGACTGATTCCTCCTACCGAGGAGCAAGCGACCGAGATCGGCTCACTGATGAGATAAAAAGATAAGGGAGAATGCAGAAACTGCACTCTCCCTTGTTTTATTCTGTTCTCAACAAATACTAATGACACGTCCCGCAAAGCTTATAGCCCTGCGCCAGCAAGGCATCCAATTCCTCCTGCGTGCCCGCAAACTCCTTTTTGTTCTTGTCCGCCATCTGCGCAACACCCGAGCAATCCGGCTTGTGTACGCGCTTGGAGCTCGTGTTCAGGATCAGGTGCAGCAGTCCATCATCCGGATACGTGGTCTCCTCACCGGGTGTCGTGGGACCTCCGTCAGCTTCAAGGTAACTCTCCCCCGTTGCATAATCGAGCACCACGCCGGGCTGCACGTTATACATAAACACGCAGAAACATACGCCGTCACCATCATCCTCGACCGACCACGCTTCCATGATCGCGCCATCCGCGAGCAGATTGTCGCCCGTGAATACCGGCGTGACGCGGTACATGACGTGGTTGCCCGTTTCCTTGATATAGTCCGCGATCATATTTTCAAACGGAATCATATTCTCGTTGAAATAGCGTGTGCCTGTCAGCAAATTGTTGGCATTGGCATCCTCTCCCGTGATCTGCCAGCCGATCAAATGGCAGCGGTTATACAAATTTCCGCCGTTGACAATGCTGTACTGCGCCTGCACCCACCCCGTGGGCTTGATGCTGCTGATGTTGCCTCTGTCACCCGTGGGCATGAGATCCTTGCCGCAGCACGCCATGACGGTCGTGCATCTGCCCAAAGCATCCAATGCGCCATAGGTTTCATAAGACTCGGTCACCTTTTCCGCTCCGGTAAACCAAGGAATGTTGTTATTGAGTGCAATGTATGCCTGACCGTTGTACGCGGGGATATTCGAAAGATCGAAATCAGGAGTTGGTTCCTCAGTCTCGGACTCGGTGGGAGTTTCAGGATTGGTCGGTACTTCTGTTCCGGGCTGCGTTGCGCCATCGGTCGGTTGCTCGGTCGGCTCGTCAGTGGGTGGTGCTATCGATTCGTGGATCGACTCTACGGCATCGGTATCCGGCTCGGCAACTGTGGTGTCAACCACTCCCGTTCCCTGTCCGTCACAGGCAGAAATGCAAAGCAGCAGCGCAAGCAACAGCGCGGCAAGAGTGCGCGTCAAAGTACGTTTGCCAAACAGTTTTTTGATATCAAACATCTATCAATTCTCCTTTATGAAAATTTCCTCGGTAATCCGGTCGTGTGAAGATCCCGAAAAATCCTCGCTTTGTATCATTTTAAAGCCGAAGGCTGCAAGGTCGGCGTAAAAATATCGGTCACCCGGATAGGCTCTGTTCCAGCGGTACAAGTAAATCTTTTCCACACGCTCCATAGGGATTTCGCCGTCCTCGGCGAAGTAGTATTCTCCGATCTTGGCGTTCTGCCACGGCGCGTCCCCCACACACAAAGGGGCAGTCGGTTCAAATAGCTTTTGCGTATAGGGCGTGACGTGCAAACGCGACTCTTTGGAAATCTCCAACATTCGCGCGCAAAGCACGCGGTCACGGCTCTGCCTGCGGTGATTAAACATCATACCGCCCGCGTCGTCTATACAAACCATCAAGATCATGCTTGCACCTCCATTCTGTCACATTCTCCCTTACTTTTCATTATACCATAAAATCGCGCTGCGCGCAATACACACGCCAAAATTTCTTGCCTTTTACCTTCGCGCGTGATATAATGAAAGAAAAACCACGGAGGACCCCTATGATTTACAACAAATTGGTGCGCGACCGTATTCCCGAGATCATAGAATCCAAGGGCGGCACGTGCAAAACGCGCATTCTCTCGGACGAGGAATACACGCAAAAATTAGACCAAAAGCTTGGCGAGGAGCTTACGGAATACCTTGATTCACATAATCCCGAGGAGCTGGCAGACCTTTTGGAGGTCATTTACGCCTGTGCCGCCCTGCAAGACCTCTCCCCTGCCGACCTTGAGCGTATCCGCGCCGAAAAAGCCGACAAACGCGGCGGGTTTGCGGATAAGATTTTGCTGATTGAGAGTTGATGGCCTTTCACCGTGGAGATCGGTATCCGCAACATCCGTGCGATAAAGTCGGATGGTAGCCATGTCGTTCTGGGGGCCAAGGAGGTGTCCTAATATGTTGTCTTCCTAAGACCGGCTTGGCCTCCGACTTAGCCGACAAACGCGGCGGGTTTGCGGATAAGATTTTGCTGATTGAGAGTTGATGGCCTTTCACCGTGGAGATCGGTATCCGCAACATCCGTGCG
>JAZNBB010000002.1:0-106533 GCA_045586845.1 Eubacteriales bacterium
CACTCCGGCATCGACACCACGCGCATCTATACCATGGAAAGCGGCGACGTCCACCGCAAGCAGATCAACCGCCTGAACCTCGTGCGATGTTAGCCAAAAAATGAGGGCAAAAAAATAACCACATAATTCGCATTATGTGGTGAAGATATTTGATTACATAAAGAATTATACAGAAAAAATTTGTGGTTGTCAACCCAAAAGTCAATAAAAGTGCAGTCATTTTCAGAAAAAGGCACGACAAACCGACCAATGAAAGAAAATTTTTCAAAATCCTTTTCATTGGTCCTTTTCTGCGCTCAAAACCGCGAGAGGTTTTATTTTTTGTCGGGCAAGTTTACCACATAATGCGAATTATGTGGTGAACAGAAAAGGAGAATGACTATGAAAAAGATCTTGTGTTTTTTGATGATCATGACACTTGCTTTGACGATGCTTTTGGTGTCTTGCAAAACGAGTGGTGGAGAACAAGAAAAGATCCCGACCGAGCCTTCGGGAGAGTTGGAATTCAAGACCAATGGTTACGGAACTTGTTCTGTTATAGGTATTGGTACTTATACCGGTACGCATGTTGTTATACCGGAAGAATCTCCACAGGGAGAAAAAGTTGTAAGCATAGGAGATAACGCGTTTTCTGATTGTGTTCATTTGACAAGTCTTGTGATTCCTGCCAGTGTGACAGAAATTTCCCGGAATGCGTTCCGAGGTTGCACCAGCTTGGAGAGTATTGCCGTGAGCGAGGGCAATTCTGAATATTACAGCCAAGGCAATTGTTTGATAACAAGAGCTTACAATAGTCTAATCTTGGGGTGCAAGACCAGCATAATTCCGGATGGTGTGACAGAAATTTCCCGGAATGCGTTCCGAGGTTGCACCGGCTTGACGAGCATTACGATTCCGGATAGCGTGACGTTTATTGATGAGTATACGTTCCAAGGTTGTACCGGTTTGGAAAGTATTACTGTAAGCGAAGGAAACCCGTTATATTATAGCAAAGGCAATTGTTTGATTAAAAAAGAAAACGATGCTTTGATCGATGGATGCAAGACCAGCATAATTCCGGATGGCGTGAAAAGTATTGAGTCTGGCGCTTTCAATGGCTGTACCGGTTTGACAAATGTTGTGATTCCTGCCAGTGTAACAGAGATTTCTTGGCAATCGTTCTATGGTTGCACCGGTTTGACAAGTATTACCGTGAGTGAGGGGAATCCTGAATATTACAGCCAAGGCAATTGTTTGATAACCAGAGCTTCCAACAGTTTAATCTTGGGGTGCAATACCAGCGTGATTCCTGCAGATGTGACAAGTATTGGTTGGAGCGCGTTCTATGAATGCTCTACATTGACGAGCATCGTTATCCCGGACAGTGTGACAAGTATTGACAGGTATGCGTTCTATGGCTGCACAGGTTTGACGAGCATAACGATTCCAAATAGTGTGACTGGAATTTGGGAGTATGCGTTCGAAGGCTGCACAGGTTTGACGAGCATATCGATTCCAAGCAGTGTGACTGATATATGGGTGCTTGCGTTTGGTGGCTGTACCGGTTTGACGAGCATTACGATTCCGAATGGCGTGACTAGAATTGGGTCGACTGCGTTTAGTGGCTGTACCGGTTTGACGAGCATTACTGTGGGCGAGGAAAACCCGATATATTATAGCAAGGGCAATTGTGTGATAGCAAAAGAAAACGATGCGTTGATTCTTGGGTGCAATACCAGCGTGATTCCTGCAGGTGTGACAAGCATTGGCGATGAAGCGTTCTATAACTGCACCGGCTTGACGAGCATTACCATTCCGGACAGCGTGACAAGCATAGGCACTAATGCATTCTCAAACTGTACCGGCTTGGTGAGTGTTGTGATTCCTGATAGTGTGACAAGCATTGGTGGTGGTGCATTCTTCCTTTGCGCTGGCTTGACCGACATATATTTCACCGGAACTGAGCAGGAATGGGCAGCGATAGCGATTGAAGACGGTAACGATGTTCTTTCCACCGCCACCATCCACTTTGACTACGTTCCCGAAGAATAACCCAAATAAAGCAACTCCCGCGCCGATTGGCGCGGGTTTTGTGTTTATCGGATGTGATCAGGCGCCTGTGTGGCATCGCTTTGCCCAAAATTTGTTTGTCATGATTTTTCATTTTTCACCCAAACTAACCCTTGAATACAAAAAAGGAAGCAAAAACTATGGGTAAACTGGGTGAAAATTATCGGGTCAACGTGGCAACTATGGACAGCCTCTTGCATCCCGATGAAAACTTCGATGTCATTCGCAAAGTATTGAAAATAGGATCTGACGAAATGACGCTCTACTATATTGACGGCTTTGTAAACGCGACCCCCATGCAAAAGCTGATGATGCATTTTCTCTCGCTGGACTCTCTGAAAACTCCTCCGGACGGTGTCAAGTCTGCGGCTGAGCGATTTATGGAGTACAACGTGCCGCACGTGGAATGTGATGCCACCGATAACGTCGATCTCATGGTGCAGATGGTGCTGTCGGGCGCGACACTCATTCTCGCCTCCACCTTCGGTCCGCAAGCACTTATCGTGGATGCGCGGACCTATCCCGCGCGTTCGACCGAAGAGCCGGAGGGCGACCGCGTCATGGTCGGATCGCGCGACGGCTTTGTGGAGACGCTCATTTTTAATACCGCGCTGCTTCGCCGCCGCGTGCGTGACCCGCAGCTGACTATGCAGTATTTCACGGTCGGCAAGCACTCACGCACCGACGTGGTGCTTTGCTATCTTGCAAGTCGTGCCAACCCCGACTACGTGCACAGGCTGCAAAAGCGCCTTGCTGCCATTGATACCGATGCCTTGCCGCTCGGTCACCAATCTCTTGCCGAGTGTCTGATCAAAACACGGTGGTACAATCCTTTTCCAAAGATTCGCTACACCGAGCGCCCCGACACTGCTGCTGCGCAGGTGTTGGAGGGAAGCGTACTGATCTTTTGCGACAATTCACCGCAGGTCATGATCCTGCCCGTCAGTATTTTCGATTTCATGCAGGAGACGAACGACTATTATTTTACCCCGCTGACAGGCACTTATATCCGCGTTATTCGCTATATCGTATTCGCGCTCTCGCTGTTTTTGGTGCCCACGTGGTATTTGCTGATCTCCAATGCCGCGATCATACCGGAGTGGCTGCAGTTCATCATTCCTCGTGAAACGGGGCGTATTCCCATCATTGCCCAGCTACTCTTGACAGAGTTTATCATCGACGGTTTGCGCATGGCATCTCTCAATACGCCCAGTATGTTGTCGAATTCACTTTCGGTTGTGGGCGGATTGATACTCGGTGACTTTGCGGTGGGAATCGGCTGGCTGATCCCCGAGGTCATTCTGTATATGGCGTTCGTTGCGATTGCCACCTTCACTCAACGCTCCTACGAGCTGGGTTATGCATTCAAATTCTTGCGCATCGGTCTTTTGATCCTGACTGCGCTGCTGGGTGTGTGGGGGTATGCCGTGGGGACGCTTTTGATCATAATGCTGCTGGCAACCAATAAAACGGTGAACGGAAAGCGGCGGTATCTTTATCCGCTTATTCCTTTTGACGGAAAGGCGCTTTTAACCTTGCTGGTGCGCCGCAAAAAGCAAAGCGACATCCACGTGCGTCGCTGAAGCGAGGAATAAATATCGGGCGTCGTACGTGTCGATGCGCTATTTTCCGCGCTTGCGCATCATTTCTTTTCGCGGGAAATATCACAAAAATAAAAAATTGGGAATAAATGTAAAGAATAGATGGAATTAGTAAACTAACGGGTGCAACTTTAGGATTGTACCCGTTATTTTTCGCAAAAGATACAAAAAGACAGAACGGTTTTTTAAAAAATCGTGCATTCCCTCTTGCGTTTTTTTGCTGATAAGTTTATAATAAATATACCCGATGTGGGGCGTTGTGGGGCGAAGTGTTGAATGGGTCGCACACGATGCTTCGACGAATCAAGGAAAGGAGGACCGAAAGTCGTGCTGACAGGCGAATACAGGCACAGCGTGGATGCAAAAAACAGGCTCTTTATCCCCGCAAAACACCGTGAGGAATTGGGCGAAGAGCTGATCATAGCCCGTGACATCCGCGGACAGATGCTCAAGGTCTTTTCCTTGGAGGGATGGAACGAATATATTGCTCCCATTAAGAAACAAGAGCGCAGGGTTGCTGAACCTGCGCTGCGTTATTTGCACCGCAACGCAGCCAAGGTCACACCCGATTCGCAAGGGCGCATTTTGCTGCCGCAGGCACTTTTGGATTTCGCGCAGATCGAAAAGAATGCGGTCGTGGTCGGGAACTGCGATTGTGTGGAGATCTGGTCCGAGGCCCTGTACGAGGCTGAGATCGAGAGTGAGAACAGAGAAGAGCTGCGTGCAAGGCTTGAGTTGTTTGGACTGTAAATATGGCAGAGCAGGTATTTTCTCACGTTTCGGTATTGCTGCATGAGTGCATGGATGCGCTGTGCATCAAGCCGGACGGTATATATATTGATGGAACGGCAGGCGGTGGCGGTCATTCCCATGAAATTGCATCACATCTGACTACGGGCAAGCTGATCGCGTTGGATCGTGATATGAGTGCTGTACGTGCGGCAAGCGCAAGACTTGAAAAATTCGGAGAGAGGGCACAGGTCGTGCACAGTAACTTCTCCGAGATGGCACGGGTGTGCCGCGAACTTGGTATTGACGGCGTGGACGGTGTGCTGTTGGATCTGGGCGTATCCTCTTATCAGTTGGATACCGCAGATCGCGGCTTTTCCTACATGGCAGATGCACCGCTTGATATGCGCATGAACCGTGAGGATGAGCTGGATGCTTACACCGTGGTCAACACATACACGGAGCAGGAGCTCAAGCGCATCATATACGACTATGGTGAGGAGAGATTTGCGCCGCGCATAGCCGCGCGTATTGTCAAAGCGCGTGAGAATGCACCCATTCGCACCACGGGTGAGCTGGTGGATATCATCAAGGCTGCTATGCCTGCAGCCGCAAAGGAAGGCGGGCACCACCCCGCAAAGCGTACCTTTCAAGCCATTCGCATAGAGGTCAACGGTGAGCTTTCGGTCATTGAGCCCACCATTCGAGATGCGGTATCGCTGCTCAAACCCGGTGGCAGAATTGCCATCATTACGTTTCATTCGCTGGAGGACAGGCTGGTCAAGCAGACCTTTGCGTCCTTAGCGTCCGGCTGTACCTGCCCCAGGGATTTTCCCGTGTGTGTGTGTGGTAAAAAGCCGATTGTTGACATCGTCAGCAAAAAGCCGATCTTGCCTTCTCAGCAGGAGCTTACGATCAATCCCAGGTCGCGCAGCGCAAAGCTTCGCGTAGCCGAAAAGCGATAAAGGAGGACCCGATGGAGCACATCAAGCAAGCAAATAAGCCCCACTACACCGCCTGTGCGGAGTATGTGGAAGCCTTGTGTCAGCGATACAAGGACAGAGGCATTGCCGCGCACGTGCGCCTGGACGCAAAGCGTCAGGAGCGTGAGGAGGCACTCTCGCATGCCATGGCACCCGGTGCATATATCATGGCAGAACGCGTGTCGGATGGCAAGGCAGATAAATACCGCACGGGTCTTTATAAGGGCGAGCGGCATATGACGGCAGACGATTTTGTGCGCTACTATCACGATCAGCGCAGCTATAAGATGCCCAATTACAGCGTCAGAGCCAACGCTGCGGAACATACCGAAGCAGCGGTTACGGGAGGGCAAACGCCAAAAAAAGCCCTGTGGCTTACGGTGACCGAGCAGATGCCCGAGTCGGTACGCAAGTATCTGGAAAGCCCCGCGACCGTAAGGTTGGCTGAGTTTTCCCGTGATTGGTTCCCGATTGAAAAGGAGCAGAAGTGCGAGAAAAGCGAAGTAAAGAAGATGCCCGCAGGCGTGCTTGGCGCCATGCTGACAGTCACGCTCTGCTGCGCTATGATCGTTGGTAGCTCGGTTATGGTAAGCCTGTCTGTCAGAGAAGCCAGCATTCTGCAAAACAAGCTGGATACGTTGGATAAGCAATATACTACGTTGAATACCGAGCTTTCGCTTAAAAACGATATGCTGGAGATCGAACGGATCGCCGTGGAGGAATACAACATGGTGCGCTCCGAGTTTGTTGACACGCAAGTGCTTACTACCCAAAGTGAGAACACGGTGGAGGTTTATGAACCGAAAAGCGAATTTGGGCAAGGACTGTCGAATTTGCTCAGTGCGATCGGAATTATCAAGGATTAACTGCATAAAAGACGCATGCGATTCATAAATTGTCATTGACAGGACAAGATGGATCCGATATACTATTTATATCGGATCGCAAAAGGCGGCGGGCGCATTTTTCGGTATGTCCGAAAGGAGTGCTTCGACTCTTGCCCGAGCAGGAGACGGACACAGAGCGCGCGCCGTTGTTTTTGCAAACGAGAGCCATTGAATAAGCAGGAGGATACGGGGTTGAGTCTTCATACCATACAAATCAAGACATTGAAAAGAGCAGCGGTACTGGGTATAGCGGTATCGCTGGCTTTTGTGTTTTTAATGCTCCGTATTCTGATCTTGCAGACCGTGGAATACGAAAAATACCAGGCAAAGGTCATCAGCCAGATCACTACGCAGACCACCATTGAAGCCGATCGCGGCGCGATTTACGACGCCAATGGTATTCTGCTTGCGGGCAACGTAACCACCTACCGTGTGTTTATTTCGCCTCGCTCGATCAAGAAAGCGAGTGATGAGAACGGTGTGGACTACGCGGATATGATCTCGCACGGGCTTTCCGAGCGGCTTGAGGACGTCAGCTACGAGGATGTGCAGTTCCAAACCACCAAGACGCAATACCTGGACAGAACCATTGCGCGTAAGGTGACAAGCGACGTGGCAAAGCAGATCCGCGCCTTTATTGCGGAGAACGGTTTGGAGGACATGATCTATCTCGAAGCTACTGCTACGCGTTACTATCCCTATGAAACGTTGGGAGCACATACCATCGGCTTTACCAACCGCGATGGCACGGGCATTTACGGTTTGGAATATACGTATGAGGAATATCTCAAGGGCACGGACGGCAAATATGTGACCGCACGCGATGCGGACGGCAATGAGATGCCCTACGATTATGAGAGCATGGTGCCCGCGGTGCCCGGCTATTCGCTTAATACTACCATCGACGTGTTCGTGCAAAATGCACTTGACGAGCAGGTCAAGGCTGCGTATATTGAATCGGGCGGAGAAAATCGCGCCTGCGGCGTAGTCATGGACGTCCGGACGGGTGATATCCTTGCCATTTCGGTCTATCCCACCTTTGACCTCAATTCCCCTTGGACGCTCAATGAGGAAAGTGTTAAGGTGCTCGAACAGAGCGGCTTTGCCGAGGACAGTGAGGAATACGGCAAGCTGCAGCAGGAGCTATTGCTGACTACCTGGAATAACAAAGCGGTCACCGAGGTATACATGCCGGGCTCGACCTTCAAGATCATCACCGCCGCCATGGCGTGCGAGGAAAATCTGAGTATTCTGAATGAGCGCAAATACTGTGGAGGCTTTCATGAGGTAAATGGTCATCAGATCAAGTGTCATAAGGTGCAGGGGCATGGCTGGCTGTCTTTTGCCGAGGGCATTCAGCAGTCCTGTAACCCTTGGCTGATGCAGATAGGCGAGCAGATCGGTACCAATCGCTTTTACAATTATTTCAAGGCGTTCGGTTACTTTGAAAAGACCGGTATCGACCTGCCCGGTGAGGGTAGCACGGTCGAGGGCGTGACCTTCTGGAATAAGGGCACGTTTGAGAGCGCGGACATTTATCTTGCTACTGCTTCGTTTGGTCAGAATTTTAAGATATCGGTGCTTGGGCACGTGACCGCCATTGCGGCAGTTGCCAACGGAGGGGATCTGGTCACCCCAAGACTTGTCAAGAGTATTACCGATCAGAACGGCAACGTGATTAAGAGCTTTGAGCCCGAGGTCAGACGTCAGGTCATCAGCCAAAATACCTGTCAAACCATCTCCAAGATCTTGGAGGAGGGCGTTTCGGGCAACGGCGGTGCAAAGAATGCATACGTTGCAGGCTACAGAATTGCAGCCAAGACGGGTACATCCGAAAAAAAGGACCTCAAAGATGCAGAGGGTAATCTGATAGACGGTAAGTATATTTGCTCCACCGTAGCATATGCGCCCGCGGACGATCCGCAGTACATCACGCTGATCATGGTGGACCAGCCCACACAGGGTACGCTGTACGGCTCTGTGGTGGCAGCCCCTTACGTGGGCAACGTCATGGAGACCATTCTGCCTTATCTTGGTGTGGAGGCGGTTTATACCGATGCCGAGCTTGAAAAAATGGCAGTTAAGGCTCCCGGTGTGGAGTGGTGGACGGTTGAGGCTGCACGCAACTATGCCGAGAGTGTGGGATTTTCGCTTGAGGTGATCGGTGATGGCGAACTGATCTACGCGCAATCTCCCGCTGCGGGTACGCAGGTGGAAAAGCAGGGCGCAAAGCTGATCGTATATACCGATCGTTCTGCCGAGAAAAAGACGGTCAAGGTGCCCGATCTGCGTGGTAAGACAGCTGTTGCTGCAAGCGGATTGCTTGCAAGCAGCAACCTTAACATCAAGATATCCGGAACGTACAATTATACCAGCGGCACGGTGGCAACCGCGTATGCCCAGTCGATCGAGCCCGGTACGGTTGTTGAGATCGGTACAACGGTTACGGTGTATTTCCGTGACGAAAGCGTGGCAGATGACGTGGATACCCCCGACCTGCCGGGTTTGGAAACCTAAGACAAAGGAAAAACAAAAGAACGGAGAGCCAAAGTAATTTTTGATTCGGAGGCTTTCATGATTCTTTCTGATTTGTGTAACGCAGCAGGACTGACGTATGCAAAGGATGCTGCGCAAATTCCCGTAAGCGGTATCTGTACCGATTCGGGAAAACTGACAAAAGGGCAGTTGTTTGTATGCCTGCGCGGCACGCGCAACGACGGACATAACTATCTGACCGATGCGGCAGAGCGCGGCGCGTGCGCCGCGGTGGTTGCCGCAGATTATACGGGGGAGATCCCCGAGAAACTTTATACCGTACGCGCGGATAATACGCGTGTGGCGGCAGCATATTTGTTTGACACGTGGTACGGCAAACCGTCCGAAAAGATGCAATTTGTCGGCATTACGGGTACCAATGGCAAGACCTCGGTTTCGTGGCTTTTATATGGGTTGCTCAAATACGCGCAAATTCCGTGTGCGCTGATCGGTACGGTCAAGTGCGAAGGACCTGCGGGGGAGTTGCCAAAGGATACCTCGGGCAACTCGAATTTGACCACGCCTGACCCGGAGCAGCTTTATCCTATGCTGGCAAGGCTTGCTGAGCAGGGCACGAAGATCGTGGTCATGGAGGTCACCTCGCACGCACTTGCGCAAGAGAGGTGCGCTCCCTTGCATTTTACACTCGGTATTTATACCAACGTGACGCGTGACCATCTTGATTTTCACGGCAGCATGGAGGAATACTTCGCTGCCAAGAAAAAGTTGCTGGCACGATGTGACCGTGTGCTGTTGAATGCTGATGATGAACGTGTGGCATCGTTGCGTGCGCAGAGTCCCTGTGTAGCATGGATCTGCTCGACAAGAAACAAAAATGCGGATTATTACGCTGAAGAGGTGGAAATGACCGCCACCGGTATACAATATAAGCTGGTATCGGCAAACGCGCGTTTGCGCGTGAGTTGCTCCGCGGGTGGACAATTTGCCGTGAGCAATTCGTTGCAGGCGTGTGCAGCTGCGCTGCTGCTGGGTGTCAAGATACAGAGCATCAGGGACGGTATGGCACTGTTGCCGCCCATACCGGGCAGAATGGAAAGGGTGCTGCTTGGCGCGGATATTCCGTTTTCGGTGCTCATTGATTATGCGCATACCCCTGACGCACTGGAAAACCTGCTGGCAGCGGTGCGTAGACGTAAAACGCGCGCTCAGCGCATCGTGTTGGTATTTGGGTGCGGAGGAGATCGGGACAAAGGCAAGCGCGCGCAAATGGGGCAAATTGCCTCTCGTATGGCGGATTATTTTGTGATTACAGCGGATAATTGCCGCACAGAGCCTTTGGACGGTATTATTGCGGACATCGTACGTGGTGTGGACAGGCGCGCGCATTATCGCGTGATCCGTGACAGACGCAGTGCGATCCGACACGTTATTGAGCACGCAAGAGCGGGCGACGTGATCTTGCTTGCGGGCAAGGGGCACGAAACCTATGAGATAGACAAGGACGGCAGACACGCCTTTGACGAGCGCGCCATCGTGCGAAGGGCTATAGACGACTATTGGCGCGGCATACACACAGAACAAGAGCAAGGAGAGTGATAGAATATGAAGATCAAGCTTGGTATGCAACCCATGAATCTGGCACAAGCGGCTGCGTATTGCGGCGGAGAGCTGTACGATTTTACGGGTAGCGAAGGCGTGGAATTTTCATATATCTGCACAGACTCCAGAGAAGCGGATCAGAACACCATGTTCGTTGCCATTCGCGGCGAGCGCGTAGACGGACACGACTACATCGGGCAAGTTATAGAGGCAGGATGCAGATGCATCCTTTGCGAATACGTACCACACGATATTTGCGCTAAGAATGTAGGCGCAGCGGTGGTCGAGGACAGCGTGGCAGCCTTTTGTCAGCTTGCCAAAAGCTACAGGATCGAAAAATTCGGGGATAGAGATCCCATGAGAACCATTGCCGTGACCGGCAGCGTTGGCAAGACCACCACCAAAGAAATGGTAGCGGCGGTATTGCGCCAAGAGCTCAATCTGTACGCCGCCGCGGGCAACTTTAACAGCGAGATCGGTATGCCCATGTCGCTGATGCAGGCGGGAGCGCATCATCGTGCCGCCGTGTTGGAAATGGGTATGAGCGCACGCGGCGAGATCTCGCGCATGAGCCGCACCGCTTGTCCCACGGTTGCCATGATCACCAATGTGGGCAGCTCGCACCTGGAGTATCTCGGCACGCGCGAGAATATTGCTGCCGCAAAGCTTGAGGTCACAGATGGCTTGCGCACGGGCGGATATCTGTTGCTGAACGCAGACGAGCCGTTGCTTGCGGGTAAGAAAGCGCCGGGCAGACACACGATCTATATCGGTATCGACAATCCCGCTGCGGACTGCCGCGCCGAGAATATCCGTTATACCGCAGACGGGTGTTCAATGTTTGATATACGCTACGGTGACCATGTTTGGCATGATATATGCGTACCCGCACTTGGTAAGCACATGGTGATGGCTGCCATGTACGCTGCAGTCACGGGTAAGATTTTCGGCCTTGCAGAGAAGCATATCAGAGCCGGCATACTGGAATATAAGAGTATGCCCATGCGTCAGCAGATCGAGCAGGTTGGCGGCGTAACGTTACTTTGTGATTGCTATAACGCCAGCCCGGAGTCGGTACGCGCCGCGCTGCAGGCACTTTCCACAATGCCCGTCAAAGGTCGATGCGTAGCGGTATTGGGCGATATGTTGGAGCTTGGCGTGCAGACCGAGCAGCTGCACTACGCAACGGGAGTACACGCCGCCGGTGTGCTTGACTTGCTTGTCACGGTGGGTGAGCTTGGTGCGCACGCGGCAAGGGGCGCACGTGAGCATGGATGCGAGGTATACGCCTTTACGGGCGAGGACGCCAAGGCACGGGCGGCAGAGAAGATGTGCGAAATGCTCTCTGCGGGTGACGCACTGTTGCTCAAGGCAAGCAGAGGGGTGTGCCTGGAAGAGGTCTACAACACGGTAAAACAACATTTGAGTGAATAAAGAGGATTGGAAAATGCTTTTACAATATTTTGGTTTACACATGGAAACAAAGGAAGCCATTGCAACTGAGGCGTTGCTTGCGGCATTTGTTGTATTTGCGCTCAGCGCACTTACGCTGTATTTTCTGATCCCCGTGCTGCGTGCAAAAAAGATCGGGCAGACTATTTATGAGTTGGGCCCCTCTTGGCACATGAATAAGCAGGGTGTGCCCACCATGGGCGGCATCGGCTTTATCCCGCCATTTCTGTTGGTGCTGGCGGTATTTTCGGTATTATTTTTAATCAAAGCAGGTGCAGAATCCTCGTCTTCGCTCATTCCGCTTGCTTTGACGCTGCTCTTGGCAGTTTTCAATGCTGCCATCGGCTTTGTGGACGATTACTGTAAGCTGCTCAAAAAGCAGAATCAAGGGTTGACTGCTTGGCAAAAGCTGCTTTTGCAACTGGTGTTTGCCGCTGCCTATATTGCCATGATGGCGATCACGGGCAATCTGCATACCGACGTGACCATTCCGTTTACGCATATTACGCTGCAGCTTGGTTGGTTCGCATATCCCGCATATATCGTGATAATTGCGGGCTTTGTCAATGCCACCAATCTGACCGACGGTATTGATGGTCTTGCTTCGGGTATCACCGCAGTGGTTTCGCTGTTTTTGACTATGATGGCTGTGCTGACGGCACAGGGGAGCATGGGCGTGATCTCGGCGGCACTTTTCGGTGCGGTTTGTGCGTTCCTGCTGTTTAATCACCACCCCGCGCGCGTGTTCATGGGGGATACCGGCTCACTGTTTATCGGCGGCGTGCTGATGGGTTGTGCGTTTATGGCGCACATGGAGGTGCTTGTACTGATCGCGGGCTTTGTGTACGTGGCGGAAATGCTGTCCAGCCTCTTACAGATCGTGTATTTCAAGCTGACACACGGCAAGAGACTGTTCAAAATGGCACCGCTGCATCATCATTTTGAAAAGTGCGGTTGGAGCGAGAACGTGATCGTGATCGTATTCAGCGCGACAAGTGCGCTGCTCTGCGTGCTTGCGTATTTTGCAACCAAAGCGTAATTTGATATTCTGAAAACAATTAAGGGAGGTGAGGTCGTGAAAAAGCATCGGGTCTATTGGGAACGCTTTAAGCGCGCATTGCGTGTCAAGGGCGGGGAAGTAGCTGATCTTGTGGGACAAAAGCAGGATGCGATACTGGAGCCGGAAGATCCCATTTATCATAAGAAAATTCACGCCGAGCCAGAGCCCGAGCCGGGTGTGTTGACGCGCGGCGGCATTGACGTGTGGTTTTTCCTGATCGTGCTGGGGCTGATCCTTTACGGCGTGATCATGGCTTACAGCGCAAGCTCGATCTATGCAGCGCAATATCATGACGACTCTACCTACTTTATCAAAAAACATTTGATGTACCTTTTGCTTGCCATGGTGGGCACCGCGCCCTTTGTGTTCTTGGCGCGTCCCTGGTTCTGGAAATTCTTTTCCATCTGTGCATACGGCGGCTCGGTCGTGCTGCTGCTTGCGGTGCTGATCAGCGGTACGGTGTTCGGCGGTGCAAACCGTTGGATCGCCATCGGCAGTATTACCATTCAGCCCTCCGAGATCGCAAAGATGGCGCTGATCATGTTCCTTGCATTGTTTATGTCGAAATATCAGAAGCAGATCGAGACGGTACAAAAGTTCGGCGGTCATTTTACCTACGGTGTGCTTGGCCCCGTGGTGATTATCGGGATCATCTGTGGACTGGTCATGCTGGAAAAGCACCTGTCGGGTCTGATCATTCTGGGCATTCTCGGTATCGTGATCATGTTTTTGGGCGGCACAAAGCTTAAGTGGTTTGGCGTTATCGGAATTGCAGGCGTGGGCGTGGTCAGCGGTGTTCTCTTGTTTTCGGATTATGCAAGACAGAGAATTGATACATGGCTCAACATTGACAAGGTTGACCCGCTGGGTGAGGCGTGGCAAACGCTGCAGGGTCTTTATGCAATCGGATCGGGCGGCTTTTTCGGTCGCGGACTTGGCAACAGCCAGCAAAAATACGGCTACGTTTCGCAGCCGCAGAACGACTTTATTTTTACCATCATCTGCGAGGAGCTTGGTATGCTGGGCGTAGTTATCTTAATGGGACTCGTGGTGTTGCTTTTGTGGCGCGGCTACAAGATCGCAGCAAATGCTCCTGATAAGTTTTGCGCGCTGACCGTGTACGGTCTTACCACCAAGGTAGCGCTGCAGACCATTCTTAATATCGCGGTCGTAACCAATTCCATGCCCAACACGGGCATTTCGCTGCCTTTCTTTTCGTCGGGCGGTACTGCACTTGCCCTGCAGATCTTTGAAATGGGCATTATCCTGTCAATTTCGCGTTACTCATATCAAAAAAAGTAAACGGAGAATAGCGTGAAAGTTCATGTCATTTTGCTTTTTCACTTAACCATTCACGCCTAAACTTCACCTAAAAATGGGTCCGGGCCTATTTTTGGAGCAAAACTCCGCGGTGAAGTTTCCATCACTATTTGAGCCGCCATGGGCGGCATGGGGGTTATTATGAGAATTTTGATGACAGGCGGAGGCACGGCAGGGCACGTAAACCCTGCCATTGCCATTGCCGATACGATAAAAGCCAAATATCCGGATGCACATATTGCTTTTGCCGCGTCGACCGAGAGATCGGACAAGGCAAGGGATCTTTTGTCGCGCACTGATTATAAAGAGTTTTACAGCATTGATATCTGTGGTATGCGCTCGCCTGTCTTTCATCCGGGCAATGTGCGCACTGCCTTCCTCATGGCAAAATCGCAGGGACAGGCTAAAAAATTGATCCGCGAATTTGCGCCCGATATCATCATCGGCACAGGCGGATATGCCAGCTGGCCCTTGCTCTCTGCAGGTGCTCGCATGGGTATTCCCACGCTGGTGCACGAATCCAACGCGCTTGCGGGCAAGGCATTGATGCAGGTGCGCGGACGCGTGGACCGCATCTTGGTTAATTTCCCCGAGGCGGTTGCATGCTTTGGCTGTCCCGATAAAACGCGTGTAGTGGGGAATCCGCTGCTGCACGGCTTTAGTACTTTTGATGAGCACAAGGCTAAGCAAGCCATCGGTGCTGAAGGCAAATTTAAGCATATCGTGCTTGCCGTGGGCGGCAGCCGCGGGGCGATGATGGTCAATCGTTATGTTTTTGATATGATAGATGGCATGGCGAAAAACCACCCCGAGGTGCTGTTTGTGACTGCAACGGGCAAGGATTATTACAAGGAATACAGTGAAAAATACCGCGCCGCGGGTCTGGACACCTTGCCAAACGTGCGCGTATCGGAATACATATACGATATGCCGGTGCAAATGGCGGCGGCTGATATCGTGATCTCCCGCGCAGGGGCTATGACACTTTCCGAACTGGCGCTTATGCGCAAGGCAGCAATACTGATCCCGTCCCCCAACGTGGCAAACGACCATCAGTATAAAAACGCAAAGGCACTGGGTGATGCGGGTGCTGCGGTGTATGCGCGAGAGAGTGAGTTTGCAAACGGCGGTCTGCAGGAGCGCGTGCAGGCACTTTTGGACGATAGACAAAAACGTGCCGATATGCAGACAAAAATTGCAGGCTTTGCACGTGCGGATGCAAACGCGTTGGTGTTAGAAGAGGTTGAACGTCTGCTTATCCGTGAGGAGGGCAGAGCATGAAAGAAAAGCTGCAAGCCTTTCGTGATACGCTTTTACAACGCGTGCCACGCAAGAATTATGCACCTGAGCAAAAGACTGCTATGATCAAACGTGCCGCGATCGTGGGCTGTGTGTTGAGTGTTTTACTGCTGTTGGTGCTGCTGGTCACACTGTTTCCGGTCACCGATGTGGAGATCGTGGCAAATAACTCACACTATACTGATTCGGAACTTTTAGAAGCATTGGATGCATCGGGGTGGACGCCCGTCCTGAATTTGTTGCCGCGCCGCGCCGAGCAGCGGTTGATGGACAAGCTCTTGTATCTTGAGAGTGTCGATGTGACTTACGGTTTTCCGGGTAAGTTGAGCGTTGTGGTCAAGGAGCAGCGGCCTCTTTACTATTTTTATTACGAAACAGAAATCGGCGGTAAGCCTCATACGGGTTGGCTGGCAGTCGGCCCCAATCTGCGTGTGGTAGACGCGGCAAGAGACGCGCAAGGTTTTGAGCAGCTGGGGTTGACCAAGCTTGCGTTGCCCGATCCCGTGCTGGATCAGACCAAGCCGGGCAGAGCAAGCACACTGCGCTTCACCCGCGAGGAAGAAACGGAGGAGCATGACAAAACCGAGCAGGACTATGCGTATATCTCGGAGTTTCTTGGGTGGTTGGAGCAGTCAAGCGTGGCAGACCGGCTGACAAGCGTGGATCTGCGCGAAAAATTTGATGTTAAGGTCACTCTGGAGAGCAAATGCCGCATTGAGTTCGGACGTGTACGAGATGAGCGTGATTTTACCCAAAAGCTGGCACTTGCCGAGCAGATATTAGCCAAGGGAAATATTGATCCCGATGCAAAATATATTGTGTCCGTGGGCAGCGGACAGCCCTTCCTGCGTCCGGTAGTCGATGCTGAGCTGGATGTGACCGAAAAGTGACACCAAGTGCAGATGTCGCATGACATTTTGCGTCGGAAATTGTGAATTTTTCATAAATTTTTGAAATTATTTTCACGAAACCTCTTGAAATATTTTCGAGTTTGTTATATTATATATGTAAAGCATATGTTGGGCTGATTTTGCCCGTAAGACACAAGGTATTGTGCTTTGCGTATGAAAAATAAAAAATTCTGATATAAATTTTCGGGAGGGTAACAAAAATGACTTTTGAACATGATGATACCTATGATTGTGGCGTAAACATTAAGGTGATCGGCGTAGGCGGCGGCGGAAACAACGCGGTTAACAGAATGATCAGCAGCCACATCCGCGGTGTGGAATTCGTGTCTATTAACACTGACAGACAGGCTCTTCGCAGATCCGAGGCTGCAACCCAGCTGGTTATCGGCGAAAAGTTGACCAAGGGCTTTGGCGCAGGCTCCAATCCTTCTATCGGCGCACGTGCAGCTGAGGAATCCCTTGATGATATCAAGAAGTTCCTGCAGGGCACCGACATGGTGTTCGTAACCGCAGGTATGGGCGGCGGCACCGGTACGGGTGCAGCTCCCGTTGTGGCGCGTGTTGCACATGAGATGGACATTCTGACCATCGGTATCGTAACCAAGCCCTTCGCATTTGAGGGCACTCGCAGAGCTGCACAGGCTGAGGCAGGCATTGCCGAGCTGAGCCAGTATGTGGACTCTCTGATCGTGATCCCCAACGAAAAGCTCAAGCAGGTAACTGACACCAGAATCACCCTGGCTAACGCATTCGAGATTGCAGATAACGTGCTGCACCGCGGCGTAAAGAGCGTTTCCGATCTGGTTAATGAATCCCTGTTCATCAACCTTGACTTTGCTGACGTTACTTCGGTTATGAAGGATGCAGGATATGCACACATGGGTATCGGCTCCGCGACCGGTAAGGATAAGGCTGAGCAGGCAGCTCGCGCTGCTATCTCCAGCCCGTTGCTCGAGTCCTCCATCAAGGGAGCACGCGGCGTTCTGATCAGCATTATGGTATCTCCTGATGTGGGTCTGGAAGATGTAGATCTGGCATCCACCATGATCGCAAACGAGGCACATCCCGACGCAAGCGTAATTTGGGGCGTAGGCTTCGATCCCGAATTGGAAGACGAGATGAGAATTACCATCATTGCTACCGGCTTTGATAAGAAGGACGACAACCAGAACCCCGGTAAGGTAGCACTGCAGCCCAAGGACGAGCCCGCAAAGGCAATTCCCGTACAGGAAAAGAAGATTGCAGCCGATGACGATCTTGACGATATGCTCATGATGTTCAAGCAGGGTGCAAGAAAGTAATTCACACGTAATATAAAACAGACCGATGCGCTGCATCGGTCTGTTTTATGTTTATAGCTGTTTATCAATTTCTATTAATATTTCCCGCTCCGAGAACGGCAGGCGCTTTCCTTGTACGTACTGGTAAGCCTCATGGCCCTTGCCCGCAAGCAAGATCACATCTCCCTTTTTTGCGATTTTTACAGCATAGAAAATTGCCTTTGCACGGTCTGGAATGCAAACGTATCTGTCGTGGTCAAATGCGGCTGCAATGTCGGCTATGATCTTGTCGGGGGATTCGTTGCCCGGGTTGTCCGAGGTTAAGATCGAAAGGTCTGCAAGCTCACTTGCCACCGCACCAAGCTCGGCGCGTCGCATCTGTGTGCGGTCACCCACCGAGCCGAATAAGCAGATCAGCCGCTTGGGCTTGTAGGTGCGTAAAGCCTCCAGCACGGCACGCAGCGACGCACCGTTATGCGCGTAATCGATGATAAAGGTGGACTCGGGTCTGCTTGCCAAAAAAACAGGCTCAAAACGTCCCTTGACTCGCACCACAGAAAGAGCGGCGATGCTGTCTGTGATGGGAACGCCGATCTTATCGCACACGGCAAGTGCGCACAGCGCGTTGTAAACGCTGTAGTCGCCCGGGAAGGGGATGGATACGGGTAGAAGTTGTCCGTCCGGTGTGCGGCATTCAAACGTCGTACCGGGTACGCGGTAGCAGATCTCGGGGCGCACCTTGGCGGCGCGCCAGTCGCATTTTTTTCCCATACCGAACGCCGTGATGGGGGCGGTTGTGTCCGCAGTCATATATGCCGCTTCGGGCGAGTCTGCGTTGACCAAAATATCGCGGATATCGGGAAAGGAGAACAGCAGCTTTTTGCAAGCCTTATATTCTTCCATGTCCGCGTGCTCCACACCGCCTATGTGGTCGGGGTAAAGGTTGGTAAAGATGCAATAATCGAAACTGATGCCATGCACGCGGTGCAGCTTGAGGGATTGCGAGGACACCTCCATGACCACGTATTTGATGCCGCATTCCACCATCTGTGCCATGTAATCGTGCAAATCAAGGCTTTCAGGGGTGGAATTGGCAGTTGCGTAGTGTCTGCCGCCAAAGTCTATACCGTTGGTGCCTATGTAAGCTGAAGGGATACCCAACTTTTCAAGCACCCCGTGGATCATGAGTGCGGTGGTGGTCTTACCCTTGGTGCCCGTAATGCCGATCACGCAAAGTTTGTTCGCAGGATTGTTATAAATGGTTGCTGCCAGTGTGGCAAGCGCGATACGCGTATCGGGCACAGTCAGCACCACGGCATCGCGGGGCAGATCCAGCGGTCTTTGTGCCACAAATACGCGCGCACCGTTATCATAAGCAGACAGGGCGTAATTATGTCCGTCGCTGACGTAGCCGACAATGCAGACAAACAGGGAATCGGGCCCCGCCTTGCGTGAGTCGTGGCAGATATAGGTGATCTCTGCATCGGGCAAAGCACGAAGGCAGGTATGGTCAAGCCCCTTTACCAGATCGCAAAGCTTCATATTGGTAATTCCTCCTTTTGGGGATAAGACAGCGCGCCATAGCCCAGTTGCTCGGGCTGCACCATAATGTAGTAAGGCTCAAGCTGGTCTGCATGCGCGATGCAGAACACTTTGTGGTCCTCGGTGCAGGGGATCAGGCAAAACAAGAGCTCCGGATATTCCTCGGCAAAGGCGCAAAGATCTGTGCAAAGCAATTCGCCCTGCAGATAAGGGGGCGTGCGCACGATGCGTACACAGGCGCAGAAATGCGCCGACAGAGGAGGGCGGGAGCAATAGATATGCGAGAGCACGCCGTAGCGCCTATACAGTTTGCGTGCGATTTTGAGCGTCTGTCCGCCGTCACCGAGAAGTACGGGCACTAAAACACGGTTGAGTTGCTCTTTCATATCACATCCTCCTTTCGTTGACCATCACATCTTGTCCATTATATCATAAAAATCGCATCTTGTCACGCCATGACGCGATTTTTTGGAAATATTTTTTGCGCGCTCTTGCAAAAGTGCTCAAACTTCGTTATAATGGAAATATGACATAATAAGGAGTGCTTATGAAAAAGGAAAGCATTTATAAAATATTTTCAAGAATTCCTACCTTGGAGACCGAGCGGCTGATCCTGCGCAAGATGCTGGTGTCCGACAAGGAGGATGTGTATGCTTATTCCCGACGTGCAGACGTGACCGAACATCTGACCTGGTCGCCGCACGCGAATATCGAATATACGACCGATTATTTGCGTTATATCGGACAGAGATACAGCGTGGGCGACTTTTTCGATTGGGCTGTGGTGGAGAAAGCGAGTGGCAGAGTCATCGGCTCCTGCGGCTTTACACGCTTTGACTACCCCAACGATGCGGGCGAGATCGGCTATGTGTTCCATCCTGATTTTGGCGGCAAGGGGTATGCCACCGAGGCGGTCGCCGAGGTGGTGCGCTTTGGCTTTGTCGCGCTGAAATTGCACCGCATCGAAGCAAGGTACTTGAAAGGAAATGACCGTTCCTGCAGGCTCATGGAGCGTCTTGGTATGACGTTCGAGGGTGAGAGACGCGAGGCAATGTTGGTCAAGGGGGCGTACCGTACTGTGGGTACGTATTCCATCCTGGCAGGGGAGTATCAAAGAAAGAATTAAGTGCGAAATTCGGAAAGGTTAGCAGGGGCGGAATATTTGGAAAAGCCGAAATTTGATCGCCTGTCACATTTCGGTAGAGGAGAGGATTGCTCCCGCCATGCATTGCCGTTGCATCCCGCTTGCGTACGGGAGCATGATTTCTACGCAATTTGCCCGAACACCGGGGAGGCGTTTCTGCCTCCCTTTTTTGTCCCGGAAAATGCAATTCCACTGCTAAAGACTTGCAAAAGCTCTTGACACAAAAAAGAAAAGAGTGTATAATTTAGATTGGTGCTTTACGGCTACCAATCTTGATAGCAGGAAGGAATCTGTTATGAAAAGAGACATTTTAAGAATACTTGCGGAAAATATGAGCAGCTTTTCCAAGGGGCAAAAGCTGATCGCAAAATATATTTTGCAGGAATACGATAAGGCTGCCTACATGACTGCCTCCAAGTTGGGGCAAGCTGTGGGCGTTTCTGAGTCTACTGTAGTGCGTTTTGTCATCGAGCTGGGCTACGAGGGCTATCCCGAGTTCCAGAAGTCGCTGCAGGAGCTGATCCGCACCAAGCTGACCTCCTTTCAGCGTATTGAGGTCACCAATAATCTGATCGGCAAGGGAGACGTGCTCTCCAAGGTGTTGGAATCGGATGCGGAAAAGATCCGCAAAACGCTTGAGGGGATTAACCGCGAGGCGTTTGATGCAGCGGTAAGCGGCATTGTCAACGCCCAAAATATATATATTCTGGGCGTGCGTTCCTCGTCCTCTTTGGCATCCTTTCTGGACCACAGTCTGCGCATGATCTTTGATAACGTGCGCTTGGTGCAGACTGCGTCGGGTGCCGAGGTGTTTGAGCAGATGCTCAGCGTGGGAGAAGGGGACGTGGTGATCGCTATCAGCTTCCCCAGATATTCCAAGAGAATTATCAAAGCGACCGAATATGCGCACAAAAACGGTGCGGATGTGGTCTGTCTGACCGACAGTGTGGAATCCCCGCTTGCCGAAAGTGCTGACCAGCTTTTGGTCGCACAGAGCGACATGGCGTCGTTCGTGGACTCCTTGGTTGCTCCTTTAAGCGTGATTAACGCATTGGTCGTTGCAGTTTCCCGCGTCTGTCAGGAGCAGGTCACCGAGAGATTGCGTCACCTTGAAGTGCTGTGGGACGAATACGACATTTACGATAAGGCCCAGCAATGAGTATGGACTATACCGATTTTTCTCCCGTACGCGTTGCCGTTGTGGGCGGCGGCGCTGCGGGCATGATGGCTGCGGTTGCGGCAGCCAATCTGGGTGCGGAAGTGACGCTGTTTGAACGGAACGATCGTCTGGGCAAAAAGCTGCGCATTACGGGTAAGGGAAGGTGCAACGTGACAAACGATTGCGACAGAGACGTTTTTCTTGCAAACGTGCCCACCAATCCGCGCTTTCTTTACAGCGCACTTGCCGCTTTTACCACGGCGGATACCAAGGCGTTTTTCGAGAGGCTGGGCGTGCCGCTTAAAACAGAGAGAGGCAACCGCGTGTTTCCCGTATCGGATAAGGCAATAGATATCGTGGTCGCGCTTAAAAATGCGGTGCGTGATGTGGGTGTAAAAGTTATCAATGAGCGTGTCACCTCACTTTTGCTGCGTGATGGCAGTGTTGGAGGTGTGTATACCACACGTCCTTACGAATTTGAGCGAGTCATTATTTGCACAGGCGGAAAATCCTATCCTTTGACGGGCTCGGACGGCGACGGCTACAAGCTGGCAGCCCAGGCAGGGCATTCGGTTACAAGGCTTTTGCCCTCGCTTGTGCCCATCACCTGCAAAGGAACCGACTGCCGTGCCATGCAGGGACTTTCCTTGCGCAACGTGGGGCTGACCATCAAGGATAACGCCACCGATAAGGCGGTGTACCGCGACTTTGGCGAAATGATGTTCACGCATTTCGGCTTGACCGGTCCCATGATCCTGAGCGCATCGGCGCATCTGCCCGATATCGCGCCCGATAAATACACGGCATATATCGATCTCAAGCCCGCGCTTGACGAAAAGACATTGGATGCGCGCTTGCTTTCGGATTTTTCCAAGTATCACAACAAAGATTTTGCCAACAGCCTTGGTGATCTGCTGCCGCAAAAAATGATCGATGTAGTCGTATCCCGTTCGGGTATTGATCCGCATAAAAAGGTCAATTCTATTACTGCCCGTGAACGCCGTGAGCTGATATCGCTGCTCAAAGGCTTTTCTGTTGCGTTGCAGGGATTTCGACCCATCGATGAGGCGATCGTGACCAAGGGCGGTGTCAGTGTGAATGAGATCAAGCCCGCCAGTATGGAATCCCGCCTTGTTACGGGACTTTACTTTGCAGGTGAGGTGCTGGATGTGGACGCTTATACGGGAGGCTTTAATTTACAGATCGCATTTTCCACAGGACATTTAGCAGGCGAAAGTGCCGCAACAGATTGATTTGTATGAAGGAGATTGATCATGATTCAGATTGCTATAGACGGACCCGGCGGAGCCGGTAAGACCACACTTTCAAAAGCCATTGCCAAGAGGCTTGGTATTGTTTACGTAGATACGGGCGCAATGTACCGCACCGTAGGACTTTACGTGCGCGACCACGGTTATTCTTACGAAAATACCGCAGCCGTCATCTCGCTTTTGCCCGAGATCCACATCGAGGTCAAGTTTGAGGACGGCGTACAGAATATCTATCTCAATGGCATCAATCCGGGTGACCGCATCCGCGAGCCGGAAATCTCCATGTACGCCTCGGGCGTTTCCAAGATCCCCGAGGTCAGAGCATTCCTGCTGGAAACGCAGAAGGAGATCGCGCGCAAGAACAGCGTCATTATGGATGGACGTGATATTGGCACGGTCATTCTGCCCGATGCGGACCTCAAGCTGTTTATGACCGCCTCTCCCGAGACCCGCGCGAAGCGCAGATACCTTGAGCTGATCGAGAAGGGTCAGCAAGTGACGTTTGAGCAGGTCATGGAGGAGATGATGGCGCGTGACGCACAGGATGCGGGCAGAGAGATCGCGCCTGCCGTGCCTGCGGATGATGCTATTATGTATGACAACTCTGGGCTGACCTTTGAAGAGAGCCTTGAGAGCCTTCTTGCGTTTATCAAGGAAAAGCTTGGTGACAAGCTCAGCGATTTGTAAGAGATATGAAGAGTGGATTTTACAGAGTGTTCCAGGGCACGCTGCGCTATCCCTTTATGTGGCTTTTGCGCGTGCACGTGCACGGAGCCGAAAACGAGCCTTCCGAGGATGATGGACCATACATTATCTGCGGAAATCATACCGTATTTTCCGATCCCATCTTTTTGTGCGCCGCTACCAAAAAGCAACAGCCGCACTTTATGGCAAAAAAAGAGCTTTTCAAGATCCCGTTGTTGGGTTGGCTGATCCGCGGTTTGGGTGCATTTCCCGTTGACCGCAAGGGAAGTGACGTATCTGCAATCAAACGAAGCATTGCGCTCCTGGAGCAAGGCAAGTGCGTTGGAATTTTCCCGCAGGGGCACCGCTATATGGGAGTTGATCCCCGAAAGACCGAGATCCGTCACGGCATCGGTATGATAGCCTCGCGCACGCACGCCACCATACTGCCGTGCTATCTGTGTATGCCCGACTACAAGTACAAGTTGGGACGTCGACTGGATATCGTGATCGGTAAGCCCATGAAGTATGAGGAATACGCTGCAGGATTTAGCGGCAAGGCGGAATATACTGCAATAACAGAGAAGGTGTTTGACCGTATCTGTACCCTGGGCGAGGAGTTTATGTGCGGGAAGGGGAAGGTGCTGTGAAAAGAGAGGTCATAGTAGCCAAGCACGCAGGCTTTTGCTTTGGTGTTGGTAGAGCATCGGAGGCTGTGGAGCGCGAGATTGCGCAACATATCCCGGGCACACGCATCTTTACGTTGGGCAGACTGATCCATAACGATACTTATGTCGCGCGTCTTGCTGCACAGGGCGTACACGTTGCGCATGAGGAGGATCTTGAGCGTCTTTGTGCCCAAGCGACTGCCGAGGCACCCGTTAAAGTGTTTGTGCGTGCACACGGCATGACGGCGCAGACCGAGGCTCTTTTGGAGCGTTGTCACGCGAAAAACGAATACTTCAGCTTTGTGGATTGCACGTGCTCGTTTGTGCGCAAGATACATGATATTGTGGCAAAACACAATTCGCCGGAGCACGTATTATTTGTTTTGGGAGCTGCGGATCATCCCGAAGTGGTAGGCTTTCTTTCACGTTTTGAGGGGGAAAAAGTGGTGTTTTCGGACACCCGGGAGTTGGAGCAGCTTCTGACACCGGAAAAATGGAAAAGGATATGCGCAAAATCACCAATTTTGGTAGCGCAAACCACGCAAAAATTAGGCGAATGGATAAAAACAAAAGAATTTATCAAAAAACTATATACAAATCCGATAATTTTTGATACAATATGTAGTATCACGGAAATTCGCCAGAAAGAGGTTGCAAGCCTTGCGAGCGCGTGTGATTGCATGATTGTGATCGGTAGTCGGAGCAGTTCAAATTCGACAAAACTGTACCATATCAGCAAGAGTGCGTGTCCCGATACCTATCTGGTAGAAAATGCTGCACAGCTCTCTGCGTATGGACCGTTTACTCACCAAAGGGTGGGGATCGCGGCAGGTGCCTCAACACCGCGCGATATAATTGAGGAGGTAGAAAAAACCATGAGCGAAGTTATTGAAAACTTTGAAGAGCTGTTGGAATCATCACTCAAAACTTTAAATACAGGAGATGTCGTTACCGGAACCGTTGAATACGTTACCGATGCAGAGATCCAGTTGGACCTCGGCGCAGGCGTTACGGGTTACATCAAGGCCGAGCAAGTTGATGATTCTCCCGAAAAGTTGACTGACAGATTCCACAGAGGTGACAAGGTTGATGCCTTTGTCATTCGTGTCAGCGACATCGAGGGAGTTGCTGAACTTTCCAAGAAGCGCGTAGATTCTGACAAGAACTGGTACAGAATCGTCGCAGCTAAGGACTCCGAGGAAGTGCTGGAGGGCACGGTTATCGAAGTCGTTAAGGGTGGCGTCATCGTTTCCGTTGACAGCAACCGCGTGTTCGTACACGCATCTCAGACCGGCGTTCCCAAGGACGGCGACCTGAACGTTCTGCTTAACACCACTGTTAAGCTGAGAATCATTGAGATCCGTGAGGGCAAGAAGGCTAAGGGCTCCATTCGTCTGGTACAGAGAGATGAGCGTCGTGCACGCGAGGAAGCTTTCTGGAACGAGATCGAGGAAGGCAAGGTTTACACCGGTATTGTTAAGAGCATGACCTCTTACGGCGCATTTATCGACCTGGGCGGCGTTGACGGTATGGTTCACGCATCCGAGCTGTCCTGGAAGAGAATCAAGTCTCCTGCTGACGTTGTTGCTATCGGTGATACTCTGACCGTATTTGTCAAGAGCTTCGACAAGGAAAAGAAGAGAATTTCTCTTGGTTATAAGACTGAGGAAACCAATCCTTGGTACGTATTCACCCACACCTACGTTGAGGGTGACGTTGCATCGGTTAAGATTGTCAGCATGATGCCTTTCGGTGCATTTGCAGAGATCGTTGACGGTGTTGACGGCTTGATCCACATTTCTCAGATCGCTATGACCAAGATCGCTAAGCCCGCAGACGTACTTGAGATCGGTCAGATCGTTGATGCTAAGATCGTTGGTATTGACAACGAGAAGCAGAAGGTCAACCTGTCCATCCGCGCTCTGCTGGAGGAGGCTAAGGCTGAGCTCGAGGCTGCTCCCGTTGAGGAAGCTGTAGAGGAAGTCGCTGAGGCTACCGACGCTGAGTAATTTTACTACATAAGCATTTACATCCGTGTACCTTTTGGTGCACGGATGTTTTTTTTTGCAAAATCTCTTGACAATCCTTGTGTCGTGTAGTATAATTTCTCTCGTTGTGAAAATTTCCCCGACGAAAGGAATTTGTTATGATTCAACAAAGAACGCTTCCTCGGTTTGTTGCACATCCACAAGAAACGCTACGTAAGATCGGGGCGTTTGGCAAGAAGAATGCGGTGCTGTTGATCGCTGCTGCTTGCGCTGCCGTCACGGCTGTCATTGTGCCCCCGGACGCGGCTTACGCATCGTATTTTGACTTGCGCACGCTGACCTGTTTGTTTTGCACGTTGGCGGTGGTATGTGCACTAAAAAATATCCGCTTTTTCACGGTGCTCTCGCGCAAGATCGTACGCAGCACGGGCAGCCTTCGCATGGCGGTGCTGGCGCTTGTATATGTGACCTTTATCGGCTCGATGCTGATCAGCAACGACATGGCTCTCTTAACCTTCTTGCCGCTGGGCTATTTTGTGCTTTCCTTTACGGGGATGCAGAAATATATGGCGTTTGTGTTCATCATGCAGAACATTGCCGCAAACCTCGGCGGTATGCTGACACCCTTCGGAAATCCGCAGAATCTGTATCTGTACAGTTATTTTAACATTCCTACGGGAGAGTTTATGGGTATTATGCTGATCCCGTTCCTGGCAGCCATCGCGCTCATTACCGTCTGTTGTCTGTGCCTGCCCGGCGTCAAGTTGGAAATGCCCGAGCAGGGAAGTGACCGCCTTCCCGTGGGCCGAACCGTCATTTATCTTGTGTTGTTTGCACTCGCGCTGGTGGTGGTGTTCCGCATCATCCCGTACTGGATCGGGCTGATCATCATTACTGCTGCGCTGCTGTTTATGGACAGGAAGGCGCTGATGCAGGTGGATTACGGCTTGCTTCTGACGTTTGTTTGCTTCTTTATCTTTGCAGGCAACATGGCGCGCATTCCCGCTGTCAGCACCTTAATGAGCGGTCTGCTTGAAAAGAACACGCTGGTATTCTCGGTGCTGTCCTGTCAGGTCATCAGCAACGTGCCCTCTGCAATTCTGCTCTCGCAGTTCACGACCGAGTATCCCGCGCTGCTCCTGGGTGTCAATATCGGCGGTGCAGGCACGCTGATCGCATCCCTTGCGTCTCTGATCACCTTCCGCGAGTACTGCGCGCACAATCCGAGCAAGGCAGGCTCGTATCTTGCCAAGTTCTCAGCCCTCAACTTCGGCTTTGCCGGCGTGCTGACTATGGTCGCCGCATTCGTTCTTTGAAAAAAGCCCCCCTGCGGGGCTTTTTTGATTGACAAATTGCCAAGGCCATGCTATAATAAAAAAAAAGGCAAATAAACGCCGATAGGAGGCAAATATGAACAAGATCCGTGTATGTTCCATTCTGCTTTGCGTGCTTTTGCTTCTCGTGCTTGTTGCGTGCGATAAGGGCGGGGACACCGAGCAGCCCCCCACTGAGGTTACCACCGAGCCCGCAACCGAAGCCCCCACCGCCGAAAATCCTACTGTAGCCGAGCCCACCACCGATCAATCGTCGACCGAGCCCGAGACCGAGACCGAGACGCAAGGCGCAGCAGGGCGTGACGATTTTTCCGATGACGATCCCAACAATCCCTACCTCAATCTGATCGCGGTAGGCACGTCCATGGACGGCGTCGTCACCTGCTACGACGGCAGATACGATTTCGGGTATCCCATTTGCGTTACCGATGACGGGGAGGAATTTTCCTGTATGCAGGACGCTATTGATTATCTTGCTGAAGGGGGTGGCGGAGTGATCTCAATGACTGACTCCACCAACGTTTGCCTGTATCTGAACATCCCGCAGGACGATTGCTTTTACCGCATTGCCTACAACTGGCACAACGTGGATTTCGTGTACGATCACGGCGCAATCTATGATGACTGTACCATTCAGGATGGTGTTGCGGGATATGCGTACTATTCCGATCTGTACGAGCTGGATCTTTACGAAAATCTCCAGGGAACGTATGTATGGGTGCTTGCCGAGCTGGAGGGCTTGAGCCCCGGGCGTTATCTGATGACCGATACGTCGGCTGCGGACAGCGATTTTTACTATGGCTATGAAAAGTCGATGGAAGCGTTTGAATGGCCCGGCTTACCTCGCGCAGAGAAGTTGCCCGAATAAATTGAAATATTGATAAAAACACACCGCTTCGGCGGTGTGTTTTTGCGTTTGTGAGCGAATAATTGCAAAAAGCTATTGAGATTTTCAAAAAAATATGATATAATAAAAAAAACTGTGCTTATTTTTGGGGAGATTCAGAATGGCTTACACCGAAGACGAAAAATTACAGATATATACCGATGCGACCGAGCCCGCACCTTGCGCGGTGCACGAGTATTACCGCTCGCTCTCTCTTTTGCAGAAGATCCATGGCTATCGTGATGCGGACGCGCTTTACGAGCAGTACGCCAAGGAGATCGCACGACTGGAACAATTGGCAGCCACGGGTGCAAGCGCTGAAAACGATGATGTCAAAGCTTACCGTGCAAAGCAGCAAAAAAAGCGCAAAGTGGTGACTGCATTATTACTCTCGCTGTTTGGTGTATCTCTGCTGACGTTTGTTTTGGTTCTGTTCTTGACTCCCGAGGGGTATATCTTCTGGCCTTGCCTGACACTTTGCGTTCTGGTTGGTGTGATCGTATATACGCAGGTCATTCGTCCTGCAATTTTAGCTGCACAGTATAAAAAAGCACAGCAAAAGCAAGATAGCGAAAAATAAGTTTCCAAGACACGTTACGTTTTGAAAGATTTGGTGTCTATATCAGTAGACAGAAAGGACTATTATGCCCGAGCTTTTATCCCCGGCGGGAAATTTTGAAAAACTCAAGGCGGCGCTGCTTTACGGCGCGGACGCTGTATATTGCGCAGGACAAATGTTTGGGATGCGTTCTGCAGCAGATAATTTTACCAACGAAGAACTTAAGGAGGCGGTGGAATATACGCACGCCCGTGGTAAAAAGCTGTATCTGACTGTCAACACCATGCCGCGCACCGTGGAATATCCCTTACTGCGCAAGTTCCTCTGCGAGATCAAGGATTATGAGATAGACGCCATGATTGTTGCCGATATGGGTGTGCTTGCGACGATCAAGGAGATCTTGCCCGATATGGAGATCCATATCTCCACCCAGGCAAGCATCGTAAGCCCCGCAGCAGCTTGTGCATGGGCGGCTCTTGGTGCCAAGAGATTGGTGCTGGCGCGTGAGTTGAGCTTTAGCGAGATTGCTGCCATCCGCGCAGCTTTGCCCGCCGATGTGGAGTTGGAGGCGTTCGTGCATGGCTCAATGTGCGTCTCTTACAGCGGTAGATGTCTGCTTGCCAACGCACTCAACGGAAGAGACGGCAACCGCGGCACCTGTTCGCAACCCTGCAGGTGGAACTACGTACTGGTCGAGGAAAAGAGACCCGAAATGCCTATCCCGATCGAGCAAAACGAGTACGGTACGTTTATCATGTCCTCCAAGGATATGTGTACCATCGATTGCATTCCGCAGCTGATGCAAAGCGGTATTGATTCGTTTAAGATCGAGGGCAGAATGAAGAGTGCCTACTATACCGCCGTGGTCACCAATGCTTACCGCATGGCGATGGATACTTATGCGGCTGATCCGGAGAACTACGTGTTCAACCCCGATTGGCTGACTGAATTGGAAAGCGTTTCACATCGCACCTATGGCACGGGATTTTATCTGGATGATCCCATGAACAATCCCCAGTTGCTTGGCGAGTGCGGATATATCCGCGAAAAAGCATATTTTGCCACCGCAACGGAATATAATCAAGAGGAAGCATATGCGATACAAGCGGCAGGCGTGCCCATGCAGAACCAAGAGGGCAGGTTGTACCGTTTTGTGCAGCGCAACAAGGTCAGCGTGGGTGAGGGTGCTGAGGTCATCTCTCCCGGCAAGATCGGCAAGGGCTTTGACGTAGGCGAGCTTTATCTGCCGGACGGCACAGCCATTCCCGCCGCACCGCATCCTTCCATGATTTTCTGGTGTCGCGTGCCTTTCCCGATACGCGAGGGCGACATCATGCGCGCAGGAAGCTCCCGGGGCTTTGATAAGCGCAGACCTGATTCGCTCTAAGGAGAAACGTTGGGATTTTTACTGCTGAAATCGCTGTTGTACGGCATACTTGAGGGCATTACCGAATGGCTGCCCGTGAGCTCTACGGGACATCTGATCCTGCTGGAGTCGTTTTTGACATTGAACGTCGGAGCGCAAGTGCACCCGCAGTTTGCGTCAGAGTTCAGGGAGCTGTTTTTGGTCGCCGTGCAGCTTGGCGCGATCTTTGCAGTTGTGACCTTATATCACAGGCAGCTGTTTCCGCCTGTGTCTGACCGAGAGGCGTGCCGCGCCTCGATCGGTATATGGATGCGTGTAATCGTAGGCTGTATTCCCGCAGGGCTTGCGGGTGTGACGGCAGATGCGATACTCGAGCGTCTTTGCGGCAAGGATATGGACGGACTTTTATATAATGGCGCGGTGGTTGCCGCCATGCTGATTTTGTACGGCGTGCTGTTTATCATTGCAGAGCGTATGCGCAAAGGAAAAGCAGATGACGCCTGCGGGGTAGGAGAGCTGACATATGCAAAAGCGTTTGGCGTGGGGCTGTTCCAAGTGCTCTCGCTCGTACCCGGCACGTCGCGCTCGGGGGCTTGTATGTTAGGCGGTGTGCTGTTAGGGCTTTCTCGCAAGACAGCAGCGGAGCTTTCGTTTTTCATGGCAGTACCCGTCATGCTGGGTGCGTGCGGTATCAAGGTGGTGGGCTTCGCACGCTTTATGCTGCAAAACGGCTTGCATATGCCGTTTGAGGCGGTGCTGGTGCTGCTGATTGCGTGCATTGCGGCGTACGTGACTTCACGCCTGTCCATTCGTTTTTTGATTGATTTTGTTTCTCGCCGCGGCTTTGCACCGTTTGGCGTGTATCGTATCCTGCTTGGCGCAGCGGTACTGATTTATTATTTGGTTTAAGGAGCTTTTTTATGGCAGAAAAGCTTGTGATCCCGTATCCCGTTATCGTGGAAGGGAAGTACGATAAGATCAAGCTGTCCTCTATCATCGAGGCGCAGATCATTCCCACGGCGGGATTCGGTGTTTTCAAAAATCGAGAACAGGCGCAGTTGCTGCGCAAGCTTGCTGAAAAGAGCATGATCATTGTGCTGACCGACAGTGACGGCGGCGGCAAGGTCATTCGCTCACATATCTCGTCGCTTATCCCCAAGGATCGGCTGATCCAGCTGTATACCCCACAGATCAAGGGCAAGGAACGCCGCAAGGATGCTCCGAGCGCACAGGGACTGCTTGGCGTGGAGGGCATAGATGCAGAGCTCTTGCGCGAACTGTTTGCCCCTTACGCACAAGGCGATGCGGCACAGCGCAGAGGCGAAAATCCGCTCTCTAAGACCGATTTCTTTATTGATGGACTTTCGGGCGGCGCGGACAGTAAAGCCCGCAGGGCAGAGATTGCACGCTCTTGCGGACTGCCCGAGGACATGACTGCCAACGCGCTGCTTGACGCGCTGAAAATGCTGCTGACCTACGAGGAATATCTTGTATTGGTGGGCAGAGAAAAAGAGGAGAAGATATGCTGAGTGCGTTTACCGATATACTGACCTGTCCCGTGTGCGAAAACGGCGTTTCGGTCGAGGGCGGCACGCTTTGCTGTCTTGGCGGCAAGCACCGCTTTGATATCGCGCGTGAAGGGTACGTCAATCTTGCCGTGGGACATGCCCCCGGGGGAGACTCCAAGCAAGCCATCGCCGCGCGGACAAGCTTTTTGCAAAAGGGCTACTACGCCCCGGCTGCCTCTGCCCTGGAGCAGGCGGTGCAGGATTGTTTGCCCCAAGGTGCGACATTGATTGATGCGGGCTGCGGCCAAGGTTACTATACCAACCGCTTAGCAGTCCAAGGATACCGTATGCTGGGCGTTGACCTTTCCAAATTCGGCTGTGCGCGTGCCGCCAAGGACACGGGGATGCAGGGGCTTGATAATGCCGCTTATGCTGTGTCGTCGGTCTATACTATGCCTGTACGCGATGCGTGTACCGATGGTGTGATCAACGTATTTGCCCCCTGTGCAGAGCAGGAGTACAGTCGTGTGTTAAAGGATGGCGGCTATTTGTTTCTCCTTGGTGCAGGACCGCGGCACCTGATGGGGCTCAAGCGCGCCATGTACGAAACTACTTATCAAAATGCCGAGCGCGCAGACCTGCCTGTCGATTTGAGTTTTGTTGAAACACGCAATGTGCATTTTGTAATCACAGTGGAAGGGCAGGACGACATTGCGGCTTTGTTTTCCATGACACCCTATTATTGGCGAACAAGTGAGGCAGATAAACAGAAGCTTATGCAGCTGGAGAAATTAACCACTGAGGTGGATATGCTGCTTTATATTTACAGAAAATAAAATCAAAGGACGTGATACACCATGAAATTTTCACTTTGCATCCCCATGTATAACGAGTCGAGCATCATTGAGGATACCGCGCGACAGCTATCTGCGTATATGCAGGCAAATTTTGAGGATTACGAGATCATTTTTTCCAACGACGGTTCCAAGGATGGTTGCGATAAGCTGGTTGAGTCGCTGCACCTGCCCTGTGTCCGCGTAGTAGGATATGAGCAAAACCGCGGCAAGGGCTATGCCGTGCGTACTGCCATGCTTGCCGCCAAGGGTGACTACGTCATGTTCACCGACGCAGACCTTGCATACGGCACCGAAGTCATCGGTCGCGTGCGTGACGCGTTTTTGGCGCATCCCGAGGCAGATATGGTCATCGGCTCACGCAACCTGTCCAAGGACGGCTACGAGGGCTATACCCCCATTCGCAAGCTGGCAAGCAAGACGTATATCAAGGTGCTGTGTCTTGCGGGCGGCTTCAAGCTGTCCGATTCCCAGTGTGGCTGTAAGGCGTTTACTAAGGATGCGGTCAAAAAGATCTTTACCCGTTGCGAGGTGGATCGCTTTGCCTTTGACTTTGAGGCTATTCTGTGGGCGGTCAAGTACGGCATGACCATTCACGAGATTCCGGTCAAGATCATCAACCACCGCGAGTCATCGGTCAACTTAGTGCGCGATACGCTCAAGATGTTGCGAGACCTTTCCAAGATGAAGAGAAGGATCAAAAAAGCGAAGATCTGAATAGAATAAAAAGCAAAAAGGAGGATAATACCATGAAAAAAATGATTACCATGTTGCTTTTGACCACGCTTTGCATGACCGTCTTTGCTTCCTGCGACCTTGGGAACGGGCTGGTTTCAGAGTTGCTTGAAGAACTCAAACAGGGGGCAATTTTAGAAGAGTTGCCCGTGCAAGATTGGGAAACTGTTTATGTGGACGATATTACCTTAAGTACCTCGACTTTACCGCCGATTGAAACTATGCCGCCTGTGGAATACGAGACCGAAGTGGATTCCATCGTGGATGAATGGACCGAGGTGGATTCTTGGGACGAGCCGATTACCGAGCCTGCTGTCGATGTCGTATACCCGTTGGAGATTGTTTTGGACGGTGATCTGTCCGACTGGCATGACGTCATCTGTGCACCTAAACTCTTCTATAAGGACAATCTGGATGCATGGGTGGGCGAGGTTGACGATGAGAACGGATTTGCGATGCGTATGGCTGCGGATCACAATTACGTATATTTTGCTTTTGACATAACCGATTACGATATCACGTATGCAAAGGACGGCGCGTATCAGGGCGATGCCTTCCAGATCCAGATAGACTTTGGCGGCTGGGCAGGTGAAACCGAGGCATACGAGCGTGCGATATTCTACTCGTTTGCAATACAGGAAGACAATACGGTAGATATGACAGTACAGTGCATTAGTGATGATGCCGCAAGTACGATCGATTATCAAATGGCGTCCGACGATGATCCGGAATGGCGTGAGGGTGAGGTGATCGGCTGTACCTGTAAAAAGCCTGACGGAAGCGGTTGGATCGCAGAGTATGCGATTTCCTGGGAAACGCTGTACCGCGATATTGTTATGAAACTGGAAGCTGATGGTATTGCTGTACCTTCGATCGCCCTTGGCTATGATAACGTTGATCTGAGGATGTTGGTGTGCTATTTGGATTATCAGCCGGATGGCAGTATAACGGGCGCATGGGGTACACCCAATCAGATGGGATCGCTTGTGAACGGATACGGCTGGTATCCCGAAAATGCAGGTGTGACTGTGCAGCTGTATCCCGCCGAGGGACGCGGCGATATTGAATATGCTTTTCAATAAGGATAAAATATAAGCAAGGGCTGCGCCATATGGCGCAGCCCTTGCTCTACATATCAATGTCTCCGTTTCGGTCTTGCCTGCAGCTTACTCTTGATCTGTGAGGTCAGTGCGGCAGCCGCACACAAAACTGCAACAAACCCGGCGCGTACACCAAGGCTCGCTCCAAGCCCCAGTTCAAGAGTTAAGGCTTGTCGTACCTCACTGCCAAAAAGCAGTCCCACCGCAAGTCCCAGACCGAGCAACACGCAGCCCAAGAGCAGCGCGCAAGGAAGCACGGCGTTTTGGCATTTCAGACCCACGCCAAGTCCGCCAAGTAAACAACACATCACAATCGCACTAAAACCAAGCGGTGCGATCAGCGCATCCGGGTCATTTCCTGCGTTTGCAATCATCGCACACAAAAAAAGAAAAATCACCGATCCCGCAACGCTCATACCAAGGCCCCATACAAGTCCCTGAACAAAGCCGCCGGTGTCCTCTCTTTTGCCTTTTGTCGTATGTGCGCGTGCGGGCAGTGCACCCATGACCGATCTGCTCATAAAAAATGCCTCCGTATTCATCATATTACCTTATTTCGGTAATACTGTATGCATACGGAGTCATTTTTATGTCAAATTGCAGTATGTGATTATTTTGCGTCCTCTGCCTTGACGTCAACCTTACTGATCGCACTCTTGAGCAAGCGGATCTTGGTGCGGTCGTGGCTGGTTTCGATCACTATGGTTTCGTCTCTGATGCTGATAACCTTGCCGATGATGCCGCCAATGGTGGTGATCTCATCGCCTACCTCAAGGTTGTTGCGCATTTCATTGATCTCTTTTTCCTGCTTTTTCTGAGGACGGATCATAAAGAAATAGAAGAACAGACCAAAGCCCACCAGCATGACCACGGTGAGAATGATAGAAGCCGGACCGCTATCACCGCCAAACAGGGGAGAGAAATTCAAAAAGTTCATGTTTGTATCCTCCAATGGGTAATTTTTCACATATAGGGTTATTATATCCTAAAAAAGCATGAAAGTCAAGCGCAAATCGAAAAAGGTGCAAATAATTCATATTATGTTAATATTCATGTGCTATCATGTAATGTGATGTATTATGCACAGATTGGAGATTAGTATGAAAAAAGATAAATGTTCACCTTGCAAAAAAACCTCGATCGGCGGTCAGGCGCTGATGGAAGGTATTATGATGCGAGGACCCAAAAAGACTGCCATGGCGGTGCGCAATCCCGATGGCGAGATCGTGCTGGAGATTTCGAATAACAGCACGAAAACGCCCGCGATTACAAAGATCCCCGTCGTGCGTGGCGTTTATAACTTTGCCATGTCCATGATCCAGGGATATAAGTGTTTGATGCGTTCTGCCGAGATCTCCGGACTTGAGGAGGCTGAGGAGGAGATGCGCCGCGAAAAGGAAGCCAAAAAGGCTGCCAAGGCTGCCAAAAAGGCGGCAAAGAATTCTGCTGCACAGGATACCGTAGGGTCGACTCACGAGTCGACCGAATCTGCACAGGATACCGTAGGGTCGATTCACGAATCGACCGAATCTGCGCAGGATACCGTAGGGCCGATTCACGAATCCACCGAATCGGTTGATTCTCCCACGGTGGAAGAATCAACCGCACAGGAGAAAAAGGAAAAGAAAACAGACAGTGCCTCGCTGACCACTACGCTGGTCATGGTGCTTGGCGTTGTGCTTGGCTTGGGCTTGGCAATTTTGTTGTTTAAGTTCGTGCCTACCGCACTTTACGATCTGCTTGTCGGATTGATCCCTGCGCTTAAACCCGAGGATGTGGCACTTGATTCTTTTATCCGTTCGCTGATAGAGGGTGTGCTCAAGATCGTCATCGTGGTCGGCTATATGGCTGCGGTGTCCTTGATGAAGGAAATCCGCCGTACCTTCCGCTATCACGGTGCAGAGCATAAAACCATCTTCTGTTATGAGGCGGGACTGCCCTTGACTGTGGAAAACGTGCGCAAGCAGAAAAGATTTCACCCCCGTTGCGGCACCTCGTTTTTGATATTGATGGTACTTGTCAACGTGTTTGTTTCATTTTTTATTAATCCCGTATTTATGGCAATTGCAGGCTTCCCCATGGAAGAGCTGGCAGAAGTATTCAAGCTGCTTCCCACTTTAGTACGTACCGGCATATCCTTAGTATTGCTCCCCCTGGTTATGGGCATAGGCTATGAGCTGCTCAAGCTGGCGGGTAGATACGACAATTTCCTGACCCGTCTGATCTCTCTGCCAGGCGTTTGGCTGCAGCATATTACCGTGCTTGAGCCCGATGACAGCATGATTGAGTGCGCCATCGCCGCTGTCAAGGAGGTCATTCCCGAGGATGAAAGCGACCGCTGGTAACTTCAAATTCTAAAACAGGAGAAAACCTTATGAGAATTGTTTGCTGTAACGATTACAAAGAAATGTCGCGCGTAGGCGCAGGCATGGTGGCAGAAGTGGTCAAGTCCAAGCCCGATTGTGTATTGGGTCTTGCTACGGGATCTACCCCCGAGGGACTTTATGCTGAGCTGATTTCAATGTACAAGCGCGGTGAGTTGGATTTTTCGCGCGTGACCACGGTCAATCTTGACGAATACTATCCAATCGCGCCTGAAAATGAGCAGAGCTACCGCTATTTTATGAATACCAAGCTGTTTAACCACATCAATGTGGACAAAGCAAACACACACGTGCCCGCAGGTGACGCAGAGGATGCTGCCGCAGAGGCTGCAAGATACGAAGCGTTCGTAAGAGGTTTGGGCGGTGCGGATATTCAGATTTTGGGTATTGGCAGAAACGGTCATATCGCGTTCAACGAGCCTGCCGAGGCACTGCATCCCGCAACCCACGTCACGGGCTTGACCGAGGACACTATTGATGCCAACGCGCGCTTCTTTGCAAGTGCAGACCAGGTGCCCACCAAGGCACTGACCATGGGTATGGGTACCATCTTGTCAGCTAAGAAAATCATCATCTTGGCAAACGGCAAGGGTAAGCAAGAGGCAGTCAAGGCAATGCTGCAAGGAACTGTCAGCACGTCCTGTCCTGCATCCTTTTTGAATCTGCACACCGACGTAACGCTGATTTGCGACCGCGAGGTTTACGAGGGCTGATATGGATACCATGACGATCAGAGAACAGGCAGCAAAGGCGGCAGAGCAACTTCTGGATGCTGCAAATGCCAAGGCAGGGCAGATATTGGTCGTGGGCTGTTCCTCGTCCGAAATCGCGGGCGGCAGCATCGGACACGCGTCCGCGCCCGAGGTAGCCAATGAAGTATATGCCGCGATTGCAGCGGCTTGCGCCGGGCGGGAGATATATCTTGCCGCGCAATGCTGTGAGCACCTCAACCGCGCCCTGATTGTGGAGCGCGAGTGTGCAGAGAAATACGGACTTGAGCAGGTCTGTGTACTCCCGCAGCCTAAGGCGGGTGGTTCGTTTGCAACGGCTGCGTGGGCAGGTATGCACGAGCCTGTTGCCGTGGAATTTATCAAAGCGCATATGGGTATGGACATCGGCGGCACGCTGATCGGTATGCATTTGCGCCATGTGGCAGTTCCTGTCAGAATAGTACAAAATACCATCGGGTGTGCAAGCGTGCTTTGCGCACGTACACGTCCCAAATTCGTGGGCGGGAGCCGCGCGGTGTATCCCGACGGCGCAGTAAGATGAACTTTCTGTAAATAAAGGGCAAAACCCCTTGAAACTTACCTTGGGTAAGAGAGTATAGAATGGAGTGGTGAAAGCCACTCCATTTGACTTTTGACTTGCAGGGAAGCACCTCCCGTTTGATTTTCATTCGCGGGAGGGAACCTCCTCTACGAAAAATACCGCTGTTTTTGACAAAAATCCGTTCCACCCTCTTGACAAGAGTACGAAATAGGACTATAATGTACTTGTAGAGTACGATATAGGACTCTTGCGGAGGATACAATGGACAAATTATTTTCAGAGCAGGGCAGCCAGGTCATTCAACAGATCAAGGAGTTGGTTGGTGTCTATCGCGGTGCAATCAAGCATCTTGCCATTTCCGAGAGTGAATTCTGGATTTGGTATACCTTGATGACTATGCCTTGCGAGTGCACCCAACAGGATATTTGCGCGATGTGGTCGTTGCCCAAACAGACGGTCAACACGGTCATTACGGGTATGCGACTCAAAAAGCTTGCTTATCTTGAGATTGTTCCGGGAACGCGTAACCACAAGACTGTGCATCTGACCGAGGAGGGAAGACGCCGCGGCGAGGAGATCGTAGGTCCCGTGATGTGCGCGGAGCAAAAGGCGTTTGCCAAGATGCCCGACGAGGAGCTGACGCTGTTGACACGGCTTTTTGGCAAGTATATCGGTACGTTGCGGGGAGAATTGCATGAAGCGTAAAGGTGTTCTGCAAGGCATTGTAGATTTTATTGAGGGCGCGATCGTGGGCGTGGGTGCAATATTACCCGGTGTCAGCGGCGGCGTGCTCAGCGTGGCGTTTGGCGTATACGAGCCTATGATGGAGCTGCTGACCACTCCCGTGCCCGCTATTAAAAAGCATTATCGTATGCTTATCCCGTTCGGAATTGGATGGATCGTGGGCTTTTTGTTGCTTGCAAAAGGCGTGGAGATTTTGTTTGATGCCTGTGCACCTGTCGCGCTTATGCTGTTCTTTGGCTTGATCTGCGGCACGTTGCCTGAGCTTTTCAAGGTGTCTGAGCAGAGCGATGCAAAAAAAAGTTGGACTCCCTTTGTGGTATCGCTGTCCTTGGCGTTCCTGTTTTTCCATTTGCTCGAGAACACCTCGGGCATTATCATTCCGCCTTCGTTTTTGGCGTTCGTGTTCTGCGGTTTTTTGTGGGGACTCTCCACCATCGTGCCGGGACTCAGCTCGTCTTCCATCCTGATCTGCTTTGGACTGTACGAGCCTATGACTGCGGGGATTGGTTCGCTGGATTGGAGAATACTGGTTCCCATGCTGCTTGGCATTGCAGTGACTGCGCTGTCGCTTGCAAGGCTGGTCAATATGTTGTATAAGCGGCATTACGCTGTCACTTCGCGTGTCGTGCTTGGATTTGTGGTGGCGTCCTCAATCAAGATCGTTCCCGCAAAATTTGATTCCGGTTTGCTTTTGGTCATATCATTAGTCTGCTTCGTGCTTGGCTTTATTGTGGCAAGAGGCATGGATATCGTACAGCGTAAGCAGCAAAATTCCTCTATGGAGAAAGGCGAATAATATGAAGTTCATAGGCGTATACGATTATACAGTCATTTTAACTTACATGAGTTTGGTCTCGGGGTTGCTAGGTATCAAGCTGGCATACAGCGGCGAGATCATGTGGGCTATTTTGTGCGTGGGGATTTCGGGCTTTTTGGATATGTTTGACGGCGTTGTTGCACGCACCAAAAAGAATAGAACCGAGGATCAGAAGAACTTTGGTATTCAGCTGGATTCGCTTTGCGACGTGGTGTGCTTTGGTGTCGTGCCTGCCGTGATCCTGTATTTTTGCGGCGTGGACGAGATCTGGGGCGTTGCGTTTTTGATCTTTTACGTGCTTTGCGCACTCATTCGCCTGGCATTCTTCAACGTGCTGGAAACCAAACGACAGAGAAGTGAGGGTGGTTGTGCCAAGTCTTACCGCGGCTTGCCGGTGACCACGATCGCCATCATCCTGCCCGCGTGCTTCTTGGTGGGTCTGATCGTGCCGGATAACGTTATGGACGTGGTGCATCACGTGCTGCCCGTCGTGGTGGGATTGATGTTTATTACGGACATTCGTATCCCCAAATTCGACGTTGCCAAGCTGTTACGCAAGCCCGCGGATAAGAAAAAGAAGCAGGAAGAAAAATAAAAAGCAGCGGCATCGGGTTGACAAATAAGCGGAGAAATAAGCAAACACGAAAGCAGAAGTCATAAGGCTTCTGCTTTTGCTTTTTATGATGCGAACACTCGCCCGTGTCATCCTGATGCGAAGGAATTTCGCAATGAGTTGCGAAATAACGAAGTCGAACCTTGAAGGGGCGCGCGCAGCGCGGGATCTATGGGCGGATATAGTTGTAGTCCTCGTAGATCCTCAAAACGCGTACCGCGTTTTGACTTTCCAAAATCCGCAATTCATTGCAGCTTTTGGAAAGTTCGACGCGAAAACATCCACACGGGGTGTTTTCTTGCTCAGGATGACACGGGGGGGCTCTCTCTCTTTTTTTGCTAATTCATCATTCCCATCGGAAACTTTTTAAGTTGATTTGTGCCAAGGGGGGGCGATCACAGATCGCCCGCGTCGGCGCAAACTAAATACATACAGCGCCACCCCATATGGGATGACGCTGTTTTGCGTTTTATCTTCTTGCCTTTTTGCTTTTCTCCACCTTATCAAGGTCGCAGGTGTCGATCCATTCCTCGGTAAAGCCGCAGTCGCAGCAGACGTAGCGGTTGACGTTGACACCCGAGAAAACTGTCGCGCCGGTCATCAGATTGTTGCCCGAGCCGTATGCGCCGACGTAGCCGTCAAAGCGCACGATGTTGTGCTTGCCGCATTTGGGGCAGGTGTTGGTGTTTTTCATATGATACTCCTTTATTCCTGCGTGATCGTGACCGACAATTCAAAGCTTGCGCTCTCACCTGCAATACAAAGCTCGTAATCACCCGAAGGCGGGTTTTCCAACGTGACCGTATCATTTTGTCCGATTGCAAAATCTCCTACGATCACACCGTCACAGCGCACGTACACGTATAAATTTCCGCTGTTCAGCGTGCTGCTTGCCGAAATGGTCAGCTGCTTTGCGTTTTGCTTTACGTGAATCTCTTCCAGCACCTCCACGCCCGAGAATTTGGTGACCTTATACGTGTGCTTGTCGTTGAGTTGTGTGTGCAAAAATCCTGCCTGACTGCTGCTGGAGACCTTTTTGAGCAGATCCTCTTTGGTGAGTGTGGCAAGTGAATAATCATCCGCGCCGTTGGTATCCTCGATCTGCCCGCAGGCGACCATGGATAGGCACACAACCAATAAAAGTCCAATGCATAGATAGCGTTTCATAGTGTTTCCTTTCTTTCATTACAGGAAGAACGTGGGAATGAGCAGAAGCAGGCTTGTAACAAACGAGCCGACCAGCCAAAGTGCAGAAAGGATAATAACGGTATTCCAACGCTTACGGTTAGGGATCTTCTTGATGCATCTCATGACGATACCGAACACCAACAGCAGCGCGGGCAGGATAAAGAGCAGGGGAGATGCGATGAGCAGAAAGCAGATGATGGAAATAGTGGGATCCAGGGGATCGACAGGCTCGTAAAATCTGCTTGTCGAGTAGGGCTTTGCGTTTTCAATAGCACTTGCCACGGTTTGACTGTCCTCTGCATCCGGGCGCAGTGCGGAAATGGTACCCTGGCGGAAGGAAAGATTGCCGTTCGCATCAAAGCAGGAGTTGTCCAGCGCATCGTAATATACGTACAAGTATTCGCCTTCAAGCTCGAACACCGCGCCGATTACGTGTGCCAGCGTCAGGGTTTGATCATATCCGAGTACGTAATAACGGGGAACATCTGCAAGGGTTGTTACGTCTACGGTCGTATTAGTCGCAGAACCGTTCCATTTCGAAATCATGTCCCCACTGATAATCGAGCTTTGATGGTAGCTTCCCAACTCGTATTGTGCGTATTCGCCCGCAGTAAAGGCATCCATATTCGCCTTCCCCTCGGGTTGCACGTATACGGAAACGGTTGCATATTGGGAAAGACCCGAGTAGAGAAGCGTGATGCCTTGATATTGGATCAGACTTTCGTCTTCTGCAATGTAACCCGGGCAGCCCACGTCAAGCAGATCTTCTCCCACGGATTGGTTGTATTCATAGAACACGTAGGGCCTGATCCACGTACCCATGGGAATCGGATATTTCGTATAGATCTCGGTATCGAGGGAGAGCGTCTGTTCGTCTTTGGAAAGCACCCATTCGGGCGTTTCATCGACGTCTGTAGCATCGGACGCGGCGGATATGGGTAGGATCATGCCAAATGCAAGCAAGAGGCAGAGTAAAAGGACTGAAAATTTCTTGATGTTTTTCATATCGTACCTCCTCCTTTATGCAAGATTGAGCTTGCGCTCAAGACGCTGCATGGTAAAGTTTGCAAGGATCATGCCGACCGTCACAGCACCGAGTGCGGCAAGCAACATGATCGCGTAAATGCCAAGCCAACCAAGGATCGGTACGGTCATCAAGCCCGTAAGACCCATGATCAGGAATACGGCTGCAATCATCACGTAATAAATACCCACGTAAATGATCGGAATGGCAATGACGTTGTTGACTACGTAATACGCCACGATGACGCTGAGCACCTTGAGCTTGCGGAACATGGTTGCCGCCAGCGTAATGATCAGATACTGCATCATCAGCGAAGCAAAATTGATTGCGGTGACCAAAAGCACGCCTAACACGCAGGCAACCAACGCATAAGCCACAGTGGCAGGCTGTAAAAGCTGCGTCAGCTGCGAGAGATCAAATTGCTGTGCGCTGTCGGGAGCGATCAGCAGGGAAATAAAAATGCTGATTATTACCGTGATCACGGAAAGAATCGTCATAAGTCCTGATGCAGTGGAATAGAGCAGCCCCGAGACAGCCTTAGACCAGAACTGCGTGCTGCGGCGTACGGGCAGGGTAAAGGTAAGATATCCTTGATCGGTAAAGAATTTGGTGTAGTAACGGATGAGGAGCATGATCTGCGTGCCGCCGTTATAGATCACAAGCGTGTAAATAAAAACAATATAGCAGACCATGCCGATCATCATACGGGCAAAAACCAGTGCGGTCTCCCAAAATTCGGGCTCGGTTTGCGTTTCCAACTCTTCCATGGACGTAATTGCACCGATAAAGCTGCTAAAGCCAATGCCGCCCAGGATAGAAATGATCAGCACCACGGCAGATGCGATCAGCCAGATCTTGGCAAAGGCACGCATATCGTATTTTAAGCATTTCTTGAACATCTGAACACCTCCCTGAAAAGCTCATCAAGGCTCTTGCCATGTGTCTCTCGCGCTTCATCGGCGTTGCCCGCCATGGCGATCCTGCCGCTGTCCACAAATGCAAAGTCGTCCAGTACGCTCTCCACGTCTGCGATCAGGTGCGTGGTGATAATGACAGCTGCCTCGGGGTTATAGTTGCTGATGATGGTTTTGAGAATATACTCGCGTGCCGCGGGGTCAACGCCGCCGATCGGTTCGTCCAAGAGATAAAGCTTGGCGCGACGAGCCATGACCAGCACCAACTGCACCTTTTCCTTTGTTCCCTTGGAAAGCGTGCGCATACGAGCATTTGGATCAATATCAAGATCCTTCAGCATGACCTCGCATAATGAGCGGTCGAAATCCGTGTAATAATCCTGGAAGAAGTCCATCATGGAGCAAACGCGCATTGAGGACGAGAAATAGGGTCTTTCGGGTAAGAAAGAAATGACTGCGTTGCTTTGGTCGCTTCTCTCCTCGCCGCAGACCAGGATCTTGCCGCTGTCGGGCTGCAAAAGTCCCGAGATCAGCTTGAGCAGGGTGGATTTGCCGCAGCCGTTTGGACCGAGAAGCCCCACGATCCTGCCGGGCTCCACGGTAAAGTCAAGCTCTTTTAGCACGGGCACGTTTTTCTTATAACTTTTACAAAGCTTTTCGCAAACTAAAATGGGTTGGCTCATATGCCTGTATCCTCGCTTTCCTCTAAAAATTGCAAAAATTGCTGCTTGGTGATGCCAAGCTTTGCCGCGCTCTGCTTTACACTATGCAGATATTCGGTCTGCAAGAGCAGCTTGATCTCGGCAATGACGCTTGGATCTTCGGTGACAAATCGCCCGCGTGTACCTTGGCTGACCAACAACCCATCCTGTTCAAGCAGTGAGAGCACCTTTTGCATGGTGTTGGGGTTGACCGATTCCTCATAAGCCAACGCGCGCACGGTGGGGAACTGCCCGCCCGGCGGATATTTGCCGCCTACGATATCCATGCGGTATTTGTCAAGCAACTGTCCAGAAACCGATGGCTTGGGTGTCGACACGTTCACGTTTGCATTCCTCCTTGTATTATTGTACTAATACAATCATACAACAATTTCCTGCGTTTGTCAATAGGTTTGGAGAAAAATTTTCTTTCACATATATAGACGAATTTCCTTTGCAAAATGTGCGGGGCTTTTGAAAAAAGTTGAAAATATTTTTGAAAAGTAGTTGTGCCGGTGTGGGCGATCAGTGATCGCCCGTACCGGGTCCCAACCTAAAAAAGACCGTTGCCCCATGCGGAGCAACGGTCCTTACAGATATTTAAGAAATCAATCCTTCTTTTTGGCGATAACAAGTGCGCCGAGTGCGATGGCAGCAACGATTGCTGTACCACCGATCACGCTGTTGCAGCCGTTCTTCTTGGGAGCCTCGGTCTGTTCCTCGGTAGTGGGAGCCTCGGTTTGTTCCTCGGTAGTAACCTCGGTCTTGTCCTCGGTGGCAGCCTCGGTAGTCTCGGTCTCATCACCGGTGTCGTTTTCCTGCTGATACTTGTCAAGAGTAGCAACCTGTGCATCCAGTGCTGCTTGTGCATCAGCTGTCAGAGCAGCTGCGTAGATATAGTTGTAGGTCATGGAGTCGGAGCCTGCGCCGCAAACGTACAGGGTATCGTTTCTGACCTGCATACGGGTTACGCGGTCTGCATCGGGGACGGCAATGGAAGCAACCTGTTCAAAGGAGGAGTCGTCCAGAACCAGTACTGCGGAGCCGTCCTTCAAGCCAACCAGCAGATATTTGCCAACGTGGGATATGGAGTAAGCATTGCTCAGCTCAACGAATTTTTGGCAGGTAATACCGGTGGGATCGATCTTAATGATACCGTTACCGCCTTCGTTGAGATCCATGCACAGCCATACGGTACCATCGGTATCTACTGCCATGTACTGACCTTCCTTCAGGGTTTTTTCGCCCATGTCGATGGTGCAATCCTCTGCCGAAAATTCAATGACGCCGTTAATGCCATAGTTATTGTTGAGAACGGGATTTGCGGGATCGGTTACGTCATAGCAGTACAGTACGTCGTGATCATAGTTAGCCATGACGAAGCACAGATACTTGTCGCCAACCTTTGCAACCTCAACGCCGTTAACGCCGATCTTGGTGCCTGCCTCATCGCCGGGTTCAAGATCGTTGGTGTAAACAGGAATTTCGCAAAGCTCGGTCAGCTTGCCGTTATCCTCCTGCTTGGCAACAGCAAGGCTGAGATAGTTATAGTTGACAGAGTAAGCAAAGCCAACGTAAACGTTGCCGCGATCATCGGCTGCAATACCTTTTGCGTAAGAGAAGGGGGAGCCGGGGAGTGCGTTTTCTTCGTTGTAGGAATAATACATATCTGTGATCTTACCGACTTGGGTGTCAAGCACGACAACACCGCGCATACCGGAGCCGCCATTCAGCGTACCCATGTAAGCGTAACGACCATCAGCAGACATAGAGAAGCCGCGCATATTGACGTTAGCTGCCGTCATGTAATCGTCGACTTCGGGAACATCGCCTTCCCACCACCAAGCCTCGTAATTCTCAGCAAGGTCGGAATTGATGTACTCACCGTCCTGATAGAACAGACCCTTGAGCTCTGCGTTTTTCCAAGTGTCAGAGGTGTAGTCCTCTTCGGCTGCCCAAGCGGAAAGGCTAAGAGCACCAAGGCAAAGTGCCGCGCACAGAACGAGCGTGAAAATGCGTTTCATAGTGATTTTCTCCTTTTGATGAAATATTGTAGAAATTGCTGTTTCTATTTCTCATTATACGATAAATGAAAGAGGTTGTCAAGCCAAAAAGGGAATAAATGACGAAATATTAGCGAAATTTTGTCCGTGTATTTGTGCAATGTTACATGTGCTACGTGCGAGAATGACACGGGCAGGGATAAGACGATTAACAAAAGCCTCGCGCTACCGTGGGCAGCGCGAGGAAAATGCTTTATTGTTTTTCTAAGGTCTTGACAAACCTTTCGATCTTCTCCAACGCCTCGGTGATATGCTTGACGCTGTAAGCGTAGGAAATGCGGGCAAAGCCCTCGCCGCATTCGCCAAAGGCGGTACCGGGCACGATGGCACATTTTTGCTCCAGCAGCAAGCGTGAACAAAATTCTTCGCTGGAAAGCCCGAATTTACCGATATATGGGTAAATATAGAACGCACCCTCGGGCTCAAAGCACTCAATACCCAGATCGGAAAGACCTGCATAGATGTATCTGCGGCGGCGGTCGTATTCCTCTGCCATATATTCGATGTCCGAGTCACCGTTGCGGAGTGCCTCCTCGGCGGCAAACTGTGCTGTGGTGGGGGCACACATGATGGCGTATTGGTGAATTTTGAGCATCTGCTTTGCCAAGGGGGCGGGGGCACAAAGGTAGCCCAGTCGCCAACCCGTCATGGCATACGCTTTGGAAAAGCCGCTGACAATGACCGTGCGCTCCCACATTCCGTCAAGGGTTGCGATGGAAACGTGCTTTTTCCCAAAGGTCAGCTCGGCGTAAATCTCGTCGGACAGCACGGCGATATTGGTGCCGCGCAGCACCTTGGCAATTGCCTCCAGATCGTCCGCGTCCATAATCGCGCCCGTGGGATTGTTGGGGTAGGGGAGAATGAGCAGCTTGGTCTTGTCGGTTATGGCTGCCTTGAGCTGTGCTGCGGTCAGCTTGAATTTGTTTTCAAAGGTCGTATTGACGATCACGGGGATGCCACCGGACAAGCGCACGATTGGTTCATAGCACACAAATGAAGGCATGGGGATGATGACCTCGTCCCCCGGCTCAACGATGGCTCGAATGGCAATATCTATGGCTTCGCTGCCGCCTACCGTGACCACGATCTCACCGGTGGGGTCATAGGAAACACCAAATCTGCGGTCAAGGTACTTGCCGATCTCCTGTCGCAGCGAAAGGTTGCCTGCATTGGAGGTATAGTAGGTCTTGCCGCGCTCCAGGCTCTGGATGCCCGCGTCACGGATATGCCAGGGCGTGACAAAGTCGGGCTGACCTACGGTCAGTGCGGTCACGTCGGACATTTCTCCAACCAGGTCAAAAAATTTTCGGATTCCCGACGGCTTCAGTTCTGTGACCGTGCGGGAGAGTAATTTGTCGTAATTCATAGATTGTCAAAGCCTCTCTCGTCCACCTGCTCAGCACCGTAGATCACGCCTTTGTCCTTGTATTTGCGCAACACAAAGTGAGTGGCGGTGGAGATAACGTATTCGATGGGTGCCAGCTTTTGCGCTACGAAGTAAGCGACCTCCTTCATGGTCTTGCCTTCAATGACAAGGCAAAGATCATAGCCGCCAGACATCAGATACAGGCTTTGCACCTCAGGGTAGTTGTAGATCTTTTCCGCCACACGGTCAAAGCCGCGGTCGCGCTGGGGGGTCATTTTGACTTCGATGAGTGCGGTGACGTACTCTCGGTCAGTCTTGTCCCAGTCGATCATAGCCTTGTATCCTAAAATCACGCCGTCCTGCTCGTATTTTTTGATCAAGTCTTTGATCTCGCCCGTTTCCTTGCCCATCATGACGGCAAGCTGCTCGGGAGTCAGTGTGGCGTTATCTTCCAATGCCTTCAGAATCTTATCCATAATAACCTCCTTATCGGTTGATTTTCTCTAAAATACTGTCAAAGGTCAAGCCGTAACGCTTTGCAATATCGCGCGCATAGGATTTGCCGTCCGGCTTTGCGCGCACGATCTTGAACGAACGCTTTCCCTCACCCTCAATACCTGCCACAAGCGTATCGATGCGTGAGCCGCCTGCTGCGAGGGATTCTGCGTTGAGTCTGTCGATCTCGGCTGCCAGTTCGTGCAGGTGGGTTGAAAACAGGCAACGGCAGCCCACGCGGGCAAGACCTGCCAGCACCTCGGCTGCAATGTAGGACGCCTCGTAAGAGCCTGTGGACGAAAGTGATTCGTCCAAGAGTACCAGACTGTCCGCGCTGACGCAGTCAAAGATCTCGCCAAGTCGCGCACATTCTTCGCCAAGTCGTCCCTTATCGATGGTGTCATCCGCACCGGTGGGGAAGTGGGTATATATGGCGTCACAGGGGCTCATGGCGGCATGCGCTGCGGGTACGTACATACCAAGCTGCATCATGACCTGCGCAAGACCAATGGCACAGGTGATGACTGATTTGCCTCCGCGGTTGGGACCTGTCAGCACCCAGATCAAAACGCCGTCCTTGGTAAATTCCACGTCATTAGGTACGACCGTCTCATCTTTTGCCAGCTTGAGCGCCACGCAGGGGTTATACAGCTCGGTTGCTGCGAAGGTTCGCTCGGACATGGGTCTGATCTCGGGCAAGGAAAGGGTGCAGCCACGCTCTGTAAGAGCCTTTTGCATGGCAGCTGCCTTGGTCACAAATTCGATCTCGGGCATCAGACCGAGGAGAAAGTCCGCATTTTCCAGCACGTAAGTCTGTACGATCTTTTTCCAAGAGCGCAGCGAGTCGCTGTAAACGTCGTTGATTGCCGAATTAAATGCCAGCGAGAGTGCCATTTTCTGATTTTCGGATTGCTTTTTGCCAAAAGGTACAAGGCTTGCAATGCAGGTATACTGGTCGTTCTTGAAGTTCAGGCGCAAGATCTTGTCGATCACGTCGCCCGACTTAAAGGGCTCGGGGTTGATGGACAGCACGCCCGCGTGCACGGGGCGCAGCTGCGCGTCCAGATTGACGCCGATGGTGACCGATTTGATATCGCGCACGCGCTTGGTCAGTTCGGCAAGGCGGGCGTTGAGTTCGCGGTAGTAGTCCGAGTCGGCAAGTTCGGCAATGCGGTCTGCCAGCGTGGTAAATGCCGCTCCCTTGATATACGGGCGTGCGGCGGACAGCCCCTCCTGCAAAAGTTCAATGCAGGAAATGTACAGCTCGATCTCAGTCATGCTTGAAAGATAATCGCTGGTATCGCCGCTATCGCTTTCAAGGCGGCGCAGCTCCATGATGTCTGAGAGTACGGGCATCAGTGCGCCCAACGTCTCGCCCAACGCAGGGCAACGCAGCATATCGGCAAACATTTCGCTGCGGTAGCGCATGACAGCAGGATCAATGGTAAAATATTCCTCCACCTTGCTGTTTTTGAGATCAAACGCCTCTAAGAGTCCGAGCTCCGAGAGCGTGTAGGTGTCGATATCAGGGCAGTATTTGCCTGAAAAATGGTCCTTTTGGGATTGCTCGCTCGGGTAGAGCAGCGAAAAGAATGTCAGTTCCATAATAAACCTTTCTTTATTCTGTGATGGGGACAAAGAATTGCTTGCCGTCTTTGTAGGCTACGATCTTGTCAAAGCCACACTCGCGCAGCAAGGTATAGCCGTCCTCGATGCAGTTGCCCACGTTAGCAGGAGCGTGCGCGTCCGAGCCGATGGTGATAAGCTCACCGCCCACGTGCTTGTAAAGTTCCAGCACCTCGCGGTCGGGCATGGCAAAGCCGTACCCCTTCCAAAGCGTGGAAACATTGACCTCCAGCGCCACGCCCTGCTTGCAAAGCTGCTCGAATAGTTTGGCCAGTCGGGGAACGTGTTGCGTCAAGTCAAACTGCTTGCCCGCCTCCGCCCAATAGCGGGCAGGGTAGGTCACGTGTGCCAAGGTGTGCACACCGGGAAAGGTGACCGATCTGATCATCTCGTCAAGCAGCCTGTCGTACAGCGCGTGGTAGTGCCGTTCGGACATGCGATCGGTGCGCAGCAGGTAGAAATCGGGCACGTCGGGAATATTGTGCAAAGAGAGGATCACAAAATCGTAATCGTGTGCCTCGCGCATGACAAGTGCCTGTTCGGGGTGCTCCATGGGTTGCCCCAGCTCAATGCCGCGCAAAAGCGTCAGCTTGTCCGCAAACGCATTGCGTGCCGCGCTGATTTCGGCAAAGCTTGCCGCCTGGTTAAAATATGGGTAAAGCCCCTGCACCTGTCCGTTGACCTCGCAATGGTCGGTCAGCGCCAACACGCCAACGCCTGCGTCTACCGCAGCCTGTGCCATGGCGTGCGCAGTGGCATCCGGGAAGCCGTCAAAGGAATGGTGCGTATGAGTATGTAAATCGCAAAGCATATACTTCTCCATAATATACAGATAGCTATATAATATCACAAAAATCGGAATTTGTATAGAGATAAAGGCAATATTTTCGGAAAAATTCACATTTTTGCCGCCAAAACTTGCAAAAAGGTGCCATGTGTGCTACAATACAGATGAATATAGAAAAAAGAAAGGGGGAGGGAGCATGGAAACGGCGAATAATCTTTGGCAGCTGTTGCAGGAAAAGTGCGACAGAAGAGTCTTGATGCGTGCGTGCGGTGTGTGTGAGAACACCATACAAAACGGCTCGGATTACGATCGGTTTTCTGCGTATGCGGACTGTATGCCGCTTTGCCGAGGGCATACGATTTTGCAAGCAGACGCGCAGTTGATCGAAGAATTACTTGGTGCGTGTGTGCCCATCTGTCCGAAAACCGCCCCCGCGCTGTGGCACGCCGCGGCGTATGCGCTGACAGGGCAAGGCGAGATGCCGAGCCCGCCAAAGGCTTGCGAGATTGCGTTTGCTTCTCCAGGGCAAGATACGCTTGGTGGCGTTGATTTGGGGCAAGCATTTTATGCTGCTCCAACGCCCGAACTTATGATGCGCCTTCTTGATCCCGCGGTGCAGGCAATATGTGTGACAGCACACATTGAAAGCTTTGTCAAGCCCAATCCATATACGGCAAAGCGGCTTTGCGGGATGGAGAGAGAGGATTTGACCGCGAATGAGCGCGACCTGCTCTCAGCGCAAACCCTGCGCGTGCTTGGTAAGCTGTGCGCCGAGCGGGGCTCCGATTTGTACGTAGAATCGGATTTTGCTGCTATTGATGCATGGTGTGCTCTGCTTGCGTATTTACAGCAGAGCGGATGTCTTTCGCGCATCGTGCTCACAGTACGCAATGCGGAAGCCTTGCGTGCCGCCGCGACTTTGGCAGGCTGCCTGCCTAACCCCACCGATATCCCCACCGTGCGCGTGGGCGTGGCGGACGTGCCCGAAAGGGACGGGCTGCTTGCATTGTACCAAACCCTGTTGCCTATCGGGGTATTGCCGCCGACCGATCTGCAAGAAGGACCATGGGGCTGATAAATTAGCGAAAAACAGGGGACTCTTTACGTAAAGGAAGCCTCTGTTTTGAAACAAATAAATTAGTTGCCGCAGGTGCTGGCGATCAGTGATCGCCCCTACGAGTGCTTTTGTTTTGGGTTTTATATGGTAAACTCCTTGCACAAATTTTCTGTAGGGGTGATCAGTGATCGCCAGCTCCTGCATAAAGAACTTTTGCGTAGGACGGCCCCCTCGACGTCCCGTGAGCTTTATTATGATAACCTGTTAAGAAATAAGAACAGCCACCGCAACGCGGTGGCTGTGTTTACTTTTTACATTATACTGATCGCCTCACCGAGTGTCAGCGAGAACACAAATGCGCGGTCGGGGGATTTCCCGAACAGCTCGCGCACGGCGCGGGCGTAATGCGAAAGCTGATCCTTGTGCGCCTTGACCATACGATCGCGGTACAGGTTGGGGTCGCGCTTTTCCTCGGGGGTGGGGCGGTCGGTCTTGTAATCGCACAGCGTAATACTGCCATCCTTGCTTACTAAGAGCAGGTCGATCGAACCCTGCACATGAAGCAACTTTCCCCTGACCAAAGCTTCGATCTCGGCATTTTGTGTGAACTCCTCCAGCGGGACAAAGCTGTTGAAATGCACCTCGCGCATGACCTTGTCAGCAGCCATGACCAGCTCGAAGAACGCACTGTCAAAGAAGGTCTGCAGCGCGCGCACGTTGACGATCTTGGCTACGCGCGGCGTGACATATTTCTCGCGCACAAGTCGCTCCAGCTCGTCGGCAATGCCGTACTTTGCCACGCGGGCGAAGTCGCAATACTGTAAAAACAGGTGCGCCGCCGTACCGCGCTCGGCTGCGGTGGGCTTGGTGTTCTCGGCAAGCAAGGCAAAGAAATCCGGCTTTTCGGAGTGCATCTGCTCAAGGCGACGTGAGAGTGCCCGGTGGGTCTGTATCTCGTCCGCACCTTCGCCCTCGCCCTCGAAAAAGCAGAAATCGGTGTCCAGCATATCAGGTGAGAGCTTGGAGGCGGCTGCCTTGGAGGGTATCCTGTACAGCAGCGAGGTGTGCGATTTCTGCGCATTTGCAAGCTGCATCAGTGCGGCATAATGGGCGCTGTCCGCGTTACTCTTATTCTCGGCTGCGGCGGTTGCGGTTACAACCGAGCGCGTCAAGGGTACGACCTGCCCTTGCTCGTAAAGTTCCACGCGGCAGCATTCGCTTGCACGTTGTTCGTTTGCCGCCATAGCTGAAAGCACCCACGACAGGTGGTCGGGGGCTTGCAGGATATCCGCGCTGCCGCCCATGGCGCACTCGCGCCGCAACACGGCGTAGGGTTTCTTAATGGTGGCGGTCAGATACAGACGCTCACGCGCACGGGTCAGCGCCACGTATAGTGTGCGCATCTCCTCCTCGGTGCTCCGGTGTACCTTGCCAAGTGTCATGGAGCGACGCAGAAGCGTGTCGCGCTTGCCCTTGCCGTCCGAGAGCTTGAGACCTATGCCCATGTCTTTGTCGTAGATCAGCGTCTGCTGGCTGTCGCGGCGGTTGAATTTCTTGCCGCATTTGACAAGAAAGCAAACGGGGTACTCTAAGCCCTTGGAATGATGCACGGTCATAAGTGCTACACCACCGCCTGCTGTGGAAGCCTCCGAGCCGGAGCCCTTGGCACTCATGGCGCGGTGCTGTGCGCGTACAAAGCCGTAAAGCCCATTCCAATGCTTACGCGTGAATTGCCGCGCGTTTTCGTAAAGGAACAAGAAAGCCTCGTTCTCTGCAAACGCGGCAAGATGCTCATCCTGCGCAAGCTCGGTCAAAAGCGCATCCGCGCCAAGCTGCACGGCAAGCACGCGCCATGCCTCCAGCTTTTTGCAAAACGCTGTACAAAGCGCGGCAATCGAAGCGTCCTCACCCTCGATCGCATATGCAGAAAGGGCATCGTACAGCGAGAGGTTATGTGCCGCTGCCTTACGAATGATGGCAAGCTGCTCGGGGCTGAAGGTGGCTTTTTTACCGCTTTGCGGCTCGGACAGCAGATAGGAGAGCGGAATATCCTGTGAAGGGTTATCGATCACATCGAGCAGCGCGAGCCAGAAGCGGTAAGGTGCGCTTTTGTAAAGCTCCCCGCCTGTTTGCTGTGATACGGGTATGCCCGCCTCGGTCAGCGCGCGCGCAAACGCGTCAAGCGGTGCTTTGGTGCGACTGAGAATGGCAATGTCTGCGGGCAGAATGGGCGTGCCGTCTGCCTTTTTTTCTTTGGCAAGCAGGCGCAAGATTTCATTGACTGCGGCTTGTGTTTCGGTGTCCACGCCCTCGTCGGGCGCGTCGTCATCCTCGTCGTCTTCGTCCGCGTCTGCGGGCTGGGTGATCTGCAGCACGACTTTGAAACTTTCATAGCCCTCGGGGGCGGACTTTCTGTGGATGAGGTCATCGCCCTCGCGGTAACCGATGGTATCGGGGCACGCTTCGAAAATATAGGCACAGACCAAGTTTGTAAAATCAATAACGGATTTATCGCATCTGAAGTTTTCAGACATAAACAGCACGCAACCTTGGTCGGTTTGGGGCGGATCTTCCAGTGTTTCGGGGGTCAGTGTGGCAAAGCGACGACGGTAGTCTGCAAAGATGGATGGGTCAGCCTCACGAAATCCGTAAATGCTTTGTTTGATATCACCCACCATAAAGCGATGGTCACCGCCAATGATGGCAAAGATCTTGTCTTGCAGCTGGTTGACGTCCTGGTATTCGTCGATATATACCCAATCGAATTTTTTGCGGAAGGCTTTTGCAAGATCTGTTTCGCTGCCATCATCGTTTTGGAGCAGCCGTAGCATAAAGCGGGGCATATCCGAAAATTCGCAAACCCCCAGTCGCATCTTTTCTTCTGCGTAGCGTTTATCGTATTCTGCCATGATAGCGTACAGTGTGCGGCAAATGGCAGCGGTGACGGCAAACTGTGCGCGAATGTCCTCGGGCGCGACAGTAAAATTCTCGGCAAGTTTTTTGATCTTTTCGTTCTGCTTTTTACGGAAGGCTTCGAATTCTTCGCAAAGTGGGGTCTTTTGATCCTTTTTGACCGTGGGCTTTTTGACAGCAGGGTGCGCGTCAAACGCTTGTGCCGCACCTGCGTAGCCTCCCTCTTGCAAGCGATGCGCGATCATGCCGCATCGTGCCGCGTCCGCGTTAAACATCTGCGCAAACGAAGCCCCGCATACGGGATCGGTTGCGATCTCGTCTTTGGCTTTAAGAAATTTCTGCTCAAGTGCCAGCAGGGAATTGACCGTATAATCACGCAGCTGAGAGCCCCACAGTGAGTCGAAAAAATCGCCCTCGGTCTCGCGCTCTATGCGCTCGGCACAATCGGCAATGCGCGCCACACCGCGCTCGGACGTGACTAACTTTTGATACAGATCGGTCAGCGTGGGCACAAGTGCGGAAAAATCACGCGAGGACACCAGCGTTTCCACAAAAGAGAGAAACGCGCTCTCGTGTGCAAGACCCAAAACGCCGTTCTCGGCGTCGCGGCTCTCAGCGTAAAAATCTTCAATGACCTGCTCCATAACAGATGCGGCAATGCCGTTCGCCTCGCCGTCGTCTGCCATGCGAAAGCCTGCGGGCAAGCCAAGGCGCTCAAAATTTGCACGCACAGGCTCACCAAAAAAAGCGTCGATGGTGTGAATATGCGCACCCGGCAGCAATAAAAGCTGGTGATTTAGATGGCGGTTTGCGGGGTCTGCCGCGATCGCTTCGGTCAGGGCAGTTGCTATACGTGCACGCAGCTCTGCAGCTGCGGCACGCGTAAAGGTAACGATCAGCATACGCTCCAGCGTACAGCTCTCGTCCTCGGTGATCTGATTGATAATACGCTGCGTAAGGGTCGCGGTCTTGCCCGAGCCTGCTGCAGCAGAGACCAGAAGGGAAGTCTTTGTGTATTGCATTGCCGCGCTCTGCGCGGGTGTCCATGAGCGTGCCATATAAATCTCCATGCCGCCATATGGCGGCTCAAATAGTGATGGAAACTTCACCGCGGAGCTTTGCTCCCAAAATGGGTCCGGACCCATTTTTTAGGTGAAATTTAAGCATGAATGCATACTAAAGAAGAAAATGACGTGAACTTTCACGCTATCTCTCCTTTCTTAAAATTCGCTCACAACAGCCTTGTCGCAACTGTCCTTGATACGGCAGAAGCGGCAAGCGTCTGAGCAGGGGCGCTTTTCAATAATGCCGCCGTACATTTGTGCGGCAATGTCGCGCACGGTTTCCTGCACACTTTGGTTGATCTTGTCAAATTCCTCTTTGGTGCAGTATAGCGTACCCGCCTTTTTCTTGTCGGGATCCGCATCGGGATCGATCGCTTGCGGTACGCCGTCTTCGGCAAGGATCAAGCCGCTGGAAAACGGCTTTGGCGTTCCGTTTTCCTCGGCAGCCGAGAAATACAGCGCCGCCGAGGGTACTACGCTGCCCGGCTCACCGTAAAGCCCCGCGTTTTCGGGGGAGCAGACGGTAAAGAGGTAAAGCGGAAGTTGAATGTCCTTACCACTGTAGGCATCCTCTAATTTGAATTTGCTGCTCCCGGTTTTGTAGTCCACAATGCGCAAATAGGTCTTGCCCTCGTGCCGCCACAGGTCCACGCGATCCACCGTACCGCCTATGCAAACGGCGGGCAGAGGGGAGTTGCCTACCGGCAGCACCATAGGCGAGGGAGCGCTCGGGTCGCGCTCACTGATGCGCTGCTCAAAGGCGACGGGAATAAACAACCCTTGTGAGAATTCGCTCATCAGCGTTTGTAAAAGCGAGAGCGTCAGCTCACGCAGCTTCAAAAAGCGGTGCATGAGCGACAGAGGAACATCTTCAAGCCTGCAATGACAGATGGCGCTGATATAAAGTGCAATGATGCTGTCGGCAAGCTTTTCGGCATCCGGATCCTCCAGGGCGTGCACCCTGCCGTCCTCGCCCATGCAGGCTTTGATAAAGTGCTCCAGTACATAGTGGATAAATGAGCCTGCGTCGGCATAGCTGACCGTGGCGGGAGCACGCTCGCGCAGAGAGAGAATATTCTCGGAAAAATAGCGGTAGGGGCAGAGTGCAAAGGTCTGGATCTTGGATTTACTTAAGTACAGCTTGTCGCCAAGCAGCACTCTTGCGGTCTCGGGGGAGATGCAGGGAAGATGCACCACGCCTTCATCGTGAGTGGCGTCAACCGTATTCGGCAGGTGCACGCGTTTCTCTTTGCAATCGGGGAACAGGTGCAGTACGCGTTGCCATGCCACACCGGGTGTGGTGTCATTTCCGCCGGTGTTTTTCTCGGATCGGGAAAGGATCAATCGCTCGCTTGGCTTGGTCATGGCGCGATATACGTAAAACAGCTCGGCGGACGAGCGCGTTTGCTTGGTGGTATGCATACCAAGCCCCAGTTCTTCAAGCATCAGCTTGTCCTGCTCGGAAAGCAGACCCGAGTCGGATACCGATGCAGGGAATTCACCTTCGTTGAGTCCTAACAAAAGTGCGACCTTGACGCTGTCTACGCGCATGGTGGCGGCAGAGCCGATCATGATGCAATCCTGCATGGTGGGCACCGATCCTATGTCGCTCTTGGCAAGCATGACCGAGAGGGCTTGTGCAAACTCGGTGGGCGTGAGTTGTTCTTGGGGCAAAAGAGAAGCAAGCGTGGCAAGCAGCTCTGTGATATGGTCGTAAAGGCGCACCGTGTCGCCCGCTTCTCTGATCTTGTCAAGGCTCAGCTGTGTAGCGGCAAGATCGGCAAGGCGGTCTGCAACCTGCAGCGAGCCGAGATATTCCCAAAGAGCTGCGCACATATCGGGCACGCACTCGGCGGCACGCAGGCGCATTTCAAGCGTTTGCAGGGGCAGCATAACTGCCTCTCTTGTGCGATTGGCAGCCGCAAGAATATCGGCAGCGCGGGGTGACATGACCTCGGAATATCCGTCGGGGTTCATGGTCCACACCTCGGCAAAAAAGCGGTTGCCCGAGATGTTCCAGGTTTCACAGTAATCTTCAAATCTGTCCATGTCGGCGTTGTTCACGCCGCAAAGTCCGGTGTGCAGCAGCGTCATCACGTCCGCACGGCGGTAACCGGTGCTGACGCAGCGCAACGCGCTCTGGATCAGCCTTGCTATGGGATAAGAGCAAAGGTCGGTGCGGCGGGAGAGAAAGTAAGGCATGCCGTACTTGTCCATGGCACGGTCAAGAATACCGCGCCATGCCTCCACGTCGCGCACCGCGATCATAATGTCACTTGGCGCGTAGCCTTTTTGCATCAGCTCCAGCACGTGCAATGCCGCCGCCTCGGCTTCAGCATAGGGCGTGGCGCAGACGTAAAGGTCAATGGGGGGCACTTCACCCGTCTTTGGCTCGGGTTTGGCAGAGAAATTCCACAGCTTGCGCTCCAGCGCTATCAGCGCGGGGGAGGTCGTGCGAATGCTCTCGGTCAGCGTAATGCTCTCGGGGGATTGCCCCAGCTCGCGGCACATACGCATAATGCGTGCGCGCGTGTTTGCCTGCTCCTCCATGTGCGGGGGCGTGCTTTGCGTGTCGGGCAGACAAAGTGAGAGGGTCACACCGTCAGCCTGCGCCAGCATTTGCCTGATGACGCGATATTCGGGTGCGGTAAAGCTGGTAAAAGAATCAATATATACCCGCGTGCCCGCAAAAAAGTCGTGTCGCTCCAAGGTGGCAGCAAGGCGGGTCAGATCGTCTGCGGGGTCACCGCCAAAGCCGTCGTCAAGACCGTTTTCAAAGCAAGCCCATACAAGGGCTATGTCGCGCATTTTTTTATAGAGCGGCGAGGCGGGATCCAATTTTTCGCAAGCATGTTCAGCTTGCGCAGGGGTAAGTCCTGCAGCGCGTAATTCCTCGGCTGCTCCCAGCATGAGCGCGGGCAGCGAGGGGTCGGAGGTGTTGCGGTATTGCTCCAGCATACCCGATAGCTCGCGCAGCGTTTTCCACATATAAAGTGAGCGCGCGGCAGCAGATACGGGCTCGGCTGCGATACCACCGTACAGCCCGAACACTTTGGAGGCAAGGCGCGAAAAGCTCAGAATTTCAAAGTGTAAGCCCGCACCTGCGGGCAGGGTGGGGAGCAAGCGGCGCTCTGCGCTGTAGGCTTCCTGCTCGGGCACGATCAAAAGCGCGCGCCTGCCTGCAGCCACGTCGTTGCGGATGCACCCTTCAATGTAGGCACTTTTTCCGCAACCCGAAAGACCGTACACAAAGGTGGTCATATCTGCTTGTCCTCCTTGATCAGAATGTTTCTGCAAATGGTTTCGCGCCCGCGCCATGCGTATGCGCGGTGGGAAAAGTCCTCATCGGTCATGCTCTGCAGTAAGGAAAGATCGGGGCATGGGATCAGATCCTCCAAAAAGTAGGGAACTTGGGTATAGAGCGTGCCTGCGCGCTTGGCGGCTGCCGTGTAGGGGCAGACCTCCTGGCAGGTGTCGCAGCCCCAGATCAGATCGTGCTCGCGTAAACGCTTGATCTGCAAATCGTCTAATTCGCCCTTTTTCTGCGTCAGTGCGGAAAGGCAGGTGTCGCGGGATAACTCAACGGGGCAGGCGCGTCGGCAAGCACCGCAATCGGGGCAATGTAAGATGGGCTGCGGCGCTTGGTCGGTGGGAAGCGTGGTCACGATCTCACCAAGGAATACGTAAGAACCGTGCTCGCGTGTCAGCAAGAGACCGTTCGAGCCCATGATACCAAGTCCTGCCATGCAGGCAGCCTCCACCTCGGCTATGGGGGAGTGATCTGCAAAGCCCGCGAAAACGTGATCTGGAAAATCGGCACGCAGCGCGGGCAGGACGGAGGCAAACAGCGCGTCAAAATAGACGTGGTAGTCCTTTGCCACGGCGTACATGGAAACCGTGCGCTGCTCATAGGGCACGGCGTAAGGAACTGCAAGCATGATCACGGATCCTTGGGAGATGCCCGCGCGCTCCAAAAGATAGGGGCGCAGCACGCGGCAATCCGAAAGCGAGAGCGGTTGCCCCACTCTGATGCTTGACGGAAAATATTTTGCAAAATCTGTCACGGTCGCGTCCTCCTTGTACTTGCTTTCTTCATTATATCAAAAAAAAGCAAAAAAAACAAGCGGCATAGCCCAACTTCTTATAAGAAGTTGGGCAGTTTTATTCGCCTATGGCGAGTGATATTGCTTACGCAGTGGTATTCGTCATATGACGAGTTATATTCGCTCCGCGAGCTTTCAAGGCGAATAAAATACCACTAAAGCCGCAAGGCTTCAATATCACTGTCGTATTAGCGACAATATCACTCCGAAACAGTCGGAATATCACTTGTGGCTTTTCCTAAATTCAACGACTTTTTATGATATCTTCATAGAACTGTCACAAAGGTTTTATATAATGTAAATAGAATAATCTGCCGCATTTTGAAAGAACGTGGAGGTATGATATGTATCACATCTTAGTTGTAGACGACGAATCGCGTATCCGCGCCATCATCCGCAAGTATGCCGAATTTGAGGGGCACACGGTCACCGAGGCGACCGATGGTATGGATGCGGTGTACAAGTGCCGCGAAAACACATACGACATGATTATCATGGATATCATGATGCCCGAGTTGGACGGCTTTTCGGCTTGCCGTGAGATCCGCAAGATCACGCAGACCCCCATCATCATGCTCTCTGCCAGAGGCGAGGAATACGACAAGATCAACGGCTTTGAGCTGGGCATTGATGACTACGTTGTCAAGCCCTTTTCGCCCAAGGAGCTGATGCTGCGAATTGAAGCGGTGCTCAAGCGTGTGAGCAGAAATACAGAGCAGGTGTACAAACCGCAAAATCAGATCGTGGAGCTGGACGGCGGCGGTCTTCGTGCCGATCTGACCGCGCGCATCGTGTACATAGACGGACAGCGCGTGGAAATGTCACCCAAAGAGTATGACCTGTTCTTTTATATGTTGGAAAACCGCAACATCGCACTCTCGCGCGAAAAGCTGATCAGCGAGGTGTGGGGCTACGATTTCTTTGGCGATGCAAGAACGTTGGATACGCATATCAAGCTGTTGCGCAAAAGTCTTGGCAGGTACAGCGTGTATATCGTGACGTTGCGCGGCATGGGCTATCGTTTTGAGGAGCTTTCATGAGCAAGAGAGACAGAGAGGGGCGCCCATATCCCGGCGTGGGCGTGACAACCAAATTGCTGTTTTATTTTTTGATCTGTATGATGCTGATGCTGGCTGTGCTGTTCGTGTTCCAGGTCATGTTGCTTAATGTGTTTTACAGACATACCAAAATGACCGAGATGAAGCATATTTCCGAGATGATCGAGGTGTCCTTGGAAAACGACAATATCGGGCTGAGCAAACCGGTGATCGATCACGCAGACGAATACCGTGTTTGCGTACGCGTGTTTGCCATTGGGACGAACGGCTCTGTTGAGGTTGCGGATGTGGATGCTGCGGAAAGCTGCTTTTTGCATCATGTGGACGGCAGTACGCTCGACGAGTTGTATCAAAAGGCACTGGACAGGGAGGGGCATTACCGTACCATCAAGCCGCTGAGTGCCGAAAAGCATGAGATTGCAGAGGAGCAGTCGGGTGACCTGGTCAACAATGGCAGACAGATCTTTACCGAGAGATTGAGTATGATCAGTGTGGATATCTGCTATGCGCAGGATGGTACTCCCCATGTCATTATGCTTAATTCCGAGTTGACCCCGCTGCGTGCCACGGTGCAGACGTTGCGTATGCAGTTTGTCTGGATCGCGGTTATTTTTGTGGGGCTTGCTCTTTTAATGGCAATGGTGTTTGCGCGCAGCATTGTCACGCCCATCGTGCGCATGAACCAATCGGCTAAGCAGATGGCGAAAGGAAACTATGATGTAAAGTTTGAGGGGGAGGGATATCGTGAAACGCGTGAGCTTGCCGAGACCTTGAACTATGCGTCTAAGGAGCTTTCGCAAAACGATCGACTTCAGAAGGAGTTGATCGCAAACGTATCACACGATCTGCGTACCCCGTTGACCATGATCAAGGGATATGGCGAGATCATGCGCGATATTCCGGGCGAGAATACACCCGAGAATATGCAGACCATCATTGACGAGACCGAGCGGCTTTCCGAGTTGGTTAATGCGTTGCTTGATATTTCGCGCTTGCAGGCGGATGCCTCGGAGTTGAGTATCGAGCCGTTTGATCTGACCGAGCAGATCCAGACCAGCGTAGAGCGTTATGACAAGCTGCGCTCACAGGACGGCTATGTTGTGCGATTTGAGTATGATCGTCACGTATTCGTCAACGCGGATAAATCCATGATTTTGCGCGTGTTGTATAATTTGATCAACAACGGCATCAACTATGCGGGTGAGGATAAAACTGTGGCAGTGCGCCAGGAATGTAAGGGCAATAAGGTGCGCGTTTCGGTCATTGACCACGGTGTGGGTATTGCGGAGGATCAGATCCCGCTGATTTGGGACAGATATTATAAGGTGGACCGCGTGCATAAGCGCGCCGTGGTTGGTACGGGACTTGGACTTTCGATCGTAAAGACCGTTTTGGAACGGCATGGTGCTGCTTACGGCGTACAAAGCCAAATCGGTGAAGGTTCAACTTTCTGGTTTGAGTTGGAGCTTGACGAATCGGACGATGAATAAGCAAAAAGCGACCGTCGCAAGGCGGTCGCTTTCTATGTCTATCGTTACAAATGACCGGTGCGGATCTTCACCTTGTGAGATCCGTTCCCAATACCAACAACTCATGACGATAAAAAGGGTTGTCTTTCGACAACCCCTTTATTGTTGTTGATGATTTAATTACTCAGCAGCCTCGGTGGTCTGTTCCCCTGCTGTGGTGGTCTCCTCAGGCTTGGTGGTGGATACGTATTTCTCATTGGAAGAAATGTAACCGTACTGCTCATTGCCCTGTGCATCGTCAGCCAGCTTGATCTTGTACCAACCGTTACCCTGTGCAACTGCAATGACCTCGTCGCCCTGCTTCAGAGCAGTCATCTTGTTATCTTCAACCTCGAAATCGTAGTAGGATCTTACGTACAGAGCGTAAGCAACAACGTACAAGGTCAAGGGTTCTTCCAGATCGGCAGCGGTCAGATCCTTTACGCAAGCGACCGACTTATGTACGTAAGCGGTAATGATCTTGGTCTCGGAAGCGGGAGCTGCTTCACCCTCTGCAGTCTCAGTCTCGGTTTCGGTTTCGGTTTCGGTCTCGGTGGTGGACTCTGCATCAGCGGCTACTTCATATTCGATTCTGTACCAGTTTGCGCTGTAGCCGGTGCTTTTGAACTCGGTATCCTTAGAGGTGAAGTCGATTCTGGTCTCGTCGGCAATTCTTGCCTCGGAGCGAACGCTTGCAACGTCTGCAACGATGAAGATGGTCTGTTCTTTGTCGGTGAAGATTTCTTCTACGGGGACCTCGGGATCGTCACTGCCGTTTGTACCGGTAGAGGGATCGCCGGTGCCTGTGTTATCACCGGTGCCTGTGGGGTTAAGAATAATGTTGTTGGTCTCGCCCTCGTTGCCCTTATTCTTGTTGCAGGCGACCAAAGAGAGCGCGAGCATGAGCGCGAGAGCGATGATGAGAAGCTTTTTCATCGTTGTTTTTTCCTCCGTAATTTGTTGTTTTGTCACGGGACATTGCCCAATTTTCATTCTTACCGATATTATAGCACAGCAGTACTCTTTTGTCAAGGAAAAAACGATAAAAACACGAACTTTTTTATTTGAAAAATCGCCGAAAATCGCAAAATACTGTGTTGGGCGGCAGAATCCCATACAAGATGCTGTAGAAAGGGGAAAACGGGACGAAAGTGGGGTGGGTGTCCTTAGTTTGCGGGCGCGCAGTCAAGCGCAAAGGGGACTTGGGCAAGGTGTCTTTGTGCAAATTGCTCACCTGCAAGATACGGGCGTACTGCCTCCTTTGAAAGCAACACGGGCATGCGGTGATGATAGGGCTGCATGGAGGGATTGGCTGCGGTGGTCAAAATGGTAAACTGTGCGCCGTTCTCTGTCGGACGCCAGATGCCGCACAAGTAAAGCAGGGGAGAGGATGGCTCGGTAAACAGGTATTTCTGCTTTTCGGCATCATGCGACCATTCGTAAAAGCCTGTGGTGGGAATGACACAGCGACGCAAAGCGAGGTCGGTTGCAAACGTGGGCTTTTCAGCTGCTGTTTCGGCACGCGCATTGATCAAAAGTCGGGAGCCTACGCCCGTGTATCCCCAATGCATGACGGTGACTAAGGGTGCAGCGTTTTGCTGTACGATGACAATGGCGGGATCGGACGGGAACACCTCGCCCGTGACAAAGGGCAGCCCCGTGCCCCTCGCATGGCGCAAAAGTACCTGTAATTCGGGAATATCCCCGTCGTCAAAAACCGTATACCGACCGCACATAACGTCACCCCCTTGACTTGATAACACCATTATAAAGCATTCCCGCGCGCTTGTCAATTTATTTTGTTGAAAAATACCTCTTGACACAGAACAAATGTTCTGCTATAATATGCAGTACAGAACAAATGTTCTAAGTCGGAGGCGAGAAGTATGGATCGCGTGATATTACACGTGGATATGAATAACTTTTTTGCGTCGGTTGAGTGCGCGGACAGACCCGAGCTGTGGCAGCAGCCCGTGGCGGTGGCAGGGGACGTGCAGGCGCGTCACGGCATCATTTTAGCCAAAAACCAGGTTGCCAAATCCTACGGGGTACAAACGGGCGAGAGCATTGCCGAGGCGCGGCGCAAGTGCCCGCGCATCGTGCTGCTGCCGCCGCACATGGACAGATATCAAGCTATTTCAGACAAGGCGCGTGCCATTTACGCGCGGTATACCGACCGCGTGGAGAGCTTTGGCATTGACGAATGTTGGCTGGACGTGACGGGAAACGGCAGGCTGTGGGGGGAGAATTACGGTGAGGTGATCGCAAACGAAATCCGATGTCGTATTAAGGCGGAGCTTGGCGTGACTGTGTCGGTGGGGGTGTCGTTTAACAAGATCTTTGCCAAGATGGGCAGCGATTACAAAAAGCCGGACGCTGTCACGTGCATCACGCGCGAGAATTTCCGCGAACTTTTATGGGGATTGCCCGTGAGCGACCTGATCTTTGTGGGACGCTCGACCGCGCAAAGGCTGTGGTATATGCAGATCCGCACGGTGGGGGATCTTGCGCGTGCCGATCCCGCGATGCTGGAAAGCAACCTCGGAAAAAGCGGATTGGTGTCTTGGAATTTTGCCAACGGCATGGATGGTTCGCCCGTGCTCATGGACGGGCAGGATTACCCCATCAAAAGCATCGGCAACAGCACCACCACACCCGTGGATATGGTGACAAGGCGCGATGCCGAGATCGTGCTGGCGCAGCTGTGCCAAAGCGTTGCCACGCGGCTGCGCGAGGCGGATCTGCGCTGTACCACGGTCAAGCTTTCGCTGCGCACTACCGATCTTGCCTGGAAGCAGCGGCAAAAGGGCACGGCGGCAACTTGCCTGGAGACCGATCTGTGGCGTGAGGCAATGGTGCTGTACGATACCTTTCACGATGGCAGACCTCTGCGCAGCATCGGTGTGTCCGCGTGCAGCCTGATCGACCGCGGAGAGGAGCAGCTTTGTATGTTTGACGGGGACACCTGCCGCCACGCCGCACTTGAGGCGCTGGGCAGCGTGCTGGACGGCTTGCGCGCGCGGTACGGGCAGGGCGCGGTGCAAAGGGGATTGCTCTTGGAGGGCGGACGCTTGATCGGCGGCATTCCGCCGCAGGGCAGTATGCCGCATCCGGTGGCATGGCGCAAGTAGCGCACGCGCTGCTTGCGCCATGCAGCGAAATCCACCTGCGGCGGGTGAAATCGCTTCGCGGTGAAATCTGTCTTACGGCAGGTGAAATACTTGCAAAGCAAGAATTTGCTTTGCAAATATGAGAAGTTAACACAGGGGACCGCCCCCTGTAACACTTGCTTTGCGCAAATCGTCCGCAAAATTGGTGCAAGTTCCTTGCTTGTCGGTTGAAACCGGAAAATGCGTTTTTGCTGCGCAAATTCCCCACAAAAAACGCCAAAATCATTGACATTTTTCAAAATATGAGTATAATTATTATGGGAGTGTAGGGAATGGTGAAAAATCGTTCCCGCACAAGACAAAAATAAACGGAGGCTTGACCTATGGAAAAGTATTACCGCATGAATATCGCAGGCTGCGAGCGTGACCTGCCGCTCTGCCCCTTAAACGACAAGCTGATGATCGGCGCGTTCGTCATCTTTGGTGACCCCGAGCTGACTACCGCTGCAGCGCAGGCACTGCTTGACAAGGTGCCCGAGTACGACTATCTCATCACAGCCGAGGCAAAGGGCATTCCGTTGGTGCACGAGATGGCAAGACTTGCAGGCAATCAGAAGTATATGCTGGCGCGTAAGGGCGCAAAGCTTTACATGAGAGACGTGCTGCAGGTGTCTGTCCGCTCCATCACCACCAACCGCGAGCAGACTTTGTACCTGGACGGCTATGACGCAGCTCTGATGAAGGGAAAGAAGATCCTGATCGTGGACGACGTGATTTCCACGGGTGAATCTCTCAAGGCACTTGAGGCCCTGGTCGAGCAGGCAGGCGGTATCATTTGCGGCAGAGCAGCCATCCTTGCCGAGGGTGATGCGATCGACCGCGAGGATATCGTATATCTGGAGCCCCTGCCGCTGTTTGACAGCGAGGGTAAGCCCCTGTAACTTTGTAAATACATCTGTAAGGAGAATATAAAAATGGCAGAATTTTTGAGTGCAAACGACAAAAGAACGCACTATTGCGGCACGCTGACCGAGGGCGACATCGGCTCCAAGGTGTGCGTGATGGGCTGGGTACAGAGACAGAGAGACCTTGGCGCGCTGATCTTTATTGACCTGCGTGACAGAACGGGTATCGTCCAGCTGTCTTTTGACGATTCCACCGACCGAGAAATTTTTGAAAAGGCATTCCGTTGCCGCAGCGAGTTTGTGCTGGCTGTGCACGGCACGGTCCGTCCCAGAGCCGAGGGTGCGATCAACTCCAACCTGCCCACGGGTAAGGTAGAGATTTTTGTAGAGAGCATGAAGGTGCTGTCCGCTGCGCAGACCCCTCCCTTTGAGATTGGTACCGGTAAGAAGGTCAACGACGAGATCGCATTGCGCTACCGTTATCTCGACCTGCGTCGCCCCGAACTGCAAAGAAACATCCGTATGCGTCACGAGATCGCACGTGTTGCAAGAGAATACTACTATGAAAACGGCTTTTTGGAGATCGAAACGCCCATGATGATCAAGCCCACGCCCGAAGGCGCGCGCGACTACGTCGTTCCCTCCAGAATTCACCCCGGTTCTATGTATGCGCTGCCGCAGTCTCCTCAGCTGTACAAGCAGCTCTTGATGCTGTCCGGCTATGACCGCTACATTCAGCTTGCGCGTTGCTTCCGCGACGAGGACCTGAGAGCTGACCGTCAGCCCGAATTTACCCAGATCGACCTGGAGATGTCCTTTGCATCCATGGAGGAGATCATGGAGGTCAACGAGGGCTTTATCAAGAGAGTGTTCAAGGAAGTGCTTGGCGTGGACATCGCAACGCCCATGCAGCGCATGACCTTTGCCGAGGCAATGAGCCTGTACGGCAGCGACAAGCCCGATACCAGATATGAAATGACCATCAAGGATATGTCCGAGGTGGTAAAGAACGCTGCCTTCCCCGTATTCGCGGGTGCGCTGGCAGACGGCGGCAGCGTTCGTGCCATCGTAGCAAAGGGTGGTGCTTCCACGCTGACCCGTAAGGAGATCGACAAGCTGACCGAGCATGCAAAGGGTATTGGCGCAAAGGGCATTGCATTTATCCGCTGGGCGGATGCCGCTCCCAACTGCTCGTTCGCAAAGTTCATGACTCCCGAGGAGCTGACGGCTTTGATCGAGGCACTGGGCATGGTGCAGGGCGACGTGGCTCTGTTCGTTGCCGATAAGGATAAGGTCGTGCTGCCTGTGCTGGGTGCGCTGCGTACCCTTGTGGCAAGAAAGCTGGACATCATTCCCAAGGGTCAGTTCAATTTCCTGTGGATCACCGAGTTCCCGTTCTTCGAGTGGAATGAGGAGACCGGGGCATGGGATGCGATGCACCATCCATTCACCATGCCGCTTGAGGAGTGCTTGCCTTATCTGGAAAGCGATCCAGGCAAGGTGCGCGCAAAGTGCTATGATATGGTACTCAACGGCACCGAGCTGCTTTCCGGCTCGATCCGTATCACCGATTGGCAGTTGCAAGAGCAGATGTTCCGCGCGCTGGGTCTTACCAAGGAAGAGATCGAAGCCAAGTTCGGCTTCTTGGTTGACGCATACAAGTACGGCGCACCCCCTCACGGTGGTTCGGGTATGGGTCTGGATCGTCTTGCCATGGTCATGCTGGGCGCAGACAGCCTGCGTGATGTGATCGCATTCCCCAAGGTACAGAACGCAAGCGAGCTGATGTCGGGCTGTCCCGCACCTGCAGATCCCAAAGCAATGGAGGAGCTGCATCTGGCGTTTGTTCCCGAGGATAAAGCATAATTTGGAGGGCATGATGGCTGCAAATACGATCAAGTTCAATAAGGGCAACACGCTGGTCGTGGCGCACAGAGGTGTGAGCGGTCTGGAAACAGAGAACACCTGCGCGGCGTTTATCGCGGCAGGTAACCGCACCTACTACGGAGTGGAGACCGACGTGTACCGCACCGCAGACGGAAAATTTATCATCAATCATGATGGCAACCTTAAGCGTATTGCAGGCGAGGACCTGTCGGTTGAGCAGGTCAGCTTTGACGTGCTGCGTGCAGCCGTGCTGTATGACAAGGACGGCATCAAGAGAGGCGATTTGCACCTTGCAAGCGTGGATGAATATGTGCGTATTTGCAAAAAGTACGGCAAGGTCTGCGTGTTGGAGCTCAAGAGCAACTTTACCGATGAGGAGATCGCAAGACTTTGCTCCGAGATCGAGACACTTGATTATCTGGACGGCGTGACCTTTATTGCGTTTCATATGGAAAACCTGATCAAGGTACGAGCGTTGTATCCCGCGCAGTCCTGTCAGTTTTTGACGGGAGATGTCAGCGACGACATGATCGCGCGTCTTGCTGAGCTGAAATTGGACATTGACGTGCATTATCATTCCCTGACCAAGGAGCGCGTGGATGCTATCCATGCAGCAGGCATTAAGATCAACTGTTGGACGGTGGATACCGTTGCGGATGCCGAACGCCTTGCCGAATGGGGCGTGGACTTTATCACGAGCAATATTTTGGAATAATAATTTCATAGAGTGTCAAAAGGGGCTGCTGCAAAAGCAATTTTGCGGCAGCCCTTGGTTTTTGATAAGGGGGCGACGTCCTCGGTGCCGCCCAGCCCCCAATTTCCATTATGTGGTAATATGCTCCACAAAATAATAAACCTCCTCGCGGTTTTAAGCGCAGAAAAGGACCAATGAAAATTTTTTGGTTTCATTGGTCGCTTTGTCGTGCATTTTTTTCGTTTCGCAGCGGTTTTTGGGGCTTTTTGCTTGACAATACGCTTTCAAGGCAGTATAATGATTTATGTGATCAAATATTTTCACCACATAATGCGAATTATGTGGTGAGCAGAAAAGGAGAACGACGATGAAAAGACCTGTATTATTTTTGCTGCCTGCGCTGTTGATTCTGTCACTCACTTTTACCGGGTGTGGGTTTATGGCATCATCGGGGTTGGAATTCATTTCAAATGGTGATGGTACGTGTAGTGTAAGACGGATCGCTAACGTTGATATCACGGAGGTAGTCATTCCCGAAACATCTCCCGACGGAGATCGCGTGACGAGTATTCACAATTATGCGTTCCAAGACTGCACCAGCTTGACCAGCATCACCATTCCGGATAGTGTGACAAGCATTGGCAGGGGGGCATTCGATGACTGCACCGGCTTGACCGGTATCACCATCCCGGATAGTGTGACAAGCATTGGCGAGGATGCGTTCTCCGGCTGCACCAGCTTGACCGGTATCACCATCCCGAATAGTGTGACAAGCATTGGTTATGAGGCGTTCGAAAACTGCACCGGCTTGATCAGCATCACCATCCCGGATAGTGTGACAAGCATTGGCGAATGGGCGTTTAATGGCTGTACCGATTTGACCGGCATCACCATCCCGGATAGTGTGACAAGCATTGGCTATGGTGCATTCGTTGGCTGCGCCGGCTTGACAAGCATGACAGTTTCTGATGGGAATACGACATATCACAGTGCAGGAAACTGTATCATAGAAACGGAAAGAAAAATTCTCATTGCAGGATGCGAAACGAGCGAAATTCCAACGGACGGTAGTGTGACAAGCATTGGCAGAAGTGCGTTCTACGGTCGCACCGGCTTGACCGACATCACCATTCCGGATAGTGTGACAAGCATTGGTGATTATGCGTTCACCGGCTGCACCGGCTTGACAAGCATGACGGTTTCTGACGGAAACACAACATATCACAGTGCAGGAAATTGTATCATAGAAACGGAAAGTAAAACTCTCATTGCAGGTTGTCAAACAAGTGAAATTCCTGCGAACGGTAGTGTGACAAGCATTGGCAAATCTGCGTTCTCCGGCTGCACCGGCTTGACCAGCATCACCATCCCGGATAGTGTGACAAGCAGCATTGGCTGGGATGCGTTCAGAGACTGCACCGGCTTGACCGATATCTATTATTCCGGCACCGAGGAGCAATGGGTTGCGCTTACGACGAATGCAAGATTCCCCAAAGATGCCACCATTCACTATAACTACGTTCCTGAAAACTAAAAATCCTATAGCAAAGGGCTGACGAGACGCGTCAGCCCCTTTTGCATGCAAAAAATGATGTGGTATGCGCAAAAAATGATGTGGCATGCGTTTTTCCTTGACAAACGCGTTGATTGTGTGGTACAATAATAAGGATAACGACACAGAAGGGAAAGCGTATGAAAACCTTACTTTGTATCGACGGAAACAGCATACTCAACCGCGCGTTTTACGGCATCAGACTGCTGACTGCCAAGGATGGCACGCCCACCAATGCGCTGTACGGAATGATCAATATTTTTACCAAGCAAATAGAGGAGTATCAGCCCGATTTTGCGGCGGTGGCATTTGACCTCAAGGCACCTACTTTCCGCCACAAGATGTACGGCGAGTACAAGGCGGGCAGACACGCCATGCCCGAGGAGCTTGCCCTGCAAATGCCCATCGCCAAGCAGATTGTGCCCATGCTGGGTCTGCACGTGCTGCAGCGCGAGGGTTACGAGGCGGATGATATTCTGGGCACGCTTGCCGCCATGGCACGTGCATACGGCGAGGACTGCCGCACGCTGGTGCTGACCGGTGACCGCGATTCGCTGCAGCTGATCGATGCTACCACCAACGTGCTGCTTGCCACCAATCAGGACACTTTGGTCATGGACAGAGAGGCGTTTTTTGCTAAATACGGCGTAGAGCCGGAGCAATTTGTGGATGTAAAAGCCCTTATGGGAGACAGTTCGGATCACATCCCCGGCGTGCCCGGTATCGGTGAGAAGACCGCGCTCAAGCTGATTGGCGAATACGGTTCGCTGGACGGCGTTTATGAGCAGTTGCCCACTGCCAAACACACCCCCTCGGTGCGCACAAAGTTAGAAAACGGCAAGGACAGCGCGTATCTTTCGCAAGCACTTGCACGCATTTGCTGCGAAGTGCCGCTGGACGTGACGTTGGATGATCTCGCTTACACGGGACTTGACCGCGCTGCCGCGCGTGAGATGTTCACACGTTTGGAATTCTCGGGTTATATCAAGCGTTTCGGGCTGGACAAGGACAATGCACTTGTTGAGGATACCTCTGTAGGGGCGATTGGCGAATCTCCCGTATCTAAAGAATTGTCCGATCCCGAAAAATCTGTTACCCTGACCGAAGTCTCATCCCTTACCGACCTCTCGGGTGAGCAAATTGGATTTGATTATTCGGACGGCTGCGCTACGCTGACAAATGGCACACAACTGTTGCGCTATATGGGGGACCTTGATGCGCTGCAAGCCTATCTTGCGGACAAGCAGGTGATTTGCTATGATTGCAAGAACCTTTACCGCGCATTGCGTGCGCTTGGCTGTGATTGGCGCGGCTGCCACTTGGATGTTATGCTTGCCGCATGGGTGGACGATCCGGGGCAGGGAAGCTATGCGCTTGACCGCTTGACTGTGGCGTATCTTGGTGAGATCATGCGCCCCGAGCTGCCTGCTGCCCTTTATGCATGGCGCATGGCACAGCCTCTGACGCAAAAGCTGCAGCAGAGCGGTCAGTATGATCTGCTCATGGACATCGAAATGCCGCTTGCCGCCGTGCTTGCCGATATGGAGGACTATGGATGTCTTGTCGACCGCGAGGGGATAGCACGCTACGGCGCGCTGCTGGATGCGCACGTGGCGCAGCTTGAGGAACGCATCCACTTTAGTGCAGGCGGACCCTTCAATATCAATTCTCCCAAGCAGCTTGGCGAAGTGCTGTATGAGCGTCTTGGCTTGCCTGCGGGAAAAAAGACCAAAACCGGTTATTCCACGGGGGCGGAGGTGTTGGAAAAGCTGAAAAAGTACCATCCCATCATTGAGGACATTCTGGAATACCGACAGATGAGCAAACTCAAATCCACCTATGTGGAGGGGCTTTTGGCGGTTGCCGACGAGCAAGGCCGTATTCACACCACCTTCAAGCAGACGGGTACAGCCACGGGCAGACTTTCCAGCGCAGAGCCCAATCTGCAGAACATTCCCATCCGTACAGAGCTGGGCAGAGAGCTGCGTCGCTATTTTATCCCTAAGAATACGGATTATGTGCTGCTGGATGCCGACTATTCGCAGATCGAGCTGAGGCTTCTGGCTGTCATTTCGGATGACCATGCCATGAAGCAAGCGTTTACAGACGGCGAGGATATTCACACAGCAACCGCTTGCCGCGTATTCGGCGTTCATCCTGAGCAGGTGACGGTTGAGCTGCGCAAGCGTGCCAAGGCGGTCAACTTTGGCATTGTGTACGGCATAGGTGAGTTTTCGCTTGCCGAAGATTTGCACATCTCGCGCATGGCAGCCAAGGAGTATATCGAGAGCTATATGGCAAGTTATCCGGGCGTTTCGGCATATCTGTCTGATGTGGTCAAAAAAGCCTACGAGGACGGCTATGTGACCACCGTGTTCGGTCGGCGCAGAGCTATTCCTGAGCTTGCCGCACAAAATAAGAATCTTAAGCATTTTGGCGAGCGCGTGGCAATGAACAGCCCCATTCAGGGCACTGCAGCCGACATTATCAAGATTGCCATGATCCGTGTCGACCGCGCCTTGAGGGATAGTGGTTATGATGCAAAGCTGATCCTGCAGGTGCATGACGAGCTGATCGTAGAATGTCATGAGAGCTGCCGCGATGCAGTAATGGAAATTCTCAAGAACGAAATGGAAAACGCTGCCGATTTCTCCGTGCCCATGCTGGTGGATGCCAAATGGGGAAAGGATTGGTACGAGGCGCACTAAATAAGAAAGGATTATTGAACTATGATACCTTCCGCATTTCTGGAGCAGTACGGTATGTATATTGCACTTGGTTTGTTTGCTCTGACCTACGTGCTCATGCTGACCTTCAGTAAGATCAGACCCTATATCGCACTCGGCTCTGCCGTGCTGTTTATTCTGACGGGAATGCTGCCGCTTGGTGATATCTGGGGCGCGATCGACTGGAACGTGATCTTAATGATTGCGGGCACCATGGGGCTTGTCGCGCTGTTTATAGAAAGCAAAATGCCCGAACTGCTTGCCGACCTTGTTATGTCGCGCTGTCCAAACGTGATGGTTGCCGCAGTCGCGCTTTCACTGTTCGCGGGCATTATCTCGGCATTTGTGGATAACGTTGCCACCGTGCTCATGATCGCTCCCGTAGCCCTTGAGATCTGCAAAAAGCTCAAGACCAATCCCGTTCCTTTTATCATTGCCATCGCAGTATCCTCCAACCTGCAGGGCGCGGCAACACTGGTAGGTGACACCACTGCCATTATGCTGGGCTCGGCACTTGAAATGAGCTTCCTTGATTTCTTTTGGTACAACGGCCGTCCCGGTATGTTCTTTGTCGTGGAGCTCGGTGCGGTGCTCGCCGCGCTCATTCTTGCCTTCCTGTTCCGCAAGGAGAGAAAAAAGAAGGTGGCAAAGATCACCGAGTACACCAAGGTCACCGATTACGTGCCTACCATTTTACTTAGCGGCGTCATCGTACTGCTGATCGGAGCGTCTTTTATCCCGAACAAGCCTGACGTGACCAATGGCGCGATCTGCTGCGTACTGCTGCTGATCGGCTTGATCTACACCATGATCCGAAAAAAGAGCTTCAAGGCAATCGTTGCTCCCATCAAGGAGATCGACTACCAGACCATTATGCTGTTGCTTGGTCTGTTCCTCATGATCGGCGGTATCTCGGCACAGGGCGTGATCGATTGGCTGGCGCAGCTGCTGGTACAGGCAGGCGGCGGTAATCTGTTCTTAATGTACACGGTCATCGTTTGGGCATCCGTCGTGATCTCGGCATTTATCGACAACATCCCTTACGTTGCTACCATGATCCCCGTCCTCGGCTCGATCTCAGTCGCGCTTTCGGTGCAAATGGGCGTGGATGCAGGCACGATCGCCGTGCCGCTGTATTTCGGTCTGCTTTCGGGTGCTACGCTTGGCGGAAACTGCACTCCCATCGGTGCGTCTGCAAACATTACGGGCATCGGTATATTGCGCAAGGAGGGATATACGGTCAAGAACGGCGATTTCTTTAAGATCGGTATCCCGTTCACGCTTGCCGCCATCGTTCCCGCGTACATCATCATCTGGCTGTTCTTTGGCGTGTAAGCGAAAGAAGCCTGATTTATAGCAATAAGAGTCCCCGCTGCTGGCGGGGCTTTTGTTTTGCCCAAAAGATCATTTTATAGCATTTTGACCGGAGAATGCAGAAATAGTCCGAAAATCAGCAATAAAAGTCTTATGTCTTTTAAGGGCTTCACAAGAACCTGCGGACGGTTTTTTCTGTGCTATAGAGCAGAACAAGTCTACTCTATAGCAATAATTGCCTTGTATTCTTGCCAAGGAGTTCGTTTCGCTTCGAAAAAATGTGCAGAGTGTCCAAAAATGTATATGTTGTTTTATGAACAAAAGAGAAAAGTGGTAATATTGTTGCAAATTGAACAAAAAGCTGCTATAATATAAGCAATTATAAGTTCTCTTGGCACGATTGAGGTCTTATAAAATTTTAACGAAAGGGAAAAGAAAGATGAAAAAGTTTCTTATCTTCGCAGCAATCCTGATGGCATTGATGCTGGTGTTCGTGGCATGTAAGGATCCAGAGCAGCCCGAGAACCCCACCGATTCCACTGTGGAAAGCACCCCGGAAACCCCCACTGAAGACACTACTGAGACGCCGACTGAACCTGAAACCCCCACTACCGATCCCGGTACTGATACCGACCCCGGTACTGACACCGATCCTGTAGATCCTCCTCCCGAGGTTGACCCCGCTGATCCCACTTGGATCATCGATGCTGCAGGTCTTGCTGAAAAGGCTGCTACCGGTAACACCATGGCGTCTGAACTGTTGGATGGCTACGTTCGTCTGACCGCTACCGGCAGCGACCCCTACTTCCAGTTTCTCAGCGCTGCAGGCGTGCAGCCTCAGTGGCTGGCGATCTCCTACCGTACTAACTCTACCAAGGATGGTCAGATCTTCATCGGCTCCGGCGCAGCTCCCAACGGAGAGGGTGACAACCCCATGGTTACCTGGAACGAAGACGGCAATTGGAACCTCGCTATTATCGATTTGAGCGGCGTTGCTTCCATTACCGATGGTAACGTGAACTATCTGCGTCTCGACTTCTTTACCGATCAGGGTAACGAGGGTGACTATTTTGATGTTGATTTCGTTGCATTTTTCAACTCTGTTGAGTATGCACAGGCGTATGCATTCGAGCTGCACAAGGCTCCCATGTGGGACGCTGACAAGTCCGTTCTTGCACACGTCAACTGGGACCAGCTCTATCTGGGCACAGGTGACGCGACGAACGATACCGCTACCAACGTATTCTTTGCTCCCGGTGCTTCGGCAGGCTGGGATAAGGTTGCAGATATGTCTGCATACAGCGCAGATGCTCTGACCTACTGGGGCTGGGTCGCTTATAAGGGCGAGCTTGGCACCTTCGGTTATCAGATCGACTATAATGCTCCCATCTATAATTCCGAATGGGCATTCGTAGGCGGCGACCACGATGCAGTTGTAGGTGCAGCACAGGGTGCAGGCGGAGATGGTGGCCACAGAATGAAGGTTGCGATCGATATCGCAGGTCTGGAAGGCGAGCACACCGTACGCGTTCTGTACAAGAATACAGAGGGCGCGGCTGTTTGCCTGCTTGAGTTCAAGTTGAACATGCCCGTAGTCAGCAACCAGAATTGCTATACCACCGACATCGGCAGCAATTTCGCAGCGTCTCAGGACGATAAGGACCTGAAGGCTACCGACCTTGCACAGCTGTTTGACCAGATCCTTTACGGTGCAGGCGCACCCATGTTTGCAACCTACAACGGCGGTAACCCCTACTACGGTGTTACCAGCTTTACCGCTTTGCATACGCAGCCCAACGGCTACTATGCATTCAACGTAAACGTTATCGAGTCCGCAGGTAATGAAGGACAGGCAAGCATTTTCGTGCGCGGTATTCGGGATGCTTCTCTTGAAAAACAGTACTTTGGCCAGGATGGTCATGACGGCGGCGACGTTATTTCCATGGGTGGAGCAGGTATCTACCTCAATCCGCTGCCTACCGGCAAGCTTCGCATCAATATCAAGACCTACGTTGACGGTGCATACGTGCCCAACGTATATTATGTAACCATTGACAGCAACGATATCACCGTTGTTGATAACGGTTCCGTAGTTACCATTCTTGCCGGCGGCAAGAAGGTTGCTACCATTGAGATCATCGGTACTAAGGTATACGAGATCAAGGATCAGCACGGTGCTGTAATTGAACTTCCCGAGGATGCTCTTGCAGAAAAGGCAATCCTGACTCTGGCAGACGGTACCGTCGTCACGCTTGAAAACGCTTGCGTAGCTGCTAAGATCGCAGGTTCTGACGTTGGTGTTGCTACCAGAACCGGTACTCTCAACTTTAATAAGGCTTCTCTGCAGGCGTACAACACCGTTGAGATCCCCGATGAGTTCTTCGCTCCCGAAGCAAAGGAAAACGTTGCTCTTAACAAGCCCGTTTCTTCCGATAACATTGAGAACGACACCAACGTACCGTGGAAGGCAACCGACGGCAACGACGGCACTCGTTATGGCGCACTGCCCAACGGCGAAGCCAACCTGATCGTTGACCTGCAGGGTCTGTACAAGCTGACCGAGCTGAACGTTCTCTTCGAGAATGCAAGCTGGAACTACACCATTTCCATCTCCGCTGACGGTGAAGCTTATACCGTGATCTACGAGAGCGAACCTCACGGTGCGAAGGCAGTCAACCTCAAGGGTGAGGTTGAGGCTCGTTACATCAAGTTCACCCGTCTGGACGACACCGGCACAGAGGGGGCTCACTGGTTCTCTATCTACGAGGTTTACGCATACGGTGAACTGATCGGTGAAAACTTCGCAACTGTTCCCGGTGCAACCTTCAAGCCCGAGACCTTTGCACAGCCCACTGTTGATGAGCTCGCAGCAGGCTACACCTATGACATTGGTGCAGGCCAGTTCTTCAATACCTGTGCAGGTGCTTGCACCTATGCGGATCTCTCCACTCTGGGTGCTGACATGCTCGCTAAGCTGCAGGCGGCAGGCTTTGGTGATTATGCATACTTTGCAACCGATCACATCAGTCTGACTCCCGTTGCACCCGGTCAAAAGGTAACGTACACCTTCAAAATTTACGATATGCTCGGTAACATCGCGACCGACGCGCGTGCGTTCCTGCTGCTCAACATGGAGGGCGGAGCGCAAAACAGCGGAGAGGTTGCAGCAACCGTTGAAGCTGACGCAGAGCACGAAGGCGTATATTACGTCACATTCACCTTTACGGCTCCTGAAAATACCGACGAATACAAGTTCTACATGCTTGCTCGTTGTATGTTCTACGTTGACACCCTTACCATTCAGGTTGGCGAAAGTGCACCCGCCAGCAAGTTCGTTCATGTGTCCAACGATGAGCTGAGAATTTTGGGTACCGACAACGTTACCCAGATCGGCGCAGCATTTGATCCCTTCACTACCGGTTATGCCGGCTGGGATAAGGTCTTAACTCTGGAAGAGGGCAGCTTTGGCGCTCTGGTTGACTGGGGTTGGGCAGCATTCAATGCCGAGACCTTCCAGTTTGGTTACATCATCAACGGCACTGAGATCTTCGCCGATGCATTTACTTTCCCTGCAGAGGCGGGTGTTATGACCGAGGCTGCAAAGCTTGGTGCATCCAATGCGTCCCGTTTCTATGGCGTTTGCGCAGCAGCAGCTCTGCCCGTTGGCGAGAACAACGTCAAGTTTGCAGTAAAGCTGGACGGTGAAGAGGTTGTGATTCTCCGTGATTACACCGTTATCATCACTCCCGCTGCTTAAGTTACGTTAAGTAACGGAAAAAACCAAACAAATTTGGGCTCTCCTTCGGGAGAGCCCTTTTTCTGTATGACATTCTGTGTTATTGCGCTTTATTCATTGCCACAGCAAACGGGAGCGGATTTGCCTGCCGATCTGCCGTAGGCAGCGCATACGCCCAGCGATGACTCGATGCGCAAAAGACGGTTATACTTTGCCGTGCGCTCCGAGCGGCAGGGCGCACCGGTCTTGATAAAGGGCGCGTTGGCGGCAACCGCAAGATCTGCAATGGTGGTGTCCTCGGTCTCGCCTGAACGGTGTGAGATGATATAGGAGAGTCCTGCACCGGATGCCGTGTGGATGACGTCCAAGGTGTCGGTCAGCGTGCCGATCTGATTGGGCTTGATCAAAATAGCCCCCGCACTCTTTTGTGCAATGCCTTCAAGCAGCCGTTGCTTGTTGGTTACGAACAGGTCGTCCCCCACTGTCATGCAGTCGCTGCCCAGTGTACGTGTCAGGGATGCCCAGCCTGCAAAATCGCGCTGGTCAAGTCCGTCCTCAAGTGAGAGCAGTGGGTACTTTGCGGCAAGAGAAGACCAATACGAGATCAGATCGTCACGGCTGCGATATTTGCCTCTCTTGGGCATGACGTAGGTGTTCTCGCTCTCACGGTACCACTCGGACGAAGCCGCATCCAGCGAAATTCTGACCGTGTCTGTGTCGTATCCGCATTTTTCAATGGCATGGATAATATATTCCAAAGCTTGCTCATCCGAGGTCAGATCGGGGGCGTAACCACCCTCGTCGCCCACGCCGCCGCCAAGACCTTCGTGTGAGAGAACCTCGCCTAAGCGATGATAGATCTCACTGCCTATGCGCAAGCCCTCCGAATAGGAGTCCGCGCCCACGGGCACGATCATAAATTCCTGGATCTCCACGTTGTTGTGCGCGTGCGCACCGCCGTTAAGCACATTCATCATGGGCACGGGCAGACGGTGCGCGTCAATGCCGCCCAGCCAGCGGTACAGGGGAATGCGATACCAGCTTGCAGCCGCGCGTGCACTTGCCAGCGAGACCGCTAACGCTGCATTTGCGCCAAGTTTGGAGAAATTATCGGTACCGTCAAGCTCGCGCAGCTGACGATCCACATCGGATTGATCGGATGCGTACGTGCCTGCAAGGGCGGGTGAAATGATGCTGCATACGTTGTTTACCGCTTGCGATACTCCCTTGCCGCCATATCTTTTGGGATCCTTGTCGCGCAGCTCGTGCGCCTCGTAAATACCGGTCGATGCACCCGAGGGTACACTTGCCACGCCCACCGTGCCGTCCGCCAGCACGACGGTGGCTTCCACTGTGGGGTTACCGCGCGAATCCAGTATTTCGCGCGCACCGCAGCGAATAATCTGAGGTTTGGTCATCATAAATATCTGCCTCCGTTATATGGATTTCATGTATAGTATTGCCAAAAATATGTCAAAAGATGCACTCAAAGGATTGAGTGCATCTTTGGGGTGTGCATTATTCATAGAGAGGATGCTTTTTGCAGATTTCAGCCACGGTTGCGCGCACCTCGTCTGCCTTGGTATCAAATTCAAGTGCAGTCATGCGCATACATTTAGCAATAGTGACCATGTCATCAGCACCCAAGCCTCTGGTGGTGGCAGCGGGCGTGCCCACGCGGATGCCCGAGGTGACAAAAGGCTTTTCGGGATCATTGGGGATAGCGTTTTTGTTGACCGTAATGTGTACCTCGTCAAGGCGATGCTCCATCTCCTTGCCCGTGATGTGCATGGGACGCAGGTCGACCAGCATCAGATGATTGTCGGTGCCTCCTGTGACAAGGTCGAAGCCCTCGGAAAGCAGTGCATCTGCCAGTACCTTTGCATTGGTAATTACGTTATGCTGATATTCCTTGAACGCGGGAGTCAGTGCCTCACCAAAGCAAACCGCCTTTGCCGCGATAATGTGCATAAGAGGACCTCCCTGGATACCGGGGAAGATGGCCTTATTGACTGCCTTTGCAATGTTCTCGTCGTTGCAAAGGATCATGCCGCCGCGAGGACCGCGAAGCGTTTTGTGCGTAGTGGTCGTAACGACATCTGCATAGGGAACAGGGGACATATGCTCACCTGCCGCAACAAGACCTGCGATGTGCGCCATGTCAACCATAAGATATGCCCCCACACTGTGCGCAATCTCTGCCATACGGGCAAAGTCGATGGCGCGAGGGTATGCGGATGCACCTGCCACGATCATGCGGGGACGCACGATCTTTGCCTGTGCTTCAAGTGCGTCATAATCGATAAAACCGTCAGCACCCACACCATAGGGAACAAAGTTATAATATTTGCCCGACAGGTTTACAGGGCTGCCGTGAGTCAGGTGACCGCCCTCGGCAAGACTCATGCCCATGACCGTATCACCTGCGTTGAGCAGGGCAACGTAAACGGCGGTGTTTGCCTGAGAGCCGCTATGAGGCTGAACATTGGCAAAATTTGCACCGAAAAGCTGCTTTGCACGCTCGCAAGCCAGATCCTCCAGTACGTCGATGCACTGGCAACCGCCGTAGTAGCGTTTGCCGCTGTAGCCTTCTGCATATTTGTTGGTGGCAATACTGCCTGCTGCAAGCAGTACGGGTAGGGAAACAAAATTTTCGGAGGCAATCAACTCAATGCCATCTCTCTCTCGTCTGTATTCCGCCTCGATGGCACCGGCTACGGCGGGGTCGTATTTTGCAAGTAATTCGTTCATCTGATCGATCATGATCGCTACCTCACTTGTTTTAATATTTTCACAAATAAATTATATCACATATTCTTTGCTTTGCATAGTTGCGTTTTTCACAAAAGATACAATTTTTTTCAAAATATTTTGCATATATCATTGACAAAAAGCCTAAAATCGTGGTATAATAATGTGAATTTGAAATATACCCCGTATGGGTCATGCAAATAAAGGGAAGTTCGTTACCCAAAACACGGAAGGAGACATTATGCAGATAGCTATCATTGCAAGCGACATGAAAAAAGAATTGATGACTCAGTTTTGTATCGCCTATTGCGGCGTGCTCAGTAAGCATCACCTGTGTGCTACCAGCATTACTGCAAAGTACATTTCCGAAGCAACCGGCTTGAAGATAGAAAAGCTGCTTGCAGGCGAGCAGGGCGGCGAACAACAAATCACTTCTCGCGTGGCTTATAATGAAATCGACCTGCTTCTGTATTTCAGAGATACCAGACCGGGCAGATATTCGGGTGAGATCGAGAATGAGCTGATGCGTATGTGTGATCAGAGCAATGTGCCCGTTGCCACCAATATTGCAACCGCAGAGGTGCTGATCATGGCACTTGACCGCGGAGATCTGGATTGGCGTGAGATCGTCAACCCCCGTTCCGCCTCCAACAGAAAATCCCTGTAAAGCGGGCAGCGTGAAAGACACGTCCTTTTTGCAAAATCGTCTACAGAGAGCGTCCATAGGTGAGAGGGCGCGCCGAGAGCATCAAGGGTACCACTTGCACGTACAATAGAATACCAAACGAGTGAAACGTTCGGGTGGAACCGTGCGGATTTGTTTTCTGCACCCCGATACAGCATACGCTGTATCGGGGTTATTTTTAATAATAATGCAATCACATAAAGGAGAAACATCATGAAAATCAATTTCGGAGCAAAAATTTGCGAGTACGACGCACCCATAACGGTGTACGACGCTGCCAGAGAGGCAGAGTTAATCGATCGCAGCATCATTGCAGCTAAAGTCAACGGTGAGGTGGTCGCATTGACCAAGCTGATCGAGGACGACGCTAATGTCGAGCTGCTAAGCTTTGCACAAGACGACGGCAAGCACGTATTCCGTCACACCGCATCTCATATTCTGGCACAGGCTGTCAAAAGACTGTACCCCGAGACAAAGCTTACCATCGGTCCCGCCGTGGATAACGGCTTCTATTATGACTTTGATTCCGAGGTCACCTTCTCTCCCGACATTCTCAAGAAGATCGAGGACGAGATGAAAAAGATCGTCAAGGAAAACCATAAGATCGAGCGTACCGAGCTGCCCCGTGAGCAAGCGATCGCGCTCATGACCGAGAAAAATGAGCCATATAAGGTGCAGCTGATCGAGGAGCTGCCCGAGGACGCTGTCATCAGCTTCTATACCCAGGGAGAATTTACCGACCTGTGCGCAGGCCCGCACCTGTTCTCCACGGGTGCGGTCAAAGCCCTCAAGCTGACCCAGTGCACGGGCGCTTATTGGAAGGGCGACCAATCCAATAAGCAGCTGCAGCGCGTTTACGGTACTGCATTTCCGTCCAAGGACGAGCTGCGCACCTATCTCGAAATGATAGAAGAGGCAAAGAAGCGCGATCACAACAAGGTTGGACGCGAGCTGGAATACTTCACCACGGTTGATGTCATCGGTCAGGGCTTGCCCATTTTGCTGCCCAAGGGCGCGCGCACGGTACAGATCCTGCAGCGTTGGGTAGAGGATGTGGAGCAGTCCAGAGGCTACCTCTTGACAAAAACGCCCTTGATGGCAAAGAGAGACCTTTACAAGATCTCGGGGCACTGGGATCACTACCGCGACGGTATGTTTATTATGGGTGATGCAGATGACGAGAGCAAGGAATGCTTTGCTATGCGTCCCATGACCTGCCCCTTCCAGTATCAGGTGTTTTTGAATAAAAAGCGTTCCTACCGCGACCTGCCCATGCGTTTGGGCGAGACCTCCACGCTGTTCCGTAACGAGGATTCGGGCGAGATGCACGGCTTGATCCGCGTGCGCCAGTTCACCATTTCCGAGGGGCACTTGGTTTTGCGTCCCGATCAGCTTGCCGAGGAATTCGGTGGCTGCCTGGAACTTGCAAAATACTGCCTTGAAACTGTTGGCCTTTGGGAGGATTGCTCCTTCCGCTTCTCGCAGTGGGATCCCAAGCGTACCGATAAGTACGAGGGCACGGCAGAGCAATGGGAAGAGGCACAAAGCATTATGGGCGAGCTGCTTGACAAGTATCTTGGCAAGGGCAACTATGAGATCGGTATCGACGAGGCGGCATTCTACGGACCCAAGCTGGATATCCAGTGCAAAAACGTGTTTGGCAAAGAGGATACCATCGTAACCATTCAGATCGATATGCTGCTGGCAAAGAAGTTCGGCATGGAATACACCGACTCATCCGACACAAGAGTCACCCCATATATCATTCACAGAACCTCGTTGGGCTGTTACGAAAGAACGCTTGCGCTGCTGCTTGAAAAGTATGCGGGTGCACTGCCTATGTGGATGGCTCCCACCCAGGTCAAGGTTCTGCCCATGGGCGACAACGAGCTTGCATACTGTGAAGGACTTGCAGCTAAGCTTGCAGAGGCAGGCGTCAGAGTCGATATCGACCGTTCCAACAATACCATCGGCTATAAGATCCGCTCGGCACAGACCGAAAAGGTACCCTATATGCTGGTTGTAGGTGCAAAGGAGATCGAATCCGGTATGGTTGCCGTACGTTCCCGCAAGTACGCAGATCTCGGCACTATGACCTTTGACGCATTCCTTAGCAAGATCTTGGTTGAGATCGCAACCAAGAGCAAGGATAACTGATATATCTCCCTATTTTGATTGCAAGAGGTGAGCCAACGTGAGAAAATACTTAAGATTGATTGCGTGTGCGTTGCTTGTGCTGACGCTGGGCAGCGCAGTCGCTTGTGACCGAAATACCGGTGATTCTTTGATCGACACAACCGATGAGATTATCACCGAGACTCCCACGGAACAGACTGAAACGGAAACCGAAACCCAACCGGAAACTGAAACCGAGGGACTGCAGATCGGGATCACGCCCGAAGCACCCACAAGCGGCACGCTGATCACGTTTTATGAGAACAGCGCAAACGAAGCGTTATTTGGCGGCAAATACTGCGCGTATGAGCTGATCCGGGACGGCGATGCCACCTCCGTCAAGATGACGACTGAGGGGGACCGTATCCGTAAACCGAATTTTACGTTGGATTACGCAACCTATATGCAACTTCTGGGACTTGAGCAGATGGCTTGGGACGATTGTGTATATGCAGTTGTGACGCTGAAGACCGAGAACGTTTCGGCAAGTGAATTTGCTGTGACGATCTCTACAGAAGTGGACGGTACAAGTACAAAGTGCAAGGGCACTGCAACCTATAATATGAATGCAAGGGATTGGCAGACGGTTATCGTGCCGTTTTCAAAAACCGAGAAGGAGGGCGCGGTGCTGACTGAGGTACGCGTTGATTTTGCAGATACTCAAGAGGCAGGTGAGACGGTCTATCTCAAGTCGATCGCGCTTGCATCTACCAAGGCAGAGGTGCTGCAAATTGCGGGAGGTGAGCTGGTCAAGCCGACGGGAACGACTGTAACTATCCCGGGGCTTGCCAAAGAATATACCCTCTTACAGGTAACTGACCTGCATTCAAGTGCCTATTCGACTGAGGAAGCCAAGGCAATGAGCGGTGAGCGCCGTAACTATATCGCAGGTCGCCGTAATGCTTTTACCGATGGATTCATGCTGTCCGAAGAGCGTATGCCGTATATGTTCGGTTATGCAAACGAAATCAATGCCGATCTGCTGATGCTGACGGGCGACATCATCGATTTCCCGTCCGAGTTTAACCTCTCTCTTATGCAGCAGAACATTGAAGCGGTAAGTGCCCCTACGTTGTTCTCGCTTGGAAACCATGACTGGTGCTATGCCGACGATTATCTGTCTGCGGGTGCCGCAGCGACCTATATTCCCAAACTCAACGCCCTCTCTGCGGGTGAGCCTGCGGATGATCCGTACGTCAAGTACGTGGAATATGACGAATTTTTAGTCGTTTCGGTGGATAACAGCACCGATTCGGTCACCGCGCAAACGGTGGATAAGTTCTTGGCACTTTGCGAAAAGGGCAAACCCATCATTTTGATGCTGCACGTGCCGCTGCACGTGGATAGCATGGTTGCCGATTGCACCAAGGTCTGGGGCAAGGATCTGGGTATGGGCGGAGACACGGGGGTGTGTGCCTGGAGTCCCGACGTGCAGCGCTTTTACCATGCGGTGGCTGAGGATGCAAATTCTCCCGTTGTTGCCGTATTTGCCGGTCACGTGCATTTCAACCATGAGGATGCGCTGCCCAACGGTGTGATGCAGTATATCACCTCCACCGCATACACGGGCGATTGCCGTGTGATTACGGTCAAAGGTGATTAACCAAATAAACGTAAAACAGGCTCTCGCTATGGCGAGAGCCTGTTTTACGTTTGTGATCGCTTAATTGTTATAGACGAACTCGATTTTTCCGACCGCCATGATATTGCCGGGAAGGGTATCGTAGGTTATGTAAACCGGACCTGAATAATCCACATCGGTCAGATCTATCTCAATGGCAACGAGCTGCCAACCCTTTGGCATGTAGGTGGAACCCGCAATGACATTGTCCGGCGTGGGGGAGAAGGTCATGGCTTGGTCCTCTTTGCAGAGCATGATACGGTTGTTCTCATTGTTTTTGTAGTTATCGATGGTGACTTGAGAACTGTCATTACCGTAATATATAATGGCTTTGCTGTATTTGGACAGGTCAAGCTCCCCAACGCCGATATATCCTTGATGTAACAGCGCACCGGACTCTATGCCTGCGGCATAGAGTATCGCCTCATTTCCGGTGTTACCTGCAATAGAATAAACACCCTGAAAATGACCCGAAACGGTCCACAATTCCTGAGGAACGTTATAGATATCGGGGTAAATGTAATCTAATTTAGCATCGTAATCAATTGCTGCTTGCTCGGAGTTGAAGGCTGCGACGTAGGCAAGATCGATGACATTGTCCTGACCGCCTGCGAAGAAGTCTAACCGCAGATAATTGATCGCACCGTCGACGATAGCAGGTGCTTGAGAGAGATCGAGTATTGCCAAGTGCCATCTTCCGTCGTTTATCATTTCATACGGAATGTGGTCGCCCTGACCGCAAGGCCCTGCTCCCGAGCCTATGAACGATTCTCCTCTGATGGTATCGGACAGAGTTCTGTACTTGATAACAACGTATTTTGCAACGTAGCCCTTGTTTTTGTTGATCATGGGCATCTGATAATAGGGGTCGCCCACCTGTCCCGTGGTAACGGTGACATAGGATCGATCATTGCTCAAAACGGCGTCCACTATGTCGGGGGAACCCGGTATGGATGATGCCATATCCGCTGCGGGAACAAAGAAGACCGGTGCGTTGGGATCAACCGCTTTGTTGAGAGTGAATTCGGTAATCACTTCAACGGTACCGGCAGCATCCTTTACGAGTGCCTTGACGGTGTGCTCACCCGAAAGATCTCTTACGGGGACCATGATCTTCATTCTGGAGCCGGTCTTGCCGCCCATAGCCAAAGAAGCGTCAATGACGGGCTGTTCGGTTTCCCAAGCAAAAGCAGAGTCGTAAACGGGATCGTTGTCGTCGATCTGATAGCCGAATTCGCCAATCTTTTCGGAGAAGAAGCTTACCCAACCCCAAACTCTGATGAACTCAACGTTGTAGTCCTTGACGGTTGCAACATTATTCCAGGTAGCACTCTGACCGGGGGTAAAGAACAAATCACCATCCTGATTGCCAATCACAGGGGCGCATTCATCGAAGGCTATGAAGGTGGTAACAGGGTCAATCACTATAGGAGGCTCGGTGGTAATTTCGTCATAGAAAGGTTCGGTGGTTTCGGGATAATCTGTGTAATCGGGTATCTCGTCGGGAGGGTACATGGTATCAATCTCGGTGTAGTAATCATCCCAACCGGTACCGATTGCAGTCTGAATTTCGGGGAGAATATCCTCTACATTATTATAAAGATCGCTTGACCACTCCTCAAGCAATTCATCCTGTGCAGGAAGAGTCATGTTTTCAAGCAATTCTCCAACCAACCCTCCGAACTGCATGTCGCAGGCAACCATAGGTATGCATAGCGTCAGAACAAACGCAAAACAAAGGGCGCGCAAAAGGTTCTTTTTCATTGTTAAAGAACTCCTTTCGTATATTTATTGTGTGAAAGACATCTATACAGAATACATTATAGCATATGAAAACTGATCTGTCAATATTTACCGCACGTAAAAAAGCAGCAAACCCAATATTGAGCTTGCTGTTTTTATGGTTTCCTTACGTATAAGGGTGCTCTGCATCGTACTGTTGTGCAGCTTCGATCGATGCAAACGTAGCAATATAGCCGATCTCGCACACCTGTTCTCCCTGCAAAGCAGGATAATTGAATATATCAAAGCGCAGATACGACAGATCATAGTCACTGTTGATTGCGGCGAGTTCTTCAAGGTCAATCATGACCAGTTCCCAGTCTCCTGCGCTTTCGTAATCAAACGCATACATATCTCCATTGCCCGTAGGACCTCTGCCGGAGCCTGCAAAGATAGCCCCCGAGATGGGGTCTTCTTTCGAATGGATCCTGCATTTGATCACAAGATAGCGCGCACCTGTTGTGACAGGTCTGCCATAGTCGGGAAATACGGAAAAGTAGGGGTCTCCGAATACGTAATCTCCGCTTTCCTGCGTCAGCATAACTGATCCGCCGTTTGAATCGGAGGGCTGAAACGTTACGGCAGATATTTCATGAGATGAGTCTGATTGCGCCATTTCGGCAAGATACTCTGCATCTGCCATATAGTAGGGGCGCTCCGGATCGTATGCCTTATCCATGACGATCTTGGTAAATACCTCCTCAGTTCCGTCTTCAGCTCGCATGACCACACGCAGGGTGTGGTTGCCCACAAGGTCCCTTACAGGGATCATGACATTGAATCTGGTAACCGAGCCTGCGCCAATGGCTTGGGAATGCATAAGCAGAGCTTCCTCGGCTTGTGCCAAAAAGCCGTCGTCATATACGGGCTCTTGCTCGTTGATCTGATATCCGACCTGTCCGAGGGTTTCCGAGCCATAAGCTACCCAGCCTCTTACCCTGATATATTCCACTGTGTAGTCGTCAACAATTGCACTACCGTTCCAGTCAGCTGACAGCCCGGGGGCAAAGAATTGCAGCACCCTATCGTCTCCGCTCCAAGCTTCACATTCGTCAAACGTATACATGACGATAGACGGTATCTTCTGCACCGGCGGTTCGGTCGTGTAAGGGGTATCCCAACCTGTTTCGATTTCGGGTACGGTTTCCGTATAAGGGGGTTCTGTTTGAGGATAGGTGTGATCCTCCCAGTAAGAATCAACCGCAGTCTGAATATCGGGCAGGATATCTTCCACGAGGTAGTCGCTTTGCCATTCCTCTAACGGTGTGTCACCCGGTTTGTTATTAATATCCGCAAGCAACTCTCCGACCAAGCCGCCAAGTTCCATGTCGCACGCGACCATAGGAAAGCTCAAGGAGAGAACAAATGCTATACAAAGTGCGCGTATAAGAAGCTTTTTCATGTGTAATCCTCCTGTGCTTTTTTAGAGACAGAGTGTTAGTGGGAGCCTGTCAAATTTCGAGCGTGAGCTCGTACAGCTTGACGACCGTACCGGTTTCCAGTTTTTCAACGATGCCGATACGGTATCTGTTACCGACTTCAAGTTCGGCGATCGGTACATCGATCCTGAACCCTACGCCGTTTTTAAGTCCTGCATTCACAACGTCCGGGCGTTCCACCAAAAATTCGTCGCTGTAAACGATCTCATAAGACTTGTTAACCACATAGTAGCCAAAGCTTTCGGTCTTGCACTCAAAAGAGGTCCAGCCCCAGAACGAGATTTGATCAGGCGTTTGGTCGGGCGCAAAATATACGAGATCATCCTGTGCGTTCAGCTTTTCTTCAGCCATGCCGTCCATTTCAAAATACAGTTCATCGTTTACGTAGAAGCTGTCGAAGGACCAGTGCAGAAAGGCAGAGGCAGCGTCGGTTTTTTCGATAAAGGGCAATTCCTTCATGAGCGTGAATTCCTTGATAACTTCCTCATTGCCGTCAGGATCCTTGGCGATCAGCCGCACGGTGTGCTCACCGGCAGAAAGTTCATGTACAGGAATGTCGAAATCCATTCTGCAAGCACTTTGAGCACCCGGAATGTTGTAATGTATGTGATCTTGTACACCTTGCTCGGCAGTGTCAGTGAAGTTTTCGCTATAAACAGTGGTATTTCCGTCGATCGAGTATCCAACGGTACCTTCTACCTCGGTATAGAAGCTGACCCAGCCCCATACGTGCAAAGCAACGTCGATCAGCCCGATGTTGGCAACCGCGTTGTCTGCCCATGCCATATAGGCAAGTCCGTCGGCGAAAATCTCCTCGTAATACTTACCGTTGCAGTCCGACTTGGTCAAGAGGTCCCAGCTGAATGCAGCTATGACAGGGACGGGCTCGGGAGGCAGCACCTCGGGCTGCTCCGTGGTGTCGGGAATTTCGGTATATTCGGGGAACCACTCGATCTCCGTCTCGTTCTCGGTATTGACCTCAGGATCGATGGGGGGATCCGTGAAGTAATCATCCACCCAACCGGGATCAAATGTGGTCTCAATTATTTCGGGGGGGATATCTTCCACGCCGTAATTGCTTTGCCACTCATCTAACGGTATATCTCCTTGGGCTGTTTCAATATTCGCAAGCAGCTCTCCGACCAAACCGCCAAATTCTATATCACATGCCGCCATGGGCAGGCAAAGCGTCAGAACAAACGCAATACATATCGTGCGTATAAGATTCTTGTTCATTGCACAAGATCTCCTTTCCGTATATACACATTTAATTATATTTAATTATATCATATACGGAAACACTTGTCAATAGTCTATCTTTTAGACACGACTTCTCGCTCGTTTTTGACGATGCAACGCTCGGGGATGACACCGCGCACACGCACTAAGGGATAGATTGTACTGCCTTTTCCGATCACTGTACCGGGGCAGAGCACAGCTCCGCACCCCACCTCCACGCCGTCACCGATCATCGCTCCCACCTTTTTTCGTCCCGTGTCAATGTCATAGTTTTCTCCCTTGACATACACGTGCGACTTGTCGCTTTTGACGTTGCTGGTCACCGCGCCCGCACCGAGATGGGCTTTGTAGCCAAGGATCGAGTCACCTACGTAGTTGTAATGCGGCACCTGTACCGCATCGAACAAAATGCAGTTTTTCAGCTCGGTTGAGTTTCCCACTACCGCCCCCTCTCCAATGATTGCGCTGCCGCGCACAAAGGCGCAGTGTCGGATTTCCGCACCCGCGCATACGATGCAGGGACCTTCGATATGCGCACTTGACGCGACCTTGGCGTTCTTGGCAATATACACGCCTCCTCCGCAGTCACTATAAACGGCTGGAGTGAGTGATGCACCAAGTGTGCGAATAAAGTCGGAAAGCAAGGGAAGCGCCTCCCACGGATAAGTCGTTTTTTGCAGTAGCGGCGCGGCTATTGTATGCGAAAAATCAAACAAATGGTTGGAAAATAAATTAAAATGCGAATTATTCATGCAATCCAAGCTCCTTAATGCGTTCAATGACCATGTCGGCATAGGTCGTGCAATCCTGCTCGGTGTCCGCTTCTACCATTACACGCACCACGGGCTCTGTGCCGGATTGCCGTAAAAGGATGCGGCCCGTGGCAAGCTCGTTTTCCGAAAGCTGCTTGACCAGTGCTCCGACCTCTGCGTTTTGCATGACCTTTGTTTTGTCAGCAACGTGCAGATTGCGCGTCAGTTGCGGTAGCATTTTAACGTCGGAAGCCAGTTGCGAGAGTGTGCATTTCTCTTTGAGTAACACCTCAGTCAACATAATGGCGGTGAGAATTCCATCGCCGGTGGTGGCGTATTTGGAAAGTATGACGTGTCCCGATTGCTCCGCACCTACGCTGTAGCCGTTTGCCGCCATGCTCTCCCAGATAAAGCGGTCGCCCACGGGGGTGATCTCGCAGTTAATACCTGCTGCCTCCAGCGCGCGGAACAAACCGAGATTAGACATCACGGTCGCCACAGCAGTATTGTGTGCCAAAGCCCCCTGCTCATGCAGCCACTTGGCAAAGATATACAGAATGTGATCACCGTTGACTACCTCTCCGCGCTCGTCAACCGCCAGACACCTGTCTGCGTCGCCGTCAAAAGCAAAGCCAATATCTAAACGATTATCACACACAAATGAGCATAAGCGCTCTATGTGCGTGGAGCCGCAGCCGTCGTTGATGTTAGTGCCGCCGGGCTGATCACCCATTACATTGACCTTTGCACCGAGTGCCCGAAAAACGGCCGGTGCAAGCATCCAAGATGCACCGTTGGCGCAGTCAAGCCCGATCTTCAGAGGCTTGAAGGATTTGGTGGCAAGAGAGAGCAGATACCCCGTATAGCGGTTTCTTCCTGCAGCATAGTCCACGATCCTGCCCACGTTTTCTCCCGTGGCATATGGCAATTCGGGTATTACGCCATCCAGATATTGCTCTACCTGCAAAAGTGTGTTGTCATCAGTCTTTTCGCCGCCCGCGTCCAACAGCTTGATGCCGTTATCGGCAAAATGATTATGGCTTGCCGAGATCATCACACCGCCGTCAAAGCCACCTTGTCGCACCGCATAAGATACGCCCGGTGTGGGGATAACGTGCAGCATATACGCGTCCGCACCCGAGGCAGTCAATCCCGCGGCAACTGCGTATTCCAAGCAGTACGAGGAAAGGCGGGTGTCCTTGCCGATCGCTACGCGCGCCTTGTGTCCGTCTTGTCCGTAGTACCAACCCAAGAAGCGACCGATCTTATAAGCGTGATCTGCACGCAAGCCCTCGCCCGCCTTACCGCGAAAGCCGTCCGTTCCGAAATATTTTGGCATACTGTGCGTTCCTTTCGTCAAAAAATGCTGTTATTATGTTATGCGGCATTTTGGCGCCTTGCATTCAGTATTTGTCAAATTGTCTAAAATCATGCGTGCGGATTTGTGGCAAACGCTTTATTTTATCAAGCCCTTGCAAAGCAAATTTCTTTTTGGTATAATGGATTTATCAAAGTACACGGAGGTGCACCATGAGTAAAAAAGAGTTATACGGTACGTTTGCCTCTCCCGGCGCCCAATGGCGCGGAAAGCCCTTTTGGTCCTGGAACGGAGAGCTGCGCGAGCAGGAGCTGACAAGACAGGTCGAGGTTATGAAGCAAATGGGGCTTGGCGGATATTTCATGCACTCCCGCGCGGGATTGATCACCGAGTATTTGGGGGACGAGTGGTTCGATCTGATCAACGCCGTGGCAGATGCAGGCGAGGCGCTTGGCATGGAGGCATGGCTGTACGACGAGGATCGCTGGCCCTCGGGCTCTGCGGGCGGTAAGGTCACGGTTGACGAGCAGTACCGCATGAAGTCTTTGTACGTATTTGAATCGGATCCCGATCTGCTTTTGTGGGATGACCAAAGCATTGCGCTCTACGCAGCAAAGGTAGACGGCATCAATTTGTGGGCGTACGAAGAGGTTTCACCGAATGCGGAGGCTGTAAAGCAAGCCATTGACAGACTTGCTCCCATGGTGGAGGACAAGCCCGGCGTGTGGAAAGTATTGCGCTTTGCTGTTGTTCCCGATGCTCCCAACTCCAACTATAACGGTACGACTTATATCGATACTATGTCGTATAAGGCGGTATACAAGTTTATTGACATGACTCACGAGGAGTACAAGCGCCGTTGCGGCGACCGCCTCGGCAAGTCGATCAAGGGTATTTTCACCGATGAGCCCCACCGTGGGCATTGCTTTGATAACCTGCACGAAAAGGACGGCGTGATCTCTTGTGCCACCGCATGGACCGACGATATCTTCGAGGAATTTGAAAAGCGATACGGCTACGACGCGCGCCCCATTCTCCCCGAACTGTTCTACAGATTTGAGGGCAAGCAGGTTGCCCCCGTCAAGCTGCATTATATTGATCTTGCCGATAATCTGTTTATTGAGCGTTTCGCCATGCCCGTCAACCAATGGTGCCAAGCCAACGGCATTGCGTTTACGGGTCACGTGCTGCACGAAGACAGCTTGATGAATCAGACCGTACCGCACGGCTCGCTTATGCGCTTTTACGAGCATATGGGATGTCCCGGCGTGGACGTGCTGACCGAGCATAACCGCTGCTATTGGATCGTCAAGCAACTTGCCAGTGCAGCACGCCAGCTGGATAAAAAGTGGTTGCTTTCCGAGCTGTACGGCTGTACGGGCTGGCAGTTTGATTTCAAGTCACACAAGGCGGTGGGCGACTGGCAGGCACTGTTCGGTATCAATCTGCGCTGTCAGCATCTGTCGTGGTACACCATGGAAGGGGAGAGCAAGCGAGATTATCCCGCATCGATCCTGCATCAGTCGCCCTGGTACAGGGAGTATGCCGCCGTGGAGGATCACTTTGCCCGTATGGGAGTGGTGCTTGCGGCGGGCAAAGCCGACTGTGACGTGCTGCTTCTCAACCCCATAGAATCTTTGTGGTGTCAGGCATATCTGGGTTGGGCGCATTGGATCAGCAATGTCTCGCCGGACGTGGCACCGTATGAGCAGAGATATGCGCAACTATTCCATATGCTGACCGAAAATCATGTGGATTTTGACTACGGCGAGGAGCAGATCATGCGCGATAAATGGTTGCTGGATACCGATGCGGACGGCAAGGTGCTGCTGCGTATCGGCAGCGCGACCTACCGCACTGTGCTTGTGGCGAATATGCTGACAATCCGACCCACAACGCTTGAAATTCTCAAGACGTTTGCACAGGCGGGCGGGCAGGTCGTTTTCGCAGGTGCCGTACCCGCGTACGTGGATGCCGTGGCGTCCGACGCGCCCGCAAAGCTGGCGGAAAAGTGCCGACAGGTGGACTTTGATGAGCAAGAGATCTTGGCTGCGGTCCGCGCGGGCTCGCAGTGCTTAGTGGATATCAAAAATGCCGACGGCAAGGCAGAGCGTGCCGTATTCGTGCAGGTCAGACGTGACGTAGACGGACAGGGGAGTGCCGCAACCGTGGTGCTCAACACCGACCGCGAAAACGCGCGCCGCGGTTTGACGTTGCAGCTGGCAGCGCCCGAGGGTACAAGCGTGGAGGAATGGGATCTCGAGAGTGGAAAGCGTTATGCTGCAAGGGCAAGATACGAGAACGGCATAGTGTACGTCGACTTCGATCTGGATGCCGCAGGAACGCGTTGCTTTGTGCTGACAGCCGAGAAAGAAGACCTGCCCACGCAGCCGATCTATACGGTCAAGCAGACCTTGGAGATCACCGAGGCGGACTTTGCGCCCGTGCCGGACGAGCAGAACGTCTGCGTGCTGGACTATTGCCGCTGGAGATGGGCAGACGGTGCTTGGAGCGACGCTGCCGAGGTCTTGCGCATCGATTCGCAGGTGCGCGATGCGGTTGGCATTGAACGCCGCGGCGGCGAGATGCTGCAGCCCTGGTTTGCCAAACTGCACCACAAGCAGAAGTACGGCGAGATCGAGCTGGAATATGAGTTTTACATAGAGGAAATGCCAAAGGGGCAGGTGATTTTAGCGGGCGAGAGACCCGAGACCAACGCTTACGCCATCAACGGATATCCTTTGCAAAATAAGAATATCAACGACTTTTGGGTGGATGATTGCTTCAAAAAGATGTACGTGCCAAACGGGGCTTTGCGACTTGGCAGAAACGCCGTGACCGTCAAGGTCAACTTCATGCGCACCACCAATATAGAGGCACTCTATCTGATCGGCGATTTTGGTGTCAAGCTGTCCGAGATCAATAAGCGCACGCTTGTTGCCGCGCCCGACAGTATCGGGCTTGGCAGCTATGCAAATTACGCCATGCCGTTCTATACAGGCAGCATGACCTACCGCATTTTGCCCGAAATGTACGAGGGATTGACGCTTGACGAGGGTGATCGCGTGACGCTTTCCGCCGCTTTTACGGGTGGCTGCTTCAAGGTGATCACGGCGGACGGCTGTGTGCAGGTTTGCGGATGGGATCCCTACGAGGCGGACGTGACCGAGGCGGTCAAGGCAGGGCAGAGCATTGACCTTTGCGTGGTCGGAACACGCAAAAACGTGTTCGGTCCGCTTCACCAGCTGCCCGCCATTGCAGGGGCTTGCGGTCCGGGCAACTTTGTCACGGGCGGCGCTTCCTGGACCGACGAATACGTGCTGATCGACAGCGGTGCGAAGCACATTCAATTCACGGTCAAGACTGCGGAATGATTGCTCAGGCAGGGTTTTTGTGAGGGGTTTTGTGGAGATTTTTTTGAAGGATTTTTGTGGGGCGCTTTTTGAAAAAAGCACCCCACGCCCCGCAAAAACTTTTACAATACAAGCAATTTAACAATACCAAACCGTTTCCGACGCGCGAGCGATGCACATGCTTGCGCATGTCAAAGGAGAGAGCCGACACAGCCGTGTCGGCTCTCTCCTTTGTTCGCAGACCTTGCGGTCTGCGCGCTCGCGCGCCAAAGTCCCCCTCGCCGAGGGGTTTTTCTTCCAAAATATAACAATATGCACAAATAGCGGCACACCAAATGCATCAATATGCCCACGAACAGCTGTTGACGATTGTTGTAAATCATGATAAAATTATGATGAAATCATAAGGTGTCGTACTGTTGGTATTTGGCGAAAAAGGTCGAGATTGGCTGCGTCTCTCCGTAGGGACCGACGTCCCCGACGGTCCGCAAAGACCTCCCCGACGGTCCGCAACCGAAAAAACGCCAAACAGAGCAAAAATGCAAAAAAAATAAAAGTAAAAATAAAAATACATATACAAACCGAAAGGAAAAAACTCTTATGAAAAACTTTTTTAAGAAGCTGCTGAGCTCCAAGTCTCACAGCAAGTATTTCAGCGAAACCGTACAACGCGTCGGCAAGAATAACGCCGGCTTCTCTTTGGTCGAGCTGATCGTCGTGATCGCTATTATGGCAATCCTCGCAGCCGTCGCCGTCATCGGTGTCAGTATCTATATTCCTAAGGCGCAAGAGGCAGCTGATAACGAACTGCTGAATGTGCTGACTGATGCTTTGGTCGCTGCTTGTCTGAGTGAAGGCGTTGACCAAAGAGACGTTAGAGCAACGATTGATGTTGATTCTAATGGCGAATTGGCGAAGAGTGGCAGCAAAATTGCGATTAACATTACCGGCACTGATAAGAAAGATGCAATTGCAGACCTCTTTAACCAGATTTATACTGATAATGCAAAGCTTAATCTTATCTCTGACAAGACTCTTATGTTTGATGGTAGTAAGTTTGTGGTTACAAGTTCCAATACTATTACTGAGGATTACAGAGGAAATTCAATTACAATCTCTAAGGATAAATTGAACTCTCTTGTCAACTCTAATTTGGGAGGACTTGGTGCAGGAACTCTTCTTGGTGAAACTTCAGGTGCAGCCTCTTGGGCTGGATCCAATCTTGAAGGCGGCGCTGAATTCCAAAAAGCATTTAGACGATACTTAGGCCTTCCTGAAAATGCAAGCGAGGATGAACTGGATGAAGCAATATTTGCATTAGCAGACGAAAATGGTCAAGATCCTAGTGTAGCTGGTCCTACTATTTATTCCAATGCACTTGCTTTATATGCAGCAGAATGTTCTGAGGGAGTTACCAAGGATGCTGTGTTGGGATGGTTGAACGGTGGAACAACAGATGACATTCAAAGCAAAGGAGACGGTCAAACTTTGGGTGAAGCCTCTGCAATATACGCTTTGTATTTGTCTTATCAAGGTAATGAGTTTGATAAGGACGGAGATAAGGTCTTTGAGGGGGCAGATGAAGGAGATAACGATGTTCTCAAGGTAATGGGGAATGCGTTGGGTGATCCTCTCTTTAAAGAATGGGTTGATACAGATGCAGCTGACATTGAATTAGAAGCGTATCTTTCTGCAATGAGTATTGTTTCTGAAGCTACCAAAGATCCTTCTGCGGCATCGGCTGTATTGATTAATGGATTCGCAGACCCTGAACTCGTTGAGTTGATGGAAAAGTTGATGAGTTAAATCTATTTGTTTTTTGAAGTAGACCAGTGCGGGAGAACTCTCGAGAATCTTCCCAAAGAACAAAACAATATGATGTAATGGAGGGAAAAGTGATTACTCGAAACAAAAACATATTGATTTTAGTAGCATCGATAGTTGCAATGACCATCGCGGTATCTTTGCTGGTGTTCTCTGTATCTGCGGCAAAAACAGTTTCCCCGATTGATGGATGTGTTACCGTAACTGATACGGAAAATAATGGTACGTTGGATGCTGGTACTGTTACTTTGACCGCATCTGGTTGGAGGACTGTTACAACCAACAGTATAACAGTTACTAATGTCAGTGCAAGTAAGGCGCGAATTACATTTGATTATTCTGCTTCAGGTGATATCAATGCTTTTAGCGTGAATGGTAACGGTTCTGCAGCAAGAAACGGAAGCGTTGACGTTACGTTGGAAGCAGAGGGAACATATTCCCTATCAATAAGTTGCACAAAGAGTGGCTTTTTAGGTAGCTCTACCGCAACGCTTATACTCAGTAATTTTTCATATACTGAAATTGTTCCTGACTTTACAGTACCAATGAATTATTCCGAGTCGTTGGGAAGTGTATCGGTAAATGGTGTGCCAATAGCTAGTGGCGCAACTGTGACAATTGCCGCGACAGGTACTGCTCTTGTAGCAACGCCTGCTTCGGGTGCGGAATTTGTTGGCTGGAGAGATGCTGTAAGCAATACGTTCTATTCAAGCAACACGTCCTACACAATGCTTCCTGCCGCCGGTTTGACTAACCTTCAGGCAGTGTTTGCAGCTAAAGGAACAGATGTTGCATGGTATTTAGCAGGTAGTGAAAAGCTTTATAGTGATTTTGCTCAAGCGACTGCATACGCTTCATCTGCATCTTTAAAGCAAGTCGTTGTAATGAACAGTGGCGTAATGGCTTCGGGGGAGTATACCATTCCTAGTGGTGTTACAGTTGTTGTTCCATATGCAAAAAACCAGAACACGGTTAGTACAAAAACGCAAACGATTGAAGGTGGTTGGAATAGTACTTTTGAGCATGCAAACACCAATTTGATATCTGCTCAAACACATCCGAATGAGAAAGTAGCGTCTAAGATACTTTTACCGAATGTCGACGTTACATATACCTTAACGATTCCAAGAGACACTATTTTGAATGTGGCTTCAGGTGCAAAATTTGTGATAGGTGGTCAGCTTGCAGCGGGGCATAGCAGTACGGCCGGCATTTGCGCAGGCACGTCCGGTGCGCACGCCAATGTGCAGCTGGAGGGTACCATAGAAGTCGGCGGTATTCTTTCTTGCTGCGGTTATATCTTAGGCAGCGGCCATGTGAACGTGCTGAGCACGGGCACCGTCTATCAACCCTTTATTCTGATGGATCACCGCGGCGGTCCGTATGCTGTAGCAGCAAAAGAGGACGACACATTCCCCTTTAACCGATTTGCCATGCTGAATATCCAATCTGATATTCATATGACGTATGGTGCTAAGATGAAGGGCTATGTTTCGCTTTATACGACTGCGCAAAGTGCGGCCTTCATTACCATAAAAGAGCGACATAACGTGACGTGCCTGAACGTTATCGGAACATCCGATTCGCTGATTTTGTTAGGAGAGGGAGGCACCTTAGATATTTCCTATGATGCATATAAGGTGGTTAGTGATACGGCGCATAATGCTACGGGACTATACGATAGGGTCGGACAGACAAAGTTGGTCTTTAACGGAGCGGCATCGGTAGGTGCTGCCTCGTTGGTAATTAACGTAGCAGGTACGGACTACGATTTGTCTACCAAATCTGACCATCTTCCCGTCCCTTACAATTATGATATTGTGATTAACAGCGGCACCTTTAACGTAGCCAATGGGATTAAGCTCCTGCCCGGTGCATCGGTTTACGTGGCATCCGGTGCTACGTTGCAGGTGACTGCGCAAAAGGGACTAGCTGTACTTGCGGGATTCCGCGACCACGCTTGGCCTGCGGCTACGGTTGATACTACCAGCTGGTATAACTACCATTATCCGTCAACCGACGTTATCAAGGCTTATAATGGCAATGGTACTGCAAATCTGATCTTGGACGGCGTGCTGCAGGTTGATAGCGTTTTTGGCGGTTACGTACAAACGAACGGCAGCGGCAAGGTCGTAATGGGAGCGTCCGCCACCAATCAAGTAACGGTCAACGTGGGTTCACCTAACCAAACAAAAATTATGGGGTTAGTAGATGGCCCCGTAACGGGCCGTACTGTGTACACGTTGAGTGCAAAGCTGTATAATATCGTTGGCGGCGAGATTACGATGCAATCCGGAAAAACTTACGTTGCGGGCTCCGGAAGCAGTGAGAACAACGTAAAGGATTATACGTATTCGCTCTATACATCTGCATCCAGTACTACTTTAACGCCTCTTACTCAACCTCTGAATGCGGTAGTGAAGGGTTCTTGGGTTTGTGCAGATGGGGAACACACCCCCGGCGCTGTAGCAACCTGTACCACGGCACAGACCTGTACGGTTTGCGGCTACACGATTCAAGCTGCTCTTGGTCACGATTTCACCGAGCAAAACGAGAGCGTCTGCACGGTTGCCAATGCAGGGAACTGCCAGACCTATAAGACGTACTATTATGATTGCTCCCGTTGCGATCAAGATGGCACGACAACGTTTACCAGTACAACGACAAAAGGCGACCACGTGATGGATGATGCGTGGACGACTGTGAATAAACAGCATTACCACGTTTGTACCATTGATGGTTGTACCTATACCGATACCAAGGTAGACTGTACCGACGTTGCCGGTGACGGCGACCATAATTGCTCGGTATGTGACGTTGCGATGGGAACTGCTTGTACCCCCGGCGCTGCAGCAACCTGTACCACGGCACAGACTTGTACCGATTGCGGTGCAGAGCTGGAGGCAGCACTTGGTCACGCATGGGGAGAGGTTTCCTACAATTTTGCGGATGATGGCAGCAGCTGTACAGCAACCCGTACTTGTACAAGAGACGGAAGCCACACAGAAACCGCTACTGCTACCATCACAAGTGCAGTTAAGACCCCAGCAGCCTGTGGCGTAAAGGGTACGACCACTTATACTGCAACGTTCGATAAGGCTTGGGCAACTACCCAGACCAAGGACGTAGAGGATATTGCAGCCCTTGAGCATAATTACGTTCTTGTTGCCGATTCGGCTGTATGGACCGACACGACAAGCTGCACGGTGACAGGTAAGTGTAACCGCGATGGTTGTAGTGCAACCACCACGGCAACCACAACGAATATTTCTTCTACTGTTAAGACCCCTGCGACTTGCTCTGCAATGGGCTGGACAACCTACACGGCAACGTTCTCTGAAACTTGGGCTGCTACACAGACACAGACCACGGACGTACAGGATATTGCCATTAATGAAAACGCGCACGCATGGGATTCCGGTGAGCAGACCCAGGCTCCCACTTGTTCGGCAGTGGGTAGCATGACTTACACCTGTACGCATAACCCCGGGCACACAAGGACCGAGGATATTGCAATTGACGCAAACGCGCACAGCTGGAATGCTCCCACGTACGATTTCGCTGCAGATGGCAGCACTTGCACGGCACAGCGTGTTTGTCAGCACAATGCAAACCACAAAGAAACCGCTACTGCAACAATTACTTCTTCAGTAGCCAATGCTGCTACTTGTATCACACCGGGTGACACCCTGTATACCGCTACTTTCAGCGAAACATGGGCACAAACACAAACACATACGGTGACCGGCAATATTGAGGCTCTTGGTCACACGTACGGCGAAGCAGTATTTACTTGGAACAATGACTTTACTTGTTCTGCTGCGATAACCTGTAGCGTATGTGCAGCGGGCACTACAGGGCACACCCTGAGTGGCAATTGTGCTGTTACCAACGAGATCACAACCACAGCCACCTGTACTGTTGCGGGCGTGAAAACCTATACTGCTAAGATCACGTTGAACGGAACTGAATACACAGACACGACAACCGAGAATCTTGGCACAAATAGCAACAATCACGCATGGAGCGTGACTTATGAGTGGAACGCAGATGGTACCCAATGCACCGCAACGCACGTTTGTGCGAATAGCGCAGAGCATAATGAACAAACCGTTTCCACTAACGTTACAACGACACCCGATCCAAATCGCGCACCTACTTGTACCCAAAAGGGTTGGGCATCGCACACTGCAACGTTCGATGCTGAAAAGACTTGGGCTGAAGCACAGACCGAGGATTTCCAGAGTGTTGCAATCGACCCGTCTAACCATGCAAGTGAAGACACTTATTACGCCAAGGACGCAGACGGACACACCTTGATGCATTCTTGCTGTAACACCGAGAAGACCGCTAAAGTGGGTCATACTTGGAACCAAGGTACTTGTACGGTTTGCGAATATGTATGTCAGCACGCTGACATTGGCAGGGATCACACCTGTGACTATAGCTGCGGAGTTTACCAAGGCACGCACGGTGATACAGACAAAGACCATAATTGTGACTACGGTTGTTCCGAAAAGATCGGCGATCACACCGATTCCAACACCGACGGCGACCACGTTTGTGACTACGGTTGTGGTGCGGTGCTTGAGGTGTGCTCAGACCAACCCGGCGATAGCAATCATAATTGCGACGTTTGTAATGAGGCAGACGTGAGCGCACACACCCCCAAAAACGAATGGGCTCATGACGCAACCAATCACTGGCACGTCTGCACCGAGTGTGACGGCAAGATCGACTCGACCGTGAAGGAACACATATGGGGAGAGTGGGAGACCACTACAAATGCCACCTGTTCGACCGTGGGCGAGGAAACACGCACTTGCTCGGATTGTAAAAAAACCGAAACACAGGAAATAGCTGCAACCGGACACACTTTGACGCAGGTAGGGGCAAAGGCACCCACCTGTACCGAGGTCGGTTGGTATGCATATGAGCATTGTACCAATTGCGATTATACGACCTACGAGGAAATTCCCGCAACGGGGCACAATTTTATCAATTACGAAAGTAACAATAATGCTACCTTTGATGCAGATGGTACCGAGACTGCAACCTGTGAAAACAGATGTGGTGAAACGCATACCCGCACCGAAGCGGGCTCTATGCGGATTGCGGTAGCCAAGGTTGGCACGCTGAGATTCCAAACGCTTGCAGAAGCAATTGCACATGCAAACAGCGGAAACGACGCTTACCTCATTGAGTTGATGGCAAACGTGGTGCTTGATGAAAACCTGGAGATCAACAAGGGCATAGTTCTTTCAACAGGCACATATACGCTTGACTTTAACGGCAAGACGCTGACCGGCACTGTGCTTGGCAAGCTGAGCATGAACGGCGGTACGCTGATCACTGCCGAGGGCTACAGGATGGTAGGCCCCAACGCGGATTACTATCAGTCTGACGATGCTGTGATGATTCTCAGCGTTACCGATATTGCGAACGCTTCGCTGTGCGACGTTGAGTTGATCTCCGGCACGCTGACCGTTGTTCCCGACGAATGGTGGACCGGCGTTGGTCAGACCATGACCATTCGCAATGGCGCAACCTTCGTCATTCCCGCAGGCAAGACCATGCAGATTTTGAGCACGGTCATCGTGGAGCAGGGCGCAACTGTGACTGTGAACGGTACTGCAAACCTGTATACCGCGGATGCGATCATTCAGGCTCCCGCGGGCTTGAACGTGACCACCACCGTTGCGAACTCGCACGTCAAGCATAACGGCACTAAGTACGTTGTTGAAGCGCATACTTTCTCGAACACCTGGGAAAAGGACGGCACGCACCACTGGCACGCTTGTACGACCGATGGCTGTAGTGCTAAGGACAGCTACGCTGCGCATGATTCGAACAAGTCCATTTACACCCAGCCTACTTTTGATGCAAACGGCTACACGACCTATTACTGCTCTGTATGTGATAGGGAAATGCGTACCGAAGAAGCCCAGGGCACGCAAAAGGTTGCCTTGGTGATGATCGGCGAGAATAAGTATGAAACACTTGCCGATGCAATCGCGGAAGCACAGAGCGGACAGACCATTGTGCTGCTGGGTAAAGCCACCGTTGAGGGCACTGTGACTTGGAATCTTGAGGGCATTACGTTAGTGATCCCTGAAGTTGACGGCAATTACGGCTTGATCGTCAAGGGCGACCTGACTATCAACGGCGGCACTTACGTTGTTAACGGCTTATACGGCATTGGGGTGACCGGCAGTCTGACTGTCAACGACGGTACGTTCAAGGTTGCCACCGACAAGAACAACGACTACCTGATCGGCAACTGGGGCACCACCGAGATCACGGGCGGTACCTTTACAGGTCAGTACAGCTGCGTCAATAACTTTGGCGGCACCACCGAGATCACGGGCGGTACTTTCAGCACTGCTGAAAAGGATTATACCGGTGAGTATGATTCCTGTGACGTGTTTGCCGATGCAGGACTGACCATTACCGGCGGTACCTTCTCCAAGGACGTCAGCGAGTATTGCGCCGATGGCTACGGACTCAAGCTGGATGACGGCAAGTACGTGGCGCATCAGCACCAAACCAACACGACCTATGCGCACGTTGACGACACCACGACACATACCGTGACTGTGACCTGTACGGTATGCAATACTGTGCTCAGCACCACAACCGAGAGCTGCGTGGATACAGGCAACAATTTTGCTTGCGACAGTTGCGGTGGCTTAATCGTGAACAATTTTAGCGCGTTCATTGAGATTGTCGATGAAATGACCGGCGACAAGACTGTTGACGGCAACACCGTGACCATCAAGTATACGGGTGAAGTTGCATTCCTGCCCGCAGCGGGCAACGGTGCTTGGAGTAACTGGTTTGGCTTTAAGGTGACTGCGCCTGTGGGTACGGATATGAGCAAGATCACGATCCTGCGCCCCGACAACCAGACCAGAGTGCTGGAGAACATTAAGGATGGCAACAATTACGCTTGTCTGTACTGGGGCATGACCCAGGATGCCGACAAGATGGTTGCGTACCAGATCGACTGGAACGGCGACGGCGTATATGATTTGACCGTTGTGTTGGATGCGACCGAGGCAGAGCTGCTGGCTTGCGAGCACGATTGGGGTGAGGTCACCTACAGCTTTGCGGAAAACGGTAAGAGCTGCACTGCAGAACGTGTATGTACGCGTACGGAATGCAGTCATAAGGAAACTGCAACTGCGAGTATCACCGACGCAGTCAAGACTCCCGCAACCTGCACCACCGTGGGAACTACCACCTACACCGCAACGTTTACCGAGGCTTGGGCAGCTACCCAGACCAAGGACGTTGATGATATTCCCGCAACGGGGCACACCCACGGCGCGGTGACGTTCACCTGGACCGGCTATACAAGCTGCACTGCGACCATGGAGTGCACGGTTTGTCATGAGGACTTTGAAGGCAACTGTGCTATTACCTCCGTAACCACGCCCGCTACTTGTATTGCAAAGGGCGAGACCGTGTACACGGCTAAGGTGACGCTTGACGGCACGGCTTACTCGGAGAACAAGACCGAGGAACTCGCGGAAAATGCAAGCAACCATGCAACGCCTAACGCTTTCGAATACGATGTAAATGATGACGGCACGCATACCAAGAAATACGCTTGCTGTGATGCTGTCAAGGAAACGGTTGCACATACTTATTCCGCACTCGACGGTTATTGTGAGTGCGGCAAGATCCAGACGTTTACGATTACGTTTGTAAACGGCGACACGACACTGCTGACTTTGCAGGATGTTCCGTTCGATACTACGCCCGTGTATACGGGTGAAACTCCGACCAAGAGCCATCTTGTGACCGAGGACTATGACTATACTTACATTTTCGATGGCTGGGGCACGATCGTTCCTGCTAAGGCAGATGCAACGTATACGGCGCAGTTCAGAGAATATGCGGTAGCATTGCATCCGTTGACACAAGATCACGTTACCGAGGATCTGCAGGAGATCGTTGATGAAGCAACGGGTGAAAAGAAGTTTGATTCGCCCGAAAAGATCACTGCTGCACTGCAGAGCGCTGTGAAGGAGGAGCTGGAAAATCATCATTCCTTTGCTGATGATTTGCAGATCAGCCAGCTGCAAAACCAGATCAAGGTATACGAGGTTCAGCTGCAATACTACGATACTGAGGCAGATAAGTGGGTAGCGGCGGATGAGACGCATTATCCCGAAGACGGCAACTTGACTGTTGTCATGGATTCTCCCGTTGCAAATCCCGAAAAGTACAATTTCTTTATCGTACACATGGTATCTGCCAATGCGTATAATAAAAACGCCGGCGACACCGAGGTCATTACCGGCAACGACGTTCAAATTGTAGACGGCAAACTGGTCTTTAACGTGACCGGACTTTCACCTGTGGCAGTTTCTTACACTTGTAAGGAGCATACGGATACTGATACCGATCACATTTGCGACGTTTGCCATGTTGACGTAAATCTGGATAAGTGCGTCGACGCCAACAGAGACCATGCTTGCGACTACGGTTGCAATAAGAGCTTTGGCGAATGCACGGACGAAAACAAGAATCACTACTGCGATTACGGTGATGGTACCGATGGCGGCTGCCGCGATTATTTTGGAACACATGCGGATACCGTTATCGACGGAAAGCACGAGTGCGACTATTGCGAACAGACAATGACCGGTATATGCGCAGATGCTGACAAAGATCATAACTGTGATGACTGTGATACAGCCACCTCTGTCTGCGTAGACGATAACAAGAATCACGAATGTGATTATGTTGGTTGTAAGGCTGCAATGGGCACTCATGCAGATGCCGACAAGGATCATGTTTGTGACTACGGATGCTCCGAAGCAATCGGCACCTGCGAAGATGCCGATAAGGACCACGCTTGCGACTACGGTTGCGATAAGGTTTACGGCACCTGCGAAGATGCCGATAAGGACCACGATTGCGATTACGGCTGCGATAAGCCTTACGGCACCTGCGAAGATGCCGATAAGGACCACGATTGCGACTACGGTTGCGATAAGGTTTACGGTGAACACGCAGACGGCAACGACAAGAACCACACCTGCGATTACTGCCAGGATGCAGTAGAAGGTGACGTTTGTGTCGACGACAATAAGGATCACAAGTGTGACGAGTGTGAGGCTGCAATGGGTACTCATGCAGATGCCGATAAGGATCATGCTTGTGACTACGGATGTTCCGTAGCAATCGGTACTTGCGAAGATACCGATAAGGACCACGATTGCGACTACGGTTGCGATAAGGTTTACGGTGAACACACAGATGCCGATAAGGATCACATTTGTGACTACGGTTGTTCTGTAACAATCGGTACTTGCGAAGACTCCGATAAGGACCACGATTGCGACTATGGCTGCGACAAGGTTTACGGGGAACACACTGATGCCGACAAGGATCATGCTTGTGACTACGGATGCTCCGTGGCAATCGGTACTTGCGAAGACTCCGATAAGGACCACGATTGCGACTACGGTTGCGATAAGGTTTACGGTGAACACGCA
>JAZNBB010000003.1:0-1510 GCA_045586845.1 Eubacteriales bacterium
GGCGAAAAGCTCCCTTTTGTAAAGGGTGTGGCAAAACTCTTTGAGGTCGGCGACGACAAGCTTTATTTTTCTCTCGCAAAGCTCGGAGAAGACCTCTTTTGATGCCCCTGCTTTGTATGACCTTCCGTCTTCGGTCATAAATGAAATATTCTCGCAAAGCTCGGCAAATATTATGCTGAGTGCTTAAAGAACAATGTAGGCGAGGATTTCGACGTTCTCTTTGGCCCTGCATATAAGGGCATTCCGCTTGCGACTGTAACCGCATGCTCGCTGTTTAGTGAATACGGTATCGATAAGCCCTACTGCTTCAACCGCAAGGAAGCCAAGGATCACGGCGAAGGCGGTTCCATGATCGGTTACAAGCCCCAGAGCGGCGACCGGGTTGCCATTATCGAGGATGTGGTCACGGCCGGCACCGCAGTGCGTGAATCTTTGGAGCTGTTCAAGGCACTGGGCGATATGAAGGTTACCCATTTGTTTGTCTCCGCAGACCGCATGGAGCGCGGAACGCGGGATTGCACCACACTGGATGAGCTGCGTGAAGATTTCGGCATCAAGGTCTGCCCCATCGTGACCATCCGTGAGATCATTGCCTTCCTGCATAACAATCCTGTAGATGGTAAAGTCAATATTGACGACCCCATGCGTGAGCGCATGGAGGCCTATCTTGCCGAGTATGGCGGAAAATAATCCGCACCGGGGTCACCGTGCCCGTCTGAAGGAAGAGTTCATTGCCCGCGGCTTAAACGGAATGGCCGATCACAAGGCCCTTGAGCTTCTGCTGTTTTATGCCATTCCGCAGGGCGATGTCAATCCTCTGGCTCACAGGCTGATCAATACGTTCGGCTCTTTATCCGGCGTCTTCAATGCCACAATGGATCAGCTGATGGCGGTAAAGGGCGTCGGAGAACACTCTGCCTGTCTGATCAAACTGATTACCGCAATGGGGGCACGCTATCAGGCAGATCGCAGCCATGCGGGAGATATTCTTGACACCACCGAGCGGATTGGCGAGTATCTTGCACCGGAATTTTTTGGCCAGCGTAACGAGATCGCCGTGATCCTCTGTATGGATGCCAAAAGCAAGGTGATTCAATGCCGCCAGCTGGACGAAGGCAACGTCGATTCCACGACATTGAGTTTGCGCAAAATGATGGAAGTTGCCCTTGCCTGCAACGCCTCTCAGGTTGTCCTCGCTCACAACCACACCAGCAATATCGCCACGGCCTCCAAGGAAGATATTTTGGTTACGAAAATGGCCAAGGACGCCTTTGAGCAGATGGAGATCTATCTGCGCGATCACTTGATATTTGCCTGTGACGATTTTGTGTCCATGCGCGATTCCGGCGTTTTTCTGCGGTTTTAAAATAATACTTTATAAAAAGATTGCAATCGAACGCTTGTTTTGCTACAATAGGCCAAAACAGATGTTCGATTGCACTTTTCTAAGGGGGTGTTCCTGTGCCTAAATTTGAAGTTGTTTCGGAATACAAGCCCAGCGGTGATCAGC
>JAZNBB010000004.1:0-4809 GCA_045586845.1 Eubacteriales bacterium
GCCCGAAGCCCAGAAGCTATCGCACCGGTATGAACAGAAAGACCAAGAGAATTGCACTGTACAGCGCGCTGTCCGCTAAGGTTGCTGAGGGTAACCTGATCGTGGTAAAGTCGGAGGCCAAGCGGTTCTTAGGAAGACAACATATTAGGACAACTCCTTGGCTCACAGACGGACATGGCATCGATCCGACTTCTGATCAACCTCGGGCAGAACCACGATGGTCTTGGTGTCGGCGCCCAGCTTGTGCAGCATGGTAGCCATGGTCTTGGTCTTGTAGCCCTCGCACTTGATGTCGTCTACCACGATCAGGTTACCCTCAGCAACCTTAGCGGACAGCGCGCTGTACAGTGCAATTCTCTTGGTCTTTCTGTTCATACCGGTGCGATAGCTTCTGGGCTTCGGGCCGAGTGCTACGCCACCGTGGGTCCACTGGGGAGAACGGGTAGAGCCCTGTCTTGCGCGACCGGTGCCCTTCTGTCTCCAGGGCTTCTTACCGCCACCGGAAACCTCGGTGCGGGTCAGAGTGGACTGAGTGCCCTGTCTCTGGTTGAGCAGATATGCTCTGACTGCAGCATGGAGGACTGCGCCGTTAACGTCTGCACCGAAAATAACTTCGGACAGATCCATCGTGCCGACTTCGCTGCCGGCCATGTTAAATACTTTTACCTGCGGCATTCTTTAGTTCCTCCTTTTCTTATGCTTTCACCGAGTCACGAATGAACACGATGCCGTCCTTAGCGCCGGGAACAGCGCCCTTGATGGCGATCAGATTTCTTTCGCTATCGATCTTTACTACTTTGAGATTGAGAACGGTGACCTGCTCATTACCGTACTGGCCGGCCATGTGCTTGTTCTTGAAGATTCTTGCGGGGTCGATAACGCCCATAGAACCGGACTGGCGGTGGATAGGACCTACGCCGTGAGTTGCCTGCAGCTTGTGCTGGTTCCATCTCTTGATCGCACCGGTGTAACCGTGGCCCTTCGTCATACCTGTTACGTCGACCTTCTCGCCTGCGGCGAAGGTATCGGCTGTAATGACGTCGCCTACGTTGTAAGCGGAGCAATCAGCCAGACGGAATTCCTTGAGGTATCTCTTGTAGGCAACGCCTGCCTTGTTGAAATGACCCTGCTCAGCCTTGGTCAGGTGCTTTTCCTTTGCATCCTTGAAACCAAGCTGGATAGCTTCGTAACCGTCATTCTCTTTGGTTTTCTTCTGTGCTACTACGCACGGACCGCATTCAACGAGAGTGACGGGAGTCACGTTTCCGTTCTCGTCGAATACCTGAGTCATACCGATTTTCTTACCGATAATACCCTTTTTCATTTTCTTTCCTCCTGTAAATTATTGGTCGGTCGCCGATGCGGTTGGACCGACATGATTTACAAAGTTACCGAGCCGAAGTTTCTTTCTTCGTCGGCTGTTATCTTTGTTTTGCAAGTCTTGATATCGCGGTGCTTGATATAAGCCTTACAGCTTAACCTCAATCTCAACGCCTGCGGGGAGCTCGATGTTCATCAGCGCGTCAACAGTCTTTGCAGACGGCTTCATAATATCGATCAGTCTCTTGTGAGTGCGCATTTCGAACTGTTCACGGCTATCCTTGTACTTGTGTACTGCGCGGAGGATCGTGATGATCTCCTTCTCAGTGGGAAGCGGGATAGGACCGGAAACCTGGGAACCGTTATCCTTAGCGACCTTGACGATCTTCTCAGCCGCGGTATCGATAAGGGTGTGGTCGTAGCTCTTCAGACGAACTCTGATCTTTTCCTTTACTGCCATTTGTTTTTGCCTCCTTTTAAGATTTCGTCATTCCCTCGACCGGACTCCCACCCGCGTTATACACGCGTATATATAAAATGGAAGCCTTGCCGCCGAAGCGACGATTTGCTAAAGTGGGGCGAATCCCTGACACCGCTCCGTGTGTTTCTTTTTGCGCCCGATAAAAAAGGATTTTGTCCGCGCATCAGCATCTGCGCAAAACAAACTCCACCTACCGTTTGTAATTTGAAACCCTTGGAGCAACACTATGCCGCATGTTGCACCGTGTATTTTGCCGGGACATACCTTCGCCCGATTCTCGGACATACTCCGCGAAAATTACCTTTGAGGGCGTCCCCTCAAAGCAACCTCTCGCTTCATCGCATATCAAGCCCTATCATTATACAACATCCCTTCCAAAAATGCAAGAGTTTTTCGGATTTTTTCATGACGATTTTTAACGAATTTTTCAGCGTGCTTTTGTGCATTGTGCACTATTTTGTGCGACATTTTGGGGTTTTACGACCTTTTTGCGTCGTACTTGCAAGTGGCTCGGTTGTTTTTTTTGCCGCGCAAGCTCCTCGGGCGCGTTCTTTTTTGTGCATATTGATAAAAGCGCAAAATTTATCGCCGAATTCTCGCATTTGGTTACAATTTATTCACAATCGTCCTATATAATATGTATATGTATATTTTGTTTTCGGAGGTTCCCCTCGGGGTTTTTGATACAATGAATTCTCAAGGCTCTAAAGTCAAGGTCTTTCGTTCGACCGCGCTGATCCTGAGCGCGATCGGATTTATGCTGTACCTGCTCAGTTATCTCCTGGCAGGCGACGGTACGGATTATTTTATCAAGGGGCATCCGCTTCCCCTGCTGGCTAACGCATTAGCATCGGTTTGCGTTCTTTGGTTTGCATCGGCACTTGTGCTGATTCCCAAGGATACACTTCCCACTGAGAATTTTATGCGCAAAAAGCCCTGCATCGCCGCAGCATTCCCCATTATCGGAACGTTGGGCGCAGGATCACTCGGCTTGACATATTTCGGTCCCGCCGAGCTCACTGCCCTGTTAGCGCGCGAAAAAGCGTTTGACGCAACCGCCATATGCGCGTTACTCGTAGCGCTGGGGGTCGTGCTGAGCGTAGTATATTATGTCCTGCGCGCCATCAATGCGCCGAACACCGTCAACATCTCGGTCATCATGGGACTTGGACCGATCGCTCTTTTGACAGGTCTTTGCGGCTTGACCTATTTTGAGCCGGACCATCACATGAATGCCCCTGCCAAGATCGCTCTGCAGTTGGCGTTCATTGCCACCATGCTGTTTTTGATCAGCGAGCTGCGCTATATGCTGAATAGGGCGCAACCGCGCAGATATCTCGCAACCGCCTGCATTGCACTGTTTGCAAACGCTTGTGCACTCGCCGGTGCTTGCCCTGTACTTGCCGCGCCGACCCAAGCAGTGCACGGCACACGTGTTCTCGGCTTTGCCCTGCTGTGCTTATGCAACGGAGTTTACATCGCGTACAGACTGCTGACCTTCTGTAATCATTGCAATATTCCCGCAGAGCCCGACCAAACGCAAGGAAAGGAGCAACAAGATGGCTGCCAACAACAGGATCCAATGGCTTCACAAGAAAATAATTGAATACAGCTATCCCAATGCCATGCGTCTGGCGGAGCGCTTTAACGTATCCCACCGCCAGGCACAGCGCGATGTGGATTTCTTACGCAAGAAGCTGGGTGCTCCCATTGAGTACGATGCCGAGCACAAGGGCTTTTATTATACCACCGATTTCTCCCTCCCCGTGCTGCTGACCTCGGACAACGACGAATCCTATATGGGCGTCGTATCCAGTATATATAATAATGATGAGTTTGCCGCAGACAGCTCGGTCATTCAGATGCAGATGCCTTATACCGCTGTGATCGAGATCCCGGACAAGCTTTCGGTACTGGAGCTGCGCTCATTCATCATTTCCAAAGAATCACGCAACCGCTACGTTTGTGAATTTCACAACGTCGAGCGTTTTCTTAGCGTGATCATGGCTCTCGACTCCCCCATTCGCATTATAAGCCCCTACTGGCTGCGTGAGAGATTGATCGGTATGGCAGAGCGCGTGCTCAAGGCGAACAAATCGGTCGACTCGAACGAATAACTGCCCATAACATACAGCAAATAAATTTTTCAACTTTTTTTGCAAAAACTATTGACAACTCGGCGGAAGCGTGCTATAATGTCATGGTGTCCGACAAGGACGTATCCAAAGACAGCAGGTTTCCGTAAAAGCCACGCTTCCCTGCCGAGGAGAGATCAACCGCATATAGGCGACCTTGGGTCGCACTCTGTGAGTCTTTCTTCGCGCGAAGCTATGCTTTGACGGAAGAAAGATTTTTTTATTACTCATTCTCACTGGGAGGTGAAACACAAAATGCCTAGCAATGCAATTCTCGAACAAAAGAAAACGATCGTTGCTGAACTGGCTGCTGACATCAAAGAGTCCGTAGCAGGCGTAGTGGTAAACTACCAGGGCATCACCGTTGACAGCGACACCAAGATGCGTAAGGCTCTTCGTGAAGCAGGCGTTAAGTACGTGGTTATGAAGAATACTCTGACCGGCCGTGCTTGCGACGAGGTCGGTTACGGCGCTATTAAGGAGCACCTGAACGGCATGACCGCTATCGCTATCAGCAAGAACGATCCCGTTTGCGCAGCAAAGATCCTCAAGGAATACGCTGAGAAGATCCCCTCCTTCGAGATTCTCGCAGGTTACGTTGACGGCGGCGTTATCGACGCAGCAGCAGTAAACGCACTCGCAGAGATTCCCTCCAAGGAAGTCCTCATTGCAAAGTTCCTGGGCTCCATCAAGTCCCCTCTGTACAACTTCGCTTACGGTCTGCAGGCGATCATCGACAAGCAGAACGGCGGCAGCGAAGAGGCTGCAGAAGCTCCCGCAGAAGCTTAATTCTCTGCATCACACACAAATTTTTAAAAACACTCACAATTCAGGAGGTAATTTATCATGGCATCCGAAAAGATTACAGCTATT
>JAZNBB010000005.1:0-4045 GCA_045586845.1 Eubacteriales bacterium
AAAAGTTGGAAGAATACATACATTACTACAACAATGAGAGAATTTCAATGAAATTAAAAGGAATGAGCCCAGTTCAATACCGAGCTCATTCGCAAATGATTTAATATTTAATTTTTGTCTAAACTTTTGGGTTCACTTCACGAATTGTTCTCTCTTTTTTGGTCTCAGTTTAGAGTTATGAGGCTCGCCAATTGCGATGCAATTCACTCGCCGTTATGAGTTTGCTGCCGCAAACGTTATGATATGATTGCCCCACGCCCTTTAGCGCGACGTAGTCGCTCATAACTTGGCGTAGCCAATCATAACTCATAACTTGCCCGCAAGGGCAATCATAACTTAGCGTGTTCTCCGTTGAGGAGAACACGCTAAAGCCCGGCGGCCTTTTTTATTGCAATTCCAAGGAATAGATTTTCGCGTGTCCTTTGGTTTTGAAGATCAGGTGGGTACGGAAGAAGGGCTTTTCGATGGCGGAGACGTCGATCTCATGCATTTTTCTTGTGCCGTCACCGATCAGCTTGAAGGGAACCTCAGCCCACGAGCAAGGAGAGCCCTTGCGGTCAGGCGTTGTGGTTTCGCCGTAAGCGCGGACACCCACGACTCCCTCTATCTCACCGCCGTCAAACGCGGCGTCCAGTAGGATCTTTTTGCACTCGCCCCTTGAAACGTAGATAAAGGGCGAGCAGAGCCATACGTCATGATCAAAATCGAAATCAAGGCAATCCTGGTTGCCAAATCCCTTATCCGTGGTGTTGAGGTAATAGAAATTTTGGCGATCCTCCGAAAAATCAAATTTTCTGTGATCGACCTTGGCATCAAGCTCCAGCGCTGTTTTGCGAATCGAGGCAAGGTCGCCAACGATCAGAGAGTAATGGAAGGTGTAGACGATATTATGATCGAGAATCACACTTGTGGTGGGACTGACGGTTGCGGTCTGAAAATCCTTGGCACCGCCCACGCCCATGCGCTCCACGCCGCCTGCAAAGCCGCCGACGGCACCGCAGGTATGAGGATTGTAAACGCCCAGACCGTAGTCGTGATCATCCACCAGGGCGACCCAGCTCTCGGGATAAAGCATAAACTCGGAGGGCCAGCTTCTGCCCTCGGTGTGCTTGCTGACGATCTCGGTCAGCTCGCCGCCCGTCCCGGGCTGCTCGCCCACGTAGGAGACGATGCGGTAGAATTCGCCATTGGTATAAACAGCGGGCAGCTCCTGCCCGCAAGCGCGGTACTGCGTGCGGTCGGAGCGATGATTATTGAGGCGGGCGGTCACGTTCACGGTTTTGCCGTCAAGCGTATACCAAAGCTCAAACGTGCATTCTCCGGGGACGTTATTGAGAGCCCACTGCATCGGGATGCATTTGACGTACAGCGTGTTTCCTTCGACCTTATGCTCGATCAGCTTTGCGCGGTTAAAGAAGCAATCTCCCGTTTGTATGGGGTTCCAGCCGGTATGCGTCCAGTTTTTTCCCATTTCGGTTCCTTCCGGATGAAAGGGTACGGGACCGGAATAGAAGGATAGCTGTACCTGTCTGCCCCAGTCTGCGCTGTTGATCAAATTGCGCTTTCCATGCTCGGCAAGGTAGGTGACTGTGCCGCCAAGTGCCGTATTGATACCGAATTTGATATATTCGTTCTCAATGTAGAATACGTTTTCGTCCAGAATTTTGTGATCTTCGGCTTGTGCCAGGTAGTGAGGATTGTTTCCCATGCTTCGTACTCCCTTGCGATGTGTTTGTCGTTTTGACCTTGCTCCCATTTTATCACAGAAATATGGGAAAGTCAATCCCGATCAGAACATGAAAAAAGAGGCCGGGCTTGTGAACCCGGTCTCTTTTATCCTTTGCAAGGAGTATCAATAATCGCTCGTGCCAACGCCGCCCGAAACAATGGCGATGCCCGAGGACGTGCCGATTCTGTCAGCACCTGCCGCGATCATGGCCAGAGCCGCGTCGTAGGTCTTGACGCCACCCGAGGCTTTGATGCAAACGTTCTCGGTCTTGTTGGCCTTCATAATGGCAATTGCCTCAACCGTTGCCGCACCGGGGTTGACGCCCGTGCAGGTCTTGACAAAGTGCGCGCCGGCCTTGCAGGAAAGCTGTGTGGCGATCGCGATCTCCTCGTCGGTCAAAAGTCCCGTCTCGATAATGACCTTGACCGTCTTGCCCTGTGCCGCCGCTACGACAGCCGCGATGTCAGCGCAAACGTAGTCCAGATCTCTGTCCTTGAGCTTGCCCACGTTGATGACCATGTCAAATTCGTCACATCCGTCTCTGTAAGCCGCCTTGGTTTCCTCCACCTTAATAGCGGTCACGTTCTTGCCAAGAGGGAAGCCGATGACCGTGCAGGTCATGACGTCGGTGTCCTTGAGGATGCTGTGTGCCAGAGCGACGTCCGCGGGGTTGACGCAAACCGATGCAAAATGATGCTCGGCCGCCTCGGCGCAAAGCTTTCTGATATCCGCCTCGGTGGCAAAGGGCTTGAGGTTGGTGTGGTCGATATATTTGTTGATGGGCTTCATGTGCAGTCTCCTTATTGTGAAAATTGTGATAATTCAGTATAGCACATTTCATTTTATCTGTCAAGTTTCGGTTGACAAATCGGTATGAGTGTGATATGATTAGGATATGGAAACAAATACTAATCAACGGAGGACACCATGAAAAGAATTATCACAATGCTTCTGGCTATGATGCTTGTTCTTTCGCTGGCTGCAACCATGTTTGCATGCGACAAGGGCGGCGATGATCCCGAAGTGACCACCGAAACTCCCACCGAGGCTCCCACCGAAACCGAGTCTGAGGATACTACTCCCGAAGAAACCACCCCTGAAGAGACCACTCCCGAGGAAACCACCAAGGACTCCAGCGCTCCCGTTGAGGGTGCGATCAACATCGGCACTGCCGAGGAGCTGATCGCTTGGGCAAACAGCATTATGGAAGATGGCACCGACTACATGGACGTTACCGTCAACTTCACTGCTGATATCGACCTTGCAGGCTACAACTGGGTTCCCGTTGACGGTGCATTCCTGGATTGCGTTACCTTCGAGGGCAACGGCCACACCATCAAGAACATGACCATTGCAGGCACCGATGACCACAATATGGATGCGGCTCACGGCTTTAACTACGGCTTTGGCTTTATCCAGAACGCCGAGTATGACCTGACCTTCCGTAACCTGACCTTTGACGGCGCAAACATCACCGCTTGGGAAAGACACGTTGGCGTATTTGTCGGTAACGTATACGGCGCTGCATGGCTGACCTTTGAAAACTGCCACGTCACCAACTTCACCGTTGACGGCTGGATGGATTACCAGAACACCAATCCCGAGGAAGGCGGACACGCGATCGCATTCCGTGTTGCAGGCTTTGTCGGCGGCAACTTCGGCGGCACGCTGGAGTTCTATGATTGCACCGTTAAGGAAGGCAAGATGACCGCATTCCACAACCTTGCAGGCTTTATAGGCTACGATGCTACCGGCGGTATCAGCGTAGATAACTTCGTGAACTGCCACGTTGAGAACGTTGAAATGACCTTCTCCTACTGCCTGTCCGATGCCTACACCGCAGATATGCCCAGAAAGTTTGTAAGCGTATTCTACAACGGCAACAACTGGGTTGACAACATTGACGATTTCGTTGATACCGACAACTCCTACAAGGGTATCTACTTCATCGACTACACCGATCCCGATGCGGTTTACGAGCCCACCAACTTCCGCAGCTGGACCTACGACGATTACCTGGCATCTCAGGGCTGATCAAGTCAATAAAAAAACCGCAAATCGCAATGGGTGATGTCCTTATCCGAGAAATAAAATAAGGGTATGGGCAAGACCCTGCGCATTTGTAATACAAATGCGAAACCGGCAATAAAAAACAGAAGAGAGAGTAACACGGAAGTGAAGTGAACCCAAAAGTTTAGACAAAAATTAAATATTAAATCATTTGCGAATGAGCTCGGTATTGAACTGGGCTCATTCCTTTTAATTTCATTGAAATTCTCTCATTGTTGTAGTAATGTATGTATTCTTCCAACTTTT
>JAZNBB010000006.1:0-4600 GCA_045586845.1 Eubacteriales bacterium
CCTTGCGGCGATCGCCAAAGCCGGGAGCCTTGACTGCAACGCAGGTAAACGTACCGCGCAGCTGGTTGAGTACCAGTGTGGTCAAAGCCTCACCCTCAACGTCCTCTGCAATGATGACCAGCTTGCGACCGGACTGCAGCATCTGCTCAAGCAGCGGCAGGATCTCCTGGATGTTGGAGATCTTCTTATCGGTGATCAGAATAGCGGCGTCGTCAATGACAGCCTCCATCTTGTCGGTGTCGGTGACCATGTAGGGGGAGAGATAGCCGCGGTCAAACTGCATACCCTCAACCACTTCGGAATAGGTCTCGGCACTCTTGGATTCCTCAATGGTGATAACGCCGTCAGCGGTGACCTTTTCCATAGCATCTGCGATCAGCTCGCCGATGACCTCGTCACCTGCGGAGATGGTGCCGACGCGTGCGATATCTTCCTTGCCGTTGACCTTCTTTGCACTTGCAGCCAGCGCGTCAACTGCTGCGTCAACTGCTTTCTTGATGCCCTTGCGCAGCACCATGGGGTTAGCACCCGCGGTCACGTTCTTCATGCCCTCGCGTACGAAAGCCTGTGCCAACAGCGTCGCGGTGGTGGTACCGTCACCCGCTGCGTCGTTGGTCTTGGTAGCGACCTCCTTCACAAGGGAAGCGCCCATGTTCTCGGCTGCATCCTCCAGCTCGATCTCCTTGGCGATGGTCACACCGTCGTTGGTGATCAGGGGAGAGCCGTATTTCTTGTCAAGCACCACGTTTCTGCCCTTGGGGCCTAACGTGATCTTCACTGTGTCTGCAAGCTTATCAACGCCGCGAACCAACGCGTTTCTTGCTTCAATGCCGTAAAGAATATCCTTTGCCATTTGTCTTGTTCTCCTTTAGTTAATATCAATCTACAACAGCCAGCACATCGTCCTCGGAAACGATGACGTATTCGACACCGTCCAGCTTGACCGAGGTGCCTGCATACTTGCTTGCGATGACCTTGTCGCCGACCTTGACGGTCATAGCACTGAAGCCGCCGTTTTCGGAAGGCTTGCCGGGGCCAACTGCCAGGACTTCTGCGATCTGAGGCTTTTCCTGTGCGGATGCTGTGAGAATAATGCCTGTTTTGGTCTTTTCTTCCGCTTCAACGAATTTGATGACAACGCGGTTGGAAAGGGGTTTGAGAGTCATAGTTTGTGTTCCTCCTTATGCATAGACAAAAATTTGCCGTGTAAATGATACAACGTTGAAAATACTCGAATTAGCACTCTTTTGCTGTGAGTGCCAAACCACAGTACATATTGTACACCAAATTACGGAAATATCAACCCCTTAAAGCCATAATTCACATATAATTAACAAACTGTTTTATAGCAAAAACGTCCCGACCGCCGCATATATTGCTTCATATGAGAGGTGAGGACATGATAGAATGGATCAATGCCAATTTGTTTGGTATAGGTGTGCCTTGTGTGCTGGTGCTGGTCGGGCTGTTTTTTACTTTACGGGTAGGTGTGACTTGCGCCGTGCATCCGAAAAAAATGCTGTGGGGTATGCTGCAAAAGTCGGGTAACGGCACCTCGCCCCTGCGTGCCTTGACGCTTGCGCTGGCGGGGACGCTGGGTGTTGGTAACCTTGTGGGCGTGGCGTCTGCGATCTTTTACGGTGGCACGGGCGCGGTGTTCTGGATGTGGGTCAGTGCCTTTGTCGCCATGGCGCTCAAATATGCCGAGGTGGTGCTTGCTGTGTCGCACAGGCGTACCGACGCCACAGGCAAGCACCGGGGCGGTGCAATGTATTATATCGCGGATTGCTTCCATAAACTGGGATGCGCAGGGCTTGGCAAGGTTTTGGCAGCCGCCTTTGCCGTACTTTGCGTGCTGGATGGGCTATCCATGGGCTGCGTGATACAGACAAACGCCATTGGCGGCGTGTTTGAGGGCATCTGCGGCATTCCGCCTGTCTTGACGGGAGTGGTGCTTGGCGCGGCAACGCTTGCCATCATGCTTGGCGGCTCTGCGCGCATTATGAAGGCAACCGATCTGCTTGTACCTATCATGACCGGCGGCTTTATGATTCTCAGCCTTGCGGTGCTGATGCTGCGCGCGCCGCTCATCCCGTCGGCATTGCGCAGTATTTTCTCAGCAGTCTTTGATCTGCGTGCGGCACTGGGCGGCGTGGGCGGCTTTGCCGTGGCAAGGGCTCTGCGCTACGGTGCCATGCGCGGGCTTGTTTCCAACGAAGCAGGTTGCGGTACTGCCCCCATTGCGCACGCCTGTGCCGATACCGACCATCCCGCCAAACAAGGCTTCTGGGGCATTTTTGAGGTGTTTGCGGACACCTTGGTGCTGTGCAGCATGACCGCGCTGGTTATTTTAGTCAGCTACGACAAGGTGCAAATGTACGGGGACAACTCGATTATGATGACCGTGCGCGCCTATACCGAGGTGCTTGGCGATTGGTCGGGTTACTTTTTGTGTGCTGCCGTGCTGTTTTTCGGCTTTGCGACCGTGGTGTGCTGGGGGCATTACGCGCTGGAGGCACTGTCTTACCTGACGCAGAGCAGGGGCGTGCGCATCGGCTTTATCTGCGTGTTCTCGCTTGGCGCGGCTGTGGGCACGGTTGCAGCGCCCACAGCACTTTGGCAGGTAGCCGATCTCGCCATCGGCGCCATGACCCTGATCAACCTTGCGGTGCTGATGCTCATGCAGGGCGAGGTGCGCCGATGGACGGTGGATTACTTTTCGAGTTAGTTGTACATTCCGTTAGCATTCATATAAGAGTACAGCATCTCACCGTGCTGCTGTTCCTCGGCTTGGATATGATTGAGCATTTTTCTGGCATCGGGGTAGGCAAACTCAAACACGCAGGTGTTGTAAAGCGCGGATGCGTGCTTTTCGGTAGCAAGCAAGTCCTTGCACAAAAATGCGTCGGCATCCTTGTCCTGCGTGCTTGCATACTGCGCGGCGCAGCAGTTGGATTTGTCGGGCGCGGGGATCTGTGCGGGCACCTGTCCTACCGTGCCGCTCTGCATGTCGTTCAAGGTTTTAAGGTGCGATTGCTCGGTGGTGGCAATGCCCGAAAGCAACGCCTTGAGCTCGGGAGTCTTGGCTTCATTTGCATACTTCTGATACTTGGCAACGCACAGCTGCTCCTCGCCGACAAGATCCTTGAGCAAACTCGTTTCCTTGGGTGAAAGTGTCATAAATAACCTCCATATTATCATATTTGGGTACGGGAGAATTGTTGACGGAAAAGTGGAGGAATATTCACGGATGTTTTGCATTCAAAGCGGCGATCAATGATCGGGGCACCCCCGATGCGCATGACACATTGCACCAAACGTATAGTTCAAGGATGACACGAAGGGGGAACGTCCACCTGTGGGAGACAGTCCCCGGTGTCATTTTTTTCGGAAGGTATTTTTATTATTAAATTTTTTCTCCATATAGCTTGATGTTTTGTGATTTTTGTGAAATAATGGATATGCTACACAAACTGAATATTAGAATTAGCGGTATTTTTATCTCTATAGGGATATTTGTACCTTTTTTCGCCATAACTATTTTGAACTTGGAAAAATCGCAAGCTCTACTAAATGGTTATGGTGAATACCCTAATTCTAATTTGGTTTGTGTAGCAGCAATCGGAGTTTGCGGTTTTCGGTGCGTGACTTCGGTTGCGCACCTTTTTTATATGCTGAAGGGGGATATATGGGCAATAATATTCAAAAAAGAGTAATAGATATTACCGGCGTAGAACTTATGCCCGGAGAGCTTACCGCTTGTCTTGGCAACGGAGAGCAAGGCTTTGCGTGTTGTTGCGACGAATGCGACTACTATTTGTTTGACTTTCCCGAATTTGATCCAAAAAGTAAAAAAGACGCTTAAGGATCATTTTGAATTTTAATAAAAATGATACCTACCGAGACAAAAAAGGGCAGAGAACGTAATGCGTGATGTTCTTAGCGGATAAATTACAATATTACAGCTTTGCTCTGCAGTAAACAAATAATTAGCCCCGACAGTTTTTAAGTCTGTCAGGGCTAACAATTCAATAAATTGGAAATTAGAATACTCCCTTATTGTACTTTTTTTGTACTACAACAATAAAACCTATACCAATCACCAAGCCTATGATAAGTATAGCAACGGCAAGAATGGTCAAATTTTCAAACAGTCCTATAATGCCACTGAGTAGCATAATAATTGCGATAACAAGCATTGCTTTTCCAAAGGCTTTTCCGTAGGCTGATTTATCTGTGACTTTGGTTTGGTGGTAATCGTGAATTAAATCCGTTTTACCCTTGTAAATTGCAATGCCTAATACCGTAAACAGAGCTGCAACCAGAAACATAATAATGGAATACACTAACATATTGATACCTCCACAAATTCTTATTTATTGTTTTGTTTATCGCCGGTTTCGCATTTGTATTACAAACGCTTCGGGCAATGCCCATACCCCTAAGGTTGCACGAGTCCTGAGGCTCCCTCCGGGAGGGAGCTCCCGACGAAGTCGGGTGAGGGAGAATGCGTGACAATAAAACATATCAAAACTTCAAAGTTACGCGGGCTCCTTCCGTCACGCTTCGCGTGCCACCTTCCTCCCGGAGGAAGGCTTTT
>JAZNBB010000007.1:0-1637 GCA_045586845.1 Eubacteriales bacterium
GGTATCAACAATCCCAGCGGCATCGAGCAAGCGCTCACCCTCGGTCTTGACGTTGTTAAATTCTTCCCCGCAGGGCAGTCGGGCGGCCTGAATATGATCAAGGCAATGTCCGCTCCCTACGGTGCCGTTAAGTTTATGCCCACAGGCGGCATCAACCCCGGCAACGTAAACGACTACCTTGCTAACCCGAAGATCCTTTGCTGTGGCGGTTCTTGGATGGTAAATCCCGATATGATCGCTGCAGGTGACTTTGCAGGCATCGAAAAGCTCGTTCGCGAGGCAGTTGATACTATGCTCGGTCTCAAGTTCCGTCACGTTGGCATCAATCCCTGCGGCACCACTTCCACCGAAGCTGCCCAAGTGCTGGCAAATGCTTTCTCGTTCCCCGCAAACGCGGGCTCCAAGTCTGTTTTCTCCAGCTCCGCACTTGAACTGATGAACGAAAAGGGCCCCGGCACACACGGTCACATCGCAATCTCCACCAACAACGTAGACCGTGCCGTATATCACCTCTCTCGCCGCGGTGTCAAGTTTGATATGTCTACCGCTACTTACGACGATAAGGGCAACATGAAGTTCATCTATCTGGCAGATGAGATCAACGGTTTTGCATATCACCTTGTAAAATAATTGAAAGAATATAGGAGAATAAAATTATGAGCAAAGTAATTACCTTTGGCGAGCTGATGCTTCGCCTGCAGCCCTATAACTATGAGAGATTTGTACAGTGCGACCACGTTGAGTTCACCTTTGGTGGCGGCGAGGCAAACGTAGCGGTTTCTCTTGCGAACTACGGTATGGACGTTGCATACGTTACCAAGCTTCCCACCCACGCAATCGGTCAGGCAGCAGTCAACAGCCTGCGCAGATACGGCGTTGATACCACTAAGATCACGCGCGGCGGCGATCGCGTAGGTATCTCCTTCAACGAAAAGGGCGCATCTCAACGCGGCTCCGTTTGCATCTACGACCGTGCAAATTCTGCCATTGCAAAGGCAACCTGCCAAGATTTTGATTGGAATTCCATCTTCGAGGGCGCAGAATGGTTCCACTTCACCGGTATTACTCCCGCTCTGGGCGCAAACGTTGTAGAAATTTGCAAAGAGGCTTGCAAGGCTGCAAAGGCAAAGGGCGTCAAGATCTCCTGCGACCTCAACTACCGCGGCAAGCTCTGGACAAGAGCAGAAGCACGCGAGGCAATGACCGAGCTTTGCCAATACGTTGACGTTTGCATCTCCAACGAGGAGGACGCAAAGGACGTATTCGGCATTGAGGCAGAAGCTACCGATATTTACGGCGGTAAGCTCAACCACGAGGGCTACAAGTCTGTTGCAAAGCAGCTGGCTGATAAGTTCAACTTCGAGTACGTTGCAATTACGCTTCGTGAGAGCCACAGCGCATTCGATAACGGCTGGTCGGCAATGCTTTACAATGTTGCTAACGACGAGTACTGTTTCTCCAAGAAATACAATCTCCACATCATCGACCGTGTTGGTGGCGGTGATAGCTTTGGCGGCGGCTTGATCTACGCTTTGATGAACGGCAAGAACAGCCAAGCAGCTGTTGAATTTGCAGTTGCAGCATCGGCACTCAAGCACTCCATCGAGGGAGACTACAATATGGTAACTCTCGCAGAG
>JAZNBB010000008.1:0-6356 GCA_045586845.1 Eubacteriales bacterium
GCCAAGGAGTTGTCCTAATATGTTGTCTTCCTAAGACCGCTTGGCCTCCGACTTGACCGCGCCGCCTTTTGAAAAAGGCGGGCTAAAACTTTTCATGAGTGGGTCGTCCGTGTGGTGGTGGTCGCCCGTTTGGATTACAGCAACGCCGTCATCTGCGGCACCAGCAGGTAAATGACGATCAGGAAATAGACAAGCAGCGTCAGTGTGTCTACAATAGTGGTAATAAACGGCGACGCCATGACCGAAGGGTCAAGCTTGATCACTTTTGCCCCGATCGGCAAGATGGCACCGATCAGCTTAGCTAACACGATAGCAACAAACACGGTCGCGCTTACCGCTGCCGCAATCATGAGATACTGCGGTTCGGTGTTGAACTTACAATCATATGCCCAGGTCTTAATAAAGCATGCTGCAAACACGCACGCGCCGCAAAGCATAGCAATACGGATCTCTTTCCATACTACGCGCAAAATGTCCTTGGGCTCAATTTCACCCAGCGAGAGTGCACGAATAACTGTGACCGACGATTGACCGCCCGCGTTACCGCCCGTACTCATCAGCATGGGAATAAACGCCGAAAGAGACAGCACAAGCGGGAAGTCGAGCGCGTCGATCTTTCCTTCCAGCATTGTGATGATGGTGCCTGTAAAGGTTGCAGTCAACATCAGAAGCAGCAACCACGGAATACGCTTTTTGAAGTTCTCCCATACGCTTGTACGCATATAGGGCTTGTCTGTCGGCAAAATAGCTGCCATTTTTTCGATGTCCTCGGTGGTTTCTTCTTCGATGACGTCCAGCGCGTCGTCGACGGTTACGATACCCACAAGGCGGGATTCGCGGTCCACAATGGGCAGGGAAAGCAGATTGTATTTTGCGATGATGTCGGCAACCGTTTCCTGGTCGTCGAGCGTATTTGCATAAATGATGTTCGGCTCCATAATGTCGCCAATCAACGCGTCGCGCGCTGAGAAAAGCAGATCCTTAAAGGATACGATACCCTCTAAGATTCGGCTCTCATCAATGACATAAGCTGTGTATACCGTTTCCTTGTCAATACCCGTCTGTCTGATGTGTTTGATAGCTTCAGAGACGGTCATAGTCTTTCGCAGATCCACAAACTCAGAGGTCATGACGCTGCCCGCGCTGTCCTCGGGGTAGGCAAGCAGACGGTTGATCTGTGCACGCGTTTCGGGCGTAGTGTTTTTCTTGATGCGGCGAACAATGTTGGCAGGCATCTCGGAAAGCATATCAACCGCGTCATCCAGGAACAAGTCCTCCACGATCACCGAGATCTCTCGGTCGGTCATGGCTGAAATAATACGCTCCTGCAAGGGGGCATCCAACTCAGCAAAAACCTCTGCTGCGCTGTCCTTTTTGAGCAGACGGAATACGGCGGGAATACGCTTGGGAGGCAGATTTTCAAAGAAATCCGCCGCGTCGATCGGATTGAGCTTTTCCAGCTCACGTACGAAATCAGCGTATTTTTTGTTGTCAAGCAGATCCTCCAGGCTTTCAAAGGTATCTTCAATGATCTCCTCGTAGGAGTCCGGCATTTCGTCTTCAGCCCAGGCTTGCTCGTCCTGCTCGACCTCACGCTCCTGCTCCTCCTCCTCGCGCTCAAGCTGTTCGTCCAGCTCGCGTTCGGCTCTCTCTTGCGCGTCCTCGTCGTTACACTGTCGTGGGGCGGGTGTTATTTGTTGATCGTTTTCGGTTTGCTGCGTCAGCTCCTTGTCGAGCTGTTCGTTTTCGTTACGCAAGAGAATCACCCCACTTTCAGCTATAGTATGGGGCAAAATCGCCCCTAAAATACCATTTTCATTATACACCCGCCACATGCTTTTTGTCAACGGTTATTTTGTGAACAAAAATCCCGCAAATCGCGGAATGCGACTTGCGGGATAGGGAAGGGTATATATATGTGATCATTCAAATTCTACCGAAATGTTGCCACTGAAGTGCAGCGTTGAGATGGAGGTATCCCAGCCGAAATCAAGCGTAACTGCGCCTTGTCCGCTATAATTCACTTGAATGGATTTCAGTTCATTGCCGTCCAGCACGAATTCGATGGTGTGTTTACCGTTCCCAAAGCTTGCCCCCGAGCTTGCGATGCTCTGACCCAAGGCACTGTACTTGGAAACATCCATGGTGACAAGGTAGCCGTTATCCGTCTTTTCGATCTGAGATGCATAATTGGTGTTGTATCCCATTGCAGGGTCATTGATCAGCTCTGCTATAAACGTTCTTGCCTCATCCTCGGTCATTTTGCTCGTATTGGTCTTACCATTGGTCTCAGTGCGCTTTTCGCCATTGCTGTATTCAATATGCGAGCTTGTCGTTGAATCTCCAGAAACGTCCGCAGAGAAGATCAGCCCGTCCTTGGTGCGCTCAAAAGAGACCTTGCTTGTCTGATTTTGCTTTTCGGTTTGCGTCAGGAAGGTCACAGTTTGCGAGGCGGTGCAGGTAAAGACGCCTTTTTTTGCGTCTGCACGGTCATCGATCAGCTGCTCCAGATCCTTGAGTAAAAGCAGACTCTCAATTTCAGTGTATTGCTTGGTGGAAAAGCCCTTTGTGATGCGCTCTGCTTCGCCGAACTGTGAAAATGTCATGACCATGGTCACCTTGGGCTGATAATAGGCGTCCTCTTCAACGTCAAATACCGGTTCCAACGTGATCTTGGTGGGGAGATAGTCCTTGCTGACCTCCATGGTCACCATCAGATCCTTGAGATTCTCGCCAAACACATCCTTTCCTAAGCCGGATGCCTCGGAGAATTCCTTTACCGATTCTGCACTGTAGTCCGAATATTTCAGCAGATAGCCAAGATCTGTTTTTTCCATCGCGGTATTTTCGCAATTTTCCAAATCCATTTCAATCAAGCTGTCGCCCTGCCTGTAAGCATTGTAGTCCTCACGTGTCATTTCGGAATACAGCCTTCGCGTGATTTTGCCATCGCCGAACAGGGAATAAGCGGTTCCGTCAATATACGCTTCTACATTTCTGAGCTTTAACGAAGTGCTGTTACTCTTGATTTCGTTTGTCATTTCCATGTAGGAGTAGTAATCGTTCTTATCCTCTCCACGGTCCTCGATCATAACACCTTCGGCAGTACCGGACACCTTGTTCGCACCCACATAGACGGTGTACTTCATTTCAACATCTACGCGATAGCTTTGCAGGTTGTCCATTTTGCGATTGACGCGGCGTTCCAACTGACCTGCGGTCATAGGTGCGGGCAATACCTGTAAAAGGCTGTCGCAGGATACCAGCATAATCATGCTTATCAGCAAAAGGCTTACCGGAATCATTTTTCTTTTCATTGCTTTATCCTCCTGTAACATTTTCTTAATAGCTTCATTATAGCAAATATATTACCCTCTGTCAATATAGACGTAAAAATGTGCAGAGATGTGCGAATTTCCATGTAAACAAATTGTGAATTCGTATTGCGCCGCCTTTTTCATTGACAATCACGCTGCGATATGATATACTTATTATAGTTTATTGCAAGAGAAGGGGGATATATATGACTAAATTATATGGAAACGCGGTGGTAGGGCAGTCGGGCGGACCGACAGCGGCTATTAATGCAACACTGGCAGGGGTGATTCGCGGCGTGCTGGAGATCAATAAAAACGGCGGCGCGATCGGAACGCTGTATGGTATGCGCAACGGCATTGAGGGCCTGATGCAAGAGAGATTGATCGACCTTTGCGAATTTGCCAAGGATGCAGACAAGTTAGATGCGTTGGAGTTGACCCCCGCAGCAGCACTGGGCTCTTGCCGAAAAAAGCTGCCAAGACATACCGACGATCCCGAATTTTATGATCGGCTGATTGCCATTTTCAAAAAGTATGACATTCGCTATTTCTTCTATATCGGCGGCAATGACTCTATGGACACCGTTTCCAAGCTATCCGCTTACGTGGCGGAGTGTGGCTATGAGATGCGCGTCATGGGTGTGCCCAAAACCATTGACAATGATCTGGAGGGGACCGATCATACCCCCGGCTTTGGCTCGGCAGCAAAATACGTGGCAACCACCGTATCCGAGATCATTCGTGACGCAGCGGTATACACCACCAAGGCGGTTACCATTGTTGAGATCATGGGTAGAGATGCCGGCTGGCTGACGACATCGGCAGCACTTGGCAGACTTGCAAACGGTGAGGAGCCGGATCTGGTTTACCTGCCCGAAAAGGCGTTTTGCATGGACGAGTTTATCGAGAGCACCCAAAAGGCACTGGAAAAGCACCCGGGCGTGGTCGTGGCTGTTTCCGAGGGCATTCGCTTCTCTGACGGTACGTACGTTGGCGCAGGCGCGCAAAGCGGTGTCAAGGATGTGTTCGGACATCAGTATCTCGCAGGTACAGGCAAGGCGCTGGAGTACGCCGTGCGTGATCGTATTGGTTGCAAGGTGCGCTCGGTTGAGCTCAATGTGTGCCAGCGTTGCGCAGGCCACTTGGTATCCGCAACCGATATTACTGAGTCTGTTGCCATCGGTCGTGCGGCTGCACTTGCGGCAGAGCAGGGTGAGAGTGGCAAGATGATGCTGTATAAGCGTATTTCGGATGCGCCCTACGCATACGAGATTGGCTGCGCGGACGTGCACGAGATCGCAAACAAGATCAAGTGCGTGCCTGATGCGTATATCAATGCGGAGCACAACGGTATTACCGATGCATGCCTGGCTTATCTGCGTCCTCTGGTTGAAGGCGAGAGATACCCTAAGTATATTGGAGGTCTGCCCGAGCAGATCATTTTGTAAGGAGATAATATGAGGATAGCAGTTATCACGGGTGCATCGTCCGGTATGGGCAAGGAGTTCGTTATGCAGTTGGATGCGCAGGATACCTTCGACGAGCTGTGGCTGATCGCACGCCGGGAAGACAGGCTCTTGGAGATCGGCAAGCACACGCGCGCCAAGGTCAGAGCCATTGCATTGGACTTGTGCGAAAGAGAATCGTTGAACGTGTATCGGGATTTGTTACTTGAGCATAAACCCGACGTTGCGGTGCTGGTCAACGGCAGCGGCTTTGGCAAGTTCGGTGCGTTTACCGATATTGCGCTGGAGGAGCAGGAACAGATGATCACGCTCAACGCAAGTGCGCTGATGGCTATGACGTATATCACGCTGCCTTACATGAAAAAGGGCGGTCAGATCTACCAGATCGACAGCCAATCGGCATTTCAGCCCGTGCCGTATATCGGCGTGTACGGTGCGACCAAGGCGTTCGTGCTCAGCTTTTCGAGATCGCTGAACGTGGAACTCAAGGGCAGAGGTATTCGCGTCATGGCAATTTGCCCCGGCTGGGTCAAGACCGAATTTTTTGACAGAGCGGTGACAGATGACACGGTTAAGTATTACGCAAGATATTATACCGCCGAGCAGGTGGTCACGCGTGCCATCAAGGACATGAAGCGCGGACGCGACGTCTCGGTCTGCGGTCACGCGATCAGACGCGCAAGATTTTTGGCGTGGCTGTTGCCCACCAGAATGGTCATGAAGATCTGGTGTCGACAGCAGAAGTTGTAAAACCAAAGGAAGAGATGCTTGACATCGGATTGATAAATTAGCGGTGAAATTAAAAATACGAAAGCAGAAGTCTTTGGCTGAAAATTGAACGGTAAAAAAGCAGGAATTTGCTCAAATACGAGCAGATTCCTGCTGTTTTTATGTACAGAAGACGTGAAAGAGCGTCCATGTGATGAACCTCATCCACCGCAACCGCGTCGAACGTTCTCGGCAAAAGTGCCTCAACGCTCTCCGCTGCGGTCCCCCTTCCCCAGCGGGGCAAGGCTTTTGTCGCGCGTCCATGCCGTTAGGGTGTCCGTTAAGGGAAGGTGCTTTTGTGTCCGTCTTGTACAATGCTTTGTTGGGGACAACTTATATAAGCCTTCCACGCTGGGGAAGGGGGACCGCAGCGGAAGAAAATCGCGAATACATGGAGCGGTTTTCTGACGCGGTTGCGGTGGATGAGGTTCATCACACGGACGCTCTTTCACATTCCGGATTCCGATGCCCCGCATACAGGGGAACGACAAGGGCAATCCTTTATGGTATAATGCCAAAAAAGGAGATTGGATGATGTTTGTTGTGACACCGGAGTTCCTAACTGCGTTTGAAAAGAGCTTGAGAGAGCAGGAAAGAGCCCCTGCAACGATTGAAAAATATACGCGCGACCTGCGCGCATTCTGCGATTTTGCGAAAGAGAGCGAGATCACCAAGCAAACCGTGCTTGATTATAAGGCGTATTTGCAGGAAAGATACGCCACCGCCAGCGTCAACAGCGTGCTGTCCTCGTTGGGGGCGTTTTTCGCGTTCTGCGAGCGCAAGGATCTTTGCGTCAAGCGCATCA
>JAZNBB010000009.1:0-11691 GCA_045586845.1 Eubacteriales bacterium
TGTCCTAATATGTTGTCTTCCTAAGACCGCTTGGCCTCCGACTTTGACCCAAACCATCCACAACGTTCTGTGCAACGAGAACTTCGCTACATACGGAACAGTGCTTGCCTTCGGTCAAACCGGGTTCGGAACAAGTCGGTACTACAGAGGCATCAACTACTACGGTATGACCCAGAGCAGCTACCTCTTTCTGTGCAACGAGGACTTCGCTACATACAGAACAGTGCTTGCCTTCGGTCATACCGGGTTCGGAACAAGTCGGTGCTACAGCGGCTTCAATGACTTCGGTGTGCCCAAGCTTATCTTTTATGGTTGTTCCACACATAGTACATGTCTGTGCTGTGGTACAAGTTGCCTCAACTCCGGGGTTGTGATCCAAAGATTCAGGATAATGATACTCCTTGTTTGCACAGGTACTGCAGACTCTTACCTGCTCGCCATACCGCGTACATGTCGGAGCGAAGATAATTTCCCAATCCCCATAGCTGTGACCCAGCGGTGCGATCTCCTGATACGTAGTATAGCTGCAATCAAAGCAAATTTCGTAGGCAGGGTATCCCGACATCGTGCAGGTAGGCGCTTTTTCCTTATATTGATAAATTCTGTGTGCCGCAACAACCGAGGTTTTCTTGACGTAACACGTCATGCATATCATAACGTATTCTCCGTCGCTGACACAAGGCACCTGCTCCTTGATGCATGCATGCTCGCTCCAGCTATGCACGTGCCTACTGTAGGCGATCAGGTTCTCTCCGTTATACGTAAAAGTCTCGGTTTTCGAATAGATTGAAGCAAAGTACGAGGGAAGGTTTTGCACGTCCGCAGCCACTACCACGGTTTGCGCATACTGCAGTGCATTGCCCAGTGCCGAAGAGGTTGTCAAAAATGCAATCTGCTCGGCAGAACCGAGATAAAGGGTTCTGATCATAGAGCTGCTCTGGAATGCTCCCGTACTGATTTTGTCGGGGCTGATTTGCTCAGGGAAGGTAACTTCTTTGAGCATGGTACAACTTCTGAAGGCGTTGGAAGCAATTTCGCAATCCGCATACGGCAACGTAATTGCCGGAAGTGACAAACAGGTGTCAAACGCGTATTCTTCGATTTTGCACACACTGTCCGCAAAAACAACCTCGGTCAGATCGGTAAAGCGATAGAATGCATACGCACCTATGGAAGTCACGCCCTGCTCCACAACTACTTTTTTAATATTCAAACGGTCACTGTACCAAGGTGCTTGCCTGATTTCAAAGGAATACATATCCCCTTGACCGCTAAACACCAGAACGTAGCCGCCTCCGGATTCCATGTCATACAGAATCGCCTGTACAAGCTCTCCTGCGACGTAGGACTTAAGTCCTACCATCTTCTGTCCGCACACGGTACAGGTTTTGCTTTCATCATAAGAGTGACCCTTTGCCGCAACAAACTCCTTCTCGACCAATGCCGAGCAGTCCGCACACCTGTATACCGTGTATCCTTGCTCGGTACAGGTGGGTGCGATGGTTTGGATAACAGTTGTATAGGTATGCCCCGTTGCTTGCGTGTAGTCTGTCTTTTGCGTTGTTTGACAGCTCGCGCATTGATAAAGCGTATATCCCTGCTCGGTGCAGGTGGGTGCGATGGTTTGGAGGACAGTTGTATAGGTATGCCCCGTTGCTTGCGTGTAGTCTGTCTTTTGCGTTGTTTGACAGCTCACGCATTGATAAAGCGTATATCCTTGCTCGGTGCAAGTGGGTGCGATGGTTTGAACGAAAACGGAATACTCGTGTGCCAGCGGCGCGGTTTGATCCTTTTGCTCGGTCTCACCGCACTTTGTGCATTGGTAAACCGTATAACCGCCCGCAAGACAAGTGGCTTCTACCTTTTCCTTGACCGTAAAGCTGTGCTTGGGTGTTTTTTGCTTGATCTGCTTGCAATTCACGCAAATGATTGCCTGATAGCACTCGTCCTCAAATATCTGTGTTTGCCACTGATGGCAATCCTTGCTTTGACCGTTGTAAATGCCGCACAAGCTACATACGTAGCCCTCAAAGCCATCCGTCAGGCAAGTGATCGCATCTATGGAAACTTGGCTCATGCTGTGGTCGCATTTACTGTAAACCGTATACGTATTTCCTCCATAGGATACCGTACAGGTCTTGGGATATTGATTGAGAACGTACGTGGGAATATTGGTAATATCCGAGGCGATCGCAACCGATTGCACCGATTGCAAAAGCCACCCGGCAGTGGTGGTAGAGGTCAACAGTCCTGCAACCGTTTCCGAAGATACATAGACCGTTTTCAGATTTGAGCAATTCATGAATGCTGCACTGCCAACGGTGGTCAGGCTTGCAGGAATACGCAGGCGAGCCAGTGCATCACAAGAATAGAATGCGTTGTTGCCAATCTCAACAAGTCCGTCCGGAAGGATCACTTCCGACAAAAGATCACAATTATGGAACGCGTAACGGCCAATGGACGAAAGACTGCTTGGCAGAACGATCTGCTCAAATGCGCAGTTGTAAAACGCATACGATCCGATATGGGTGATTCCCTGCGAGACCGTCAGGTGCTGCACCTGACTTCTGTAAGTGGTATACCAAGGAGCTGACGAGCCGCTGGTATAATCCCGCATCGCTCCCGTACCGCGAATCAGCATTTCGTACGTCCCGTCGCCCTGCTGAAAGATGTACACCATTACACTGCCGTCCACCATGGTGGAAACGTCGTAGGATTGCAGGACCTCTGCGGAAGTCCCGCATCTGATACAGGTCAGTGCAGCACTGTATTGGTGTCCGAGTGCCGCCTGTGTCTGCTCGGTTTTTTCCAGTCCGCAAAAGATACATGCGCTGTGGGTATCTCCGGGCTGCGTACAGGTGGGAGGTGTGATACCGGTCTGCTGATAGGTATGGTCAAATACCAACTGCTCGGCACCGCAATCCACGCATATCTGCTTAGTGGTGCAAGCATGCTCGGTCTCATGTGAGCTCCAGTTGTGCGCAACCGTAAACGTACCGTTCATCAGTCCGCAAACCGTACAGATCTCGCCGGTAAAGCCTGCCTGCTTGCAAGGAACAGACTCGATTACAGCAGACTCCCATGTGTGCGATACGTCGCTGTATGCCACGAATTCTCCTTCGGGATACACGACATTTATGCTGACAGAATAGCAAGATGCCAGATAAGAAGACTGTGCGCTCTTGGGTACCATCACGCAATCTATATTGGATGAAGTCAACCATGTATCCTTGGAGGTCAGGCTTGACGCATATTGCGGGGACAAGATCTGTACCATGACCAGGCGGGAACAGCCGTCGAAAGCATTTGCACCGACACTGGACAAGGATTCGGGCAAAATCAGCTTTGTCACATACAAGCAGCTGCTAAAGGCGTAATCTCCAATCGTGACCAGCCCCTCGGGCAGCACCAGCGAGGTCAGACCGTAGCAGGAATCAAACGCATACGCACCAATCTTACAAAGCGCATCATTCCATATGATCTCTGTCAAGCCGGTGCAGCCTGCAAAGGCTTTTTCGCCGATCTCGGTGACAGGCACACCTGAAATGTCGGAAGGCACAATGTAAGAGGCAGCACCGCCAAAATAGGTAAGCAAGGTTGCGGTATTGTCCGCATAGATCACAAACGTAGCATCCTCTTCAAAAGCGAACTCACGCACACCCGTAAAATAACGCGCGCCCGCGTTCCAAGAAGCACCAAGAGTTTCGGGAAGCACTTGTGCTGCAAAGCCGATCAGGGCATTTCCCTGCCCGTAAAACGCATATTCGGCAATACACGTTACACCGCTGTGAAGGACAATTTCTTTAAGGGGCGCCGCATCTTGGAATGCATAAGAGCCGATGCCGACGATCTTATAACCGTTTACGCTTTGTGCAAGCGTATACTGGGGCGCATCTCCAAAGTATCCGGCAAGCAAAGCATTCCCATCCTTGGTAATGGCATAAATCTGCTCGTTTTCCAGAATCACTCCAACGGCACCCAAGCAATACGATGCATTCCCGCGCCAATCTGCGCCAAGCTTGGACGGCAAACGGGCTCCTGCAAAGCAAAGCACAGCATTGGGACAAAGGGAAAATGCCTGCTCCCCAATCTCAATGACCGTGTCAGGCAGCATCACTGCCCGCAACGCGCTGCATCCCGAAAATGCCTTCTTACCGATTGCCGTCACCGTCAAGCCGTCAATGCTTGCGGGAACCTGTACGGTCTTATCCGATCCGTAGTAAGCAACCAAGGTAACGTCCGAATTGTGATGCTTTACAAACAGGAAGTCATCCTGCAGCACAAATTCGCTGACGTTCAGCACCGTCTTGATTCCGACTGTTCCCCACGCATCATCCAGATTTGCAGGCAGTCGGTCTGCTGCAAAGCCAACAACCAGCGAAGGGCTCATCCCAAATGCCTGATTTCTGATGTCGGTCACCGTAGCGGGAATGATCACGTATTTCAGAGAAGAGCATGCGTAAAACGCATCGTTATATATACTGACAAGCATAGGCGGCAGCACGATCTCGGTCAGGTTGGCACATGCGTTGAACGTGTCGTACTCGATCTTGGTGATCTGCAAAGCACCGCTCATGTCTACCTGCTCAATATTGCTGTACGCAAACGCGTTATCCCCTATGCTTTCTGCCGTGATGATGATTTTTCCGCAAATATCACTGTAAGCAAAGGCATATCTGCCAATCTGCTTGACCTTTTCTCCGGACCATCCCTGTGTAGCAATGCCTTGACAGCGATAGAACGCGAATGCACCGATTTTCTCTGTCATCAAGGGCATATTCAGGTGATTCACCTTGGAAAATTCATAAAAGGCATAATTGCCGATAGAGGTCAACCTATCGTCCAGTGTCACCTCTTGGATATACTTGCGGTAATTGTACCACGGCACTGCGGTGTAACTCGTCCAGTCAATCAGTTGACCTGCGCCGACAATGCACAGCGCGTATGCTCTGCCCGAGGAGCTTGCATTCCCCAACGAGTAAAGCGTTGCCGTAATACTATCTCCCTCTTGTCCTGCGACGTTCCATTGCTCGGCAACAACGTGCGCCTGTCCACAGGCAGGACAGGTATCCGAGCCGTCCCACGCGTGACCGTTTGCCCATATGATATCCTGCTTGGAGGTGCTGTCACAGCGTGCACAGCCGTAAAGCGTATAACCGTTCTTGGTACAAGTAGGAGCAACCACCTCTTTTTGTACGGTATAGGCGTGTCCCAGCGCGGGCAGGACGTTGATGTGTTTGGTCGAGTCACATCTCTCACAGCCCATACGCGTATAGCCCTCGTCACGACAGGTAGGAGCCAGTACCTCTAATTCTAAAGTGTAAGAATGTCCCAAGGGACCTGCCTGATCTTTTCTGTGCAGCACACCGCACTCCTTACAAATGCAAGTGCTGTATCCGAAGCTTACACAAGTCGGTACAACCGTTGCCAACAATTCATACTGATGCTCGGATACGTATGCCGTATCGCGCGCACCGCAATCCGTACATACGAAGTAAGCCTGGCAGGTTGTGCCGATTGCAACCTTTTGCCAGTTGTGAGCGCTTATGCGCTGACCGTCCCACAAGCCGCAGCTCGTACACGTACTGCCCGCAAAGCCATCGCTCTGACAAGTGATAGCAGCCTGTTCCCCGCTCTCCCACGTATGCTCGCATTTGCTTTGGCACAGGAAGGATTGCCCGTTCTGCACCAACGTGCAGGCGTTGGGATAAGCGGATAGTTTTATACAATCGATCTCGGGGGTGTCTGTGGGCAGCAGCACGTTCAGCACACTCGGAATGCTGCTGCCAAAGCCACCCATCACTCTGATCAGCTCGGGATTGTATACATATACCGTTACAAGTGCCGTACAGCCCTTAAACGGCTTATTTTGAACTATGTCATCCAGCATGGGCGGGATATTGATCTCTGTCAATGCGACACACCCGTTGAATGCGTTGGTTCCCAGCTCGCTCAAGGCATCGGGTAAAACGATGCTTGGCAGCGCAACACAAGAATCAAAGGCTCTCTCCCCAATGCTGCTCACAGCATCCGAAAGCACGATAGAAGTCAGCGACGAGCATCCCGAAAACGTGTTTGCTTCAATGGTGGTAACCCCCACGGGAACTCTCATTTCCGTAAGGCTTGTGCAGCCTGAAAAGGCAGCGGCGCCGATTGAGGTGACACTATGCGGAAGCTCGATCTTCTTCAAGAAGGTACAAGCGTAAAACGCGAGCTTTTCCACCGTTGTCAACGCAGAGGAGATCTGCACGTTTTCCAATGCGCTGCATCCGGAAAAAGCAGATTCCCCGATGGTAAGCACAGTGGTGGGTAAAACAACGCTCTCAAGCGCGGTGCAGTCCGCAAACATGTTTCCCGAAACAACGGTGATTCCCTCGGGAAGTCGAATGCTTTGCAGAGCCGTACAGCCCCAAAAAGCTCCCTCACCTATGCTCGAAACACTGCCCGGGAAGGTGATGCTCTCCAGAGCCGTGCAGTCCGCAAACACACTGTCCTCCAAGGTGGGATTGCCACCACAAAAGGTCACGGACTTCAAAGATTCACAGCCCTCGAATGCGCCGGGACCTACTGTTTGAAGCGCCTCGGGCAACGTGATCTCGGTCAAGCCCGAATTTTTGAACGCGCCTCTGCAGATCTCAACGGTTCCGTCGGGCAGACGTATCGTATTCAGGGATCCGCATGCGATAAATGCCTCGTGACTGATCACCTTAAGGCTGTCCGGCAAATATACGGTGGTCAGCGAGTCACACCAACCAAACATTTCCGCGCCCATTTCCTCAAATCCTTCGGGAAGCGCGATAGTTATCAAGGAATCGCAACCCATAAAGCAATCCAAGCCCGCTTTTTTCAAGGTGCCGGGCAGGCTGACGTCTGTCAGTGCCGTTTGCCCGTAAAAGGTGGCGGGACTGAGACTGACAACGCCCTCTCCTACCGCAGCCGTGCTGATCTTGGTAAGGTACTCGGAATCATACCATGGAATCAACAAATGCCAGCCATAATCCTTCATCTCACCCACACCGACAATCTCCAATGCATACTCACCCAAGGGTCTGAGCGTATAGATGGTAGCCAGCATGGTTCTGTCCTGATTGATCGAAACATCGTATACGATCTCGGTAGCAAGCTCGGTGCTGCAATCGGGACAGACGTGCGTAGTGGACCATGCGTGTCCTTTTGCAAGCGTGGTGTATCGGCAAGTCTCTGCCAAGCACTTTGTGCAAACGTAGCATTCCTTGCCCATTTCGGTACAGGTGTGCGTAAAGGTCTGTGTCAGCTGATACTCATGCTTGGTTCTGCCGACAGGTGACACGGCACCACAATCCGCACAGACAAGTCCTACGGCACACGTTTGTCCGATGTCAACTTCGTTCCAGTTATGGCAGGAAACAACGCTGCCGCTGGTCAACTGACAGGTCGTGCACTTCCAACCGTCAAATCCGTCTGTCAGACAAGTCTGTGCCTCGACCTGATATGCGGACCACGTATGCGCATGATTGCTAAAGCACATATACTCTTTACCGTCTACCCAAACGTCCTCTACGTACGTAAACGTGCCAAGCACATAAGAACCGGTCAGTTGCAGATTCTTTGGCACCAGAATATTGACCGCGATAGGGCAGAAATTGCCCTGTGCATCCGCGGAGGTCAAGCCTTGCAGCACATTGGGGGATTCGATATAAATATCCTTCAGATTTTTGCAATCGCTCAGCGCTTTTTCCCCGATTTTCTGAATACTTGCAGGCAAGCGCAAGGAGGTCAGCGAATGACAGTATTGAAATGCGGTGGCATCAATGATGGTAACGCCTTGGGGAATGATGATCTTCTGCAAAGAAGAACAGTTCCAGAAAACGCCCTCAGCAATTCTGGTCACCCCATCCGGGATATGAATCTCACGGAGCAAATCACAGGATTCAAATGCCTCCTTTCCGATAACCGTGACGCTGTCGGGAATTACGATCTCTTCCAGAGAGTCGCAGAAAGCAAAGGCATTGGCTTCAATCGTGGTCACGGTGTCGGGCAGCACAATGGATTTCAGATTTGAGCACAAGCCAAAATCGCCAACCACCTCAACGCCCTCAGGAATTTCTATGCTTTCCAACGATTTACAAGCGTAGAATCCGCTCACTCGCTTGACACTCTTGGGAATATTGATTTCCTTCAAGGATAGGCAATAGTGAAACGCACTGCCCAGATCCGTCACGTTATCGGGAAGCACAACGCGCTCCAGTGACGTACACCAGTAAAACGTACCCTTTCCCAGTCCTTCCACGTTCATGTTGAACTCAACCGACAAAAGTTTGGAACAGGATTCAAAAGCACCGGATCCAAAGGTGATCGTATCGTCATCGTCATGCAAAAAGGTAACACTTCTCAGATTCTCACACTTTTTAAACGCATCATCATCAATTTCGGTCACACTCGCAGGAATCACCACCGAAATAATCGAGGAATTTGCAAACGCCCTATCATCGATTCTGGTAACGGGATCCCCCGAAGGTGCATACTGCGGAATGACGAGACGCTTACCCGTATAAGTACCGATACTCAATACCGAGCAGGAGCCATCGTTATACACTTCAAACACAAGCCCCGTGCTTTCGGGCAGCTTGACAGGTCTCTTATAGGGATACTCATAGCTTTCCAGTGCATCTTCACTCAGATAAGGCTGCACGTAAAAGCTGATCAGCTCCATATTGTGATTGCCGCCCCGGTGCGCATTTCCCTGCGCATCCTGCAGCAAGGGATAAAACTGCAACGTATGCGTTCCCGCACTCAGCGTAATGCTCAACCCGTAATAGTACGCGGGCATATAGGAGGCGGAATTGGCATTTTCTTTTGTCTTCTCCAAGGCTTCTGCTGTGGTTTGATACACGCGGTTTTCAAAAACGCCCTTGGTTTTGGTGCAGTTGATCTGCGAAATATTGCCACCATCCACGCTGTAAGAGAATCCGCGATCTGCATCGGTCAGATCCCCACAAGCCAGGAACACCAGCTCATATTCTCCGTCCGCGGGCACGGTAAAGGTATATTCCAGCACGTCGCGCCAAAGGTTGGCATCGGCAGAATCATCCGGATTTTTTAAGCCCTCGTAATAGAATGCACCACCGCCGACGTTGAAGTAGTCGCCGAAATAGTCCTCAAACACCTTGGAATCCGTGCCTGTGATCATCAGCTCCGCAGGATAGCTCACAGGGCTGATCAGGTTGATCTGCGCATTGAAAGCAGTAGCAAAAACCTCGATGGCATCGTGTCTGACCAAGGGCAGCTGATCCCGATACATTTCATATACGGTGGAAACCTTGAAATCGGTTTGGTCAGCAATCGGACGGGTGGTATCCTGTACAAATGCATAGATATTAAGCGCACCGTATCCAAAGGTATCATCGTATCCTGCATCTCCCAGATCCTTGCTGAACGTATAAAGTGCCTCGCGGACTTGTGCGGGTGTGGCATCCTGATACAGGGATTTATACAGCGCAACCGCCGCCGTAACAACAGGGGTTGCAAAGGAGGTGCCTGCCACAGTTGCATATCCTCCGCCCACTTCGGTTGTATACACCGTGCCGGGCGCAACAACGTCGACGTTCTCGCCTCTGTTGGAATACTTGTCAATTCTCCAGGAGTGCGGTGCCAGCGCGCCTACACCGATAACCGTAGGATGTGCGGCAGGATAATTGGGGGTAGTCACGCCCTCGTTTCCTGCAGCGGCTACGCAAACGATGCCCTGTGCCTCCAGTTGCTCAATGGAATGGGTAAGCAGATCTTCGGCATCCACCAAGCCCCAGGACATATTCACCACGTCCACGGATTGCAATGCAACATATTCCATAGCGATCAGAATATCCACGAGCTTGTTATACCCGTTTTCATCCGTTTCCATCTTGACGATCAACAGCTCCGCCTCGGGAGCAATACCGCCAATACCGGCTCCGTCAAGCTGTGCGGCAATCACACCGGCAGCCGCCGTTCCGTGGCCATACGCATCGTCGATGATCGACCAATCGTAGACCACCTGACCACCCGCAGCGGTGCTTGCACTGTCAGCTACAATCTGATCGGTGCTTGCATTGTAGGAATAGGGGCTGATCTTGCCGGTAAATTCGGGATGATCGTAATCAAGACCGGTATCAATGATCGCAACCGTTACACCGTCTCCCATCGTACGGTCCTGCACGTCACCCAAGCCAATATATTTCAAATAGCCTTGTTGGGAGTAATAGGTCTCCCCGGTAATATCCTGTACGCTCTGCCCTGCCAAGACTGCGCTCGGCTCCTGCACGTTAAAATCGCTGAGCTTGACGTAATAGTTTGCATCCAAACGTGAAAGATAAGCCAGATTGGCATCGTCCTCGTAGACGTCGCGCACCGTCATGCCCTTGGGCAGCGAGATAAACGCAATATCGCCCTTTCGATTGGTGCGCATAGAGGCACCCAACCGCTGTGCAAATGCCTCTGCCTCCTCACGGTCGGTATCTCTGAGTATGAGGGTTGTTTCGTCATACCCATACGCATACTGTGAGAGCTTGGCAAGCTTTTCCCGACGGGGCGAGTCCTGTATGTAGGTCACCAAAAGCGGCAAAAGACAGCACAGCAATACTGCCGCAAGAACGGCACACAGCCATACGCGACCTTTTCTGTGCTTCTGATGTTTTTCTTGGAAGGTTTCGATTTTTCGATTTTTTGTCATAATCCACCTCACTGATCCGTAAAGAAAGTACATCTATACAAAAAAAGAATATCACTACATCTTATAGTTAGTTTTATTGTAACAAAAAATCGAGCAAATTGCAAGACAAATACCCAAAAATTCGTCTGTGCAATCTGACGAAATATACAAAAAAACAAGTTTTTTGTGGCAAATTCCGTCTTGTTTTCGTTTCTTCTCTCCTCTTCATATTGCCCTTTACAAACTCTGTGAAATACGATACAATATTGTCGAATTCTTTCCAATCATCTTACACAGGGGGCATATATGCTTCTGACAAAGGATAAAGACTTTTACCGCACCTTTTGGCGCCTGTTTTTTATGATTGTGCTGCAAAATGCAATCGTACTCAGCGTCAATTTAGCGGACAATCCGGCGTTCTGACAGCCATTTAGGCTGTCATTCATTGCGCCGCCCCCTTCAAGTCCTCTGCTATATACCCAGGCCAAACAAACGGGATGATCGCAAGATTATCCCGTTTGTTTGGCCTGAGTAAGAGGACTTGAACCGTAAAAGCCATGCATCGTTTTGACGATGCATGGCTTTTGTCGAGTTCGGATTTAAGTGATCATTTACGAGTTAAGTATGCAACGAGCTCGAAGGCGTTTCTTTATTGCCTCTTACCCGCACCAACGCAAAAAGGGTGATCTTCTGTTCGGCGGGTAAGAGGACTTGATTCTCGGCGCGACGACGCAAAAGCCGCGTTTTGATGCGGTCTTTTGCTACGCGCCTCGGTCAGGCGGCGTTCTGACAGCCATTTAGGCTGTCATTCATTGCGCCGCCCCCTTCAAGTCCTCTGTTCAAAACCCGCACCAAAACAAAAGGGATGATCTTCTGTTCGGCGGGTAAGAGGACTTGAACCGTAAAAGCCATGCATCGTTTTGACGATGCATGGCTTTTGTCGAGTTCGGATTTAAGTGATCATTTACGAGTTAAGTATGCAACGAGCTCGAAGTCGGATCGTAGCCATGTCGTTCTGTGGGCCA
>JAZNBB010000010.1:0-1565 GCA_045586845.1 Eubacteriales bacterium
TTCTCGCTTCTGAATACGCAAAGACGGGGTCTCTCAGCAGTGCCGGAGATCTTGCCGCGTACTCGGTTGTGGCGCTTAATGCGCTGTCCTCTGGTATCAGGTCTCTTAATCATTCAGGCACACCTCCTATTATTTAGCACCGGTCTTGCCTTCCTTGCGGCGGACAACTTCGTCAGAGTACTTGATGCCCTTGCCCTTGTAGGGTTCGGGGGGTCTCTTTGCACGAACGTCTGCGGCAAACTGGCCGACCTTCTGCTTGTCGATACCGCTGACAACAACGGTGTTGGGGTTGGGGACATCAACAGTGATGCCGTCGATCTCGGGGATGATTACCTGGTGGGAGTAACCGATGTTGAGGACAAGATTCTTGCCTTCTTTAGCTGCACGGTAACCTACGCCGTTGACTTCGAGAGTCTTGGAGTAGCCGTTGGAAACGCCTTCTACCATGTTGGCAACCAGAGTTCTGGTAAGACCATGGAGAGAGCGGTTCTGCTTCTCGTCGTTGGGACGGGTTACGTTGATAACGTTGCCTTCGACAGAAACAGTGATCTGGGGAACGAGGTCACGCTCGAGGGTGCCCTTGGGTCCCTTAACAGTGATGTGGTTGTTCTCTGCAACCTTAACTTCCACGCCTGCGGGGATGGCGATGGGGGCTCTACCAATTCTAGACATTGTTCAATACCCTCCTTACCATACGAATGCGAGGACTTCGCCACCAACATGAGCTGCGCGAGCTGCCTTGTCGGTCATGATGCCCTTGGAAGTGGATACGATTGCAATACCAAGTCCCTTAAGAACGCGGGGAAGCTCGTCTGCGCCAGCGTAGACGCGGAGACCGGGCTTGGAAACGCGGCGGAGACCGGTGATTGCCTTTTCTTTGCCGGGGAGATACTTGAGGGTGATGCGGATGATGCCCTGAGTGCCGTCATCAACGAGCTGGAAAGCCTTGATGTAGCCTTCGTCAAGAAGAATCTGGGCAATAGCCTTCTTCATCTTGGAAGCAGGGACGTCAACGGTGTCATGCTTAGCGCTGCCGGCGTTGCGGATGCGGGTAAGCATATCTGCGATGGGGTCAGTGATCTGCATTTTTTCTTTTCCTCCTAATTTAGAGTTACCTGGGTGCTTTTCCTCAGGTTTGAGCGGCGAGGTTCCACCCTAATACATGATTAGCCGTGGCCTTTCGTCATCTCGTTTGCCGCAATCTATAAGTCCAAAAATCAGCATAAGCTATCTGGAACGCAATTCTTGCGATTTGCGCCCGATAGCAGTGGAAACCTTTGAATTTACAGGGTTTGCGGGTGTATCTAATTTGCCGCGAAATGCGCGCAGCAAACTCGACCAAATAACATTTTACCGCAATCGGCATCATAGCGCAAGAGGAAATTTTCCCCTTGCGCCAATGATTTTTTGGTGGTTTTGCACAAAACTCTGTTGTGGAATTTCGTGCTGTTTTTTGTCACGCGGCGCGGTAACGACCGCTTTCGACAAACCGGGACTTAGAAAGAAGCCTTTCTTACGCCGGGGATCTGGCCCTTGTAAGCCAGCTCGCGGAAGCAGATACGGCA
>JAZNBB010000011.1:0-92800 GCA_045586845.1 Eubacteriales bacterium
TACCGTGGTAATCGACGGTTGCCATTATGCAGCCTTTGAACTGCTGGATCAGGAAGTCGTTGGTATGCAGACGGATATCTTCGATGACAGCCTCATTCGAATGAAAACAGGCGGTTATGAAGAACCGGATTTTGAGATGACGATGTGATTACGAAAGTAATGATAAAAAACGAAAAGCGAAGCCTCGAAAGACTTCGCTTTTCGTTTTACCATTCAAGATTATCCCAATCGGCTTCACCGAACAGATCGGTTACCCAATCTTCCGAAAGTTCTCCGTTACCCTTCAACGCTGTTTTGAGAAGCTCCGACATAAACGCATTATTCGTGATGTAGGGGTGTGTAGCAACCTTGTTTACATATTCGATAGCTTTCTGATACTGCTTTTTCGAAGCAACTACATATGGTTCTTTGCTATAGAATTTATCGTGGATGTTATCGGCATCCATGCTATCATAGGCAAGAATAAGAAGGATTTTCTTTTTGAAGCTCTGGTACTTGGTCTTACTGAGTCCATCACAATGATCGGCCACGAGGTAGTTGCAAATACCTGTGAGATAGGACCTGTCGAGCAGAGCTGAGCAATCCTTTTGGATAAAGTAGTTGTAGAGTGTCTCGAAATCCTTGCCGAACAGCTCATCAAGATTTTTCCACATGAGAGCAATAAACGTATCTATGATAGAACGGTATAGTTGAATATCCAGTTCATTTCTGGATACTCCATACTCGCCAATACCGTTGAGCCACTCTGGTTTATACATATTATCAAGCATGTCTCTCAAGGCAAACAGATAATAGAAAGCCCAAGGATAAAGCACTTCTACGCTGAATTGCAAATTCTTTGATGGCAGATCCTCTTCACACTCATAGAGAAGATCGCAACCGTTTTCCGCTAATACAACGCCACGATCTCCTTGAAAAGCATGTCGGATATCATAGCACAGACCGAGGATATTTTCTCTTAACTCTTCGAAATAAGTAATCTCGCTCTGGTTCAATTGAAAGAAGGTATCCCTCTGCTCGGCAGTCATATCCTTGATGGCTACGCCGTGTTCCTTTACATACTCAGCTTCGATTTCATTCAGAATTCCATCAATGTAAAAGGTAGTATAGTCTGAGATTGCTTCGTAAAGATTATTCAAATCATCAAAATCGCCTTGGATTGTGATACCATTCAATTTGGGAGTAGATTTAATACTGATCATTGGAATCCTCCTTTTTCTGAGTCTGTTGTAATTCCAGCAGAGCCTTTATTTCCGGTCTTGTATGAAGGTAGTTGCGAACGGTACGTTCACCCCCGGTGTAACCTTCTTTCTGAATTTCAGATGTGATATGCTGACTCAAATTTGATAAAGACTTAAATCCCGTTGTTGTACATATAACCCTTGAAATCGAATCAATGTGCGCTTCGAGTTTCTTGGGCGAAGTCCATTTACCGAAGTCAGAGCTGCCGCGATTGAGTGGCAGAGAGGTTCTTACGGTGCGCGGATCACAATGGTATTTGATTGCAATATCTTTCAATGTCATCCCGGCTTCAAAGTCGGCTCGAAAATCACTCCACTGCTCCCGTGGAAGATCAGGTAACAACAAACGTTCATTCTTCTTGCCAGATCCCATCGCACACACCTCCTATCCTACATAGTGGACTCATTATACCATAAAATGGTGAACTTTTCAACAGCAAACTTTTTTCCAAGATAGACAGGGTATCGACTTTCAAATCGCATAAAAAAAGAGTCGACAATCGACTCATACATAGGTATCGTTGCAAGAATAGAGGTGAAAACCCGGTAGATAGCGGTAATTACACCCCTCATCATCGCCAAGGGATAACTATACCTTCACGAAAAACAGCTCGCATCTAAATCTGCTTAACACAAACTCCAAGAGTTGGTAGTGGCAAATCTGCCTACCCTGCCAACAGAAAAGGGTATGCCGTCGGCATACCCTTTTCTGTTGGCTGGGCTGTCCTTCACCATGCAGAACTGCTCCGATGCCCTGCAGGCATCGGATAGGCTTGTGCAGGTTGAGCGCAAGACTCGGATGAGCATTGGCACAAGCAACAGTTCGTAAATCTGGCCCATGAGCCTTTGAACTTTCTTTTTTCGACTCTAAAGTTTTTCGAAATTACGTAGATTCATTTCCGCGCTTTGCGCTGTTTTCGGGTCTGTAGACAGATTCGAATCGGCGAAATGCATTTTTTGATATAGATTCCCTACAGCACCAAAACTGTGGACAGATTCGAACCGCCACAACCGTAGGGGCGTTCTTTGAACGCCCGCGGGCGACCGCAGGTCGCCCCTACCAATGAAAAACATTTACAAAGCCATGGATGCAAAGGCATTTTGGACAGATTTGAACTAACGAAGCACTTGTAATATTTACAAAATTGTGGTATAATAATATAAAATCAAAGGAGAAAGAAAATATGGATAACCATTTGATTATTGAACGGCTAAAAAAAACAGGGCTTCACTTTGACAGCGGTCTTTCTGATATTGAAATCAAAAAAATCGAAAGCACCTTTGGATTTCGTTTTCCAAAAGAAATCGCCTCATTCTTATCTTGTGCTTATCCTGTTGGATGCAATTTTTTTGACTATCGCGATATCTCTCAAAAAAACATAGATAAATTTTACGATTTTCAAAAAAATATTAAAGAATCATTTGAATTTGATATAGCAAACAATGCCGCTTCTTTGCAAGCAATGTTGAAAGAGTTTTTAGGCGAATTCACCGACGTCGAGGATTTCAAAAAGGCAGTTATGAAAAGCCTTGAAAGCAGTCCCAAACTAATTCCTTTTTTCGCCCACCGCTGCTTCTTTGACGGAATGGATAATATGCCGATCATTTCATTTTGGCAGGCAGTAGATACCATTATCTATGGGTATGATTTTGAAGATTATCTTGAAGCCGAATTTCTGACTGCAACGAATGATATTACATCCGAGGAGATTTCCGATAATATTACTGAGAAACTAAAAACTACCGGAATTTGGTACTATATTATTGAATAATTGAATCATACATAGATTCGTTTACAAGCATGGCGTTGCGCCCCGGAAGATAGCGATCAAGTGCAGCTCCCCTCAACGCCAAGGGGGGAGTCTACCCTTTGTCAAACCCACGTGCATCTAAATCAGCCACACACAATTTTGCATTTGAATCGAACACATCTCGCAACAGAAATGTTCGTATTCCGGTACATATATAAATAGGAAGAAATTTTTTCTGTTCACGTCGCGTTTCTGCCATGCTCCCCGAAGCCTGTTTGATCCCCGGACAGCGGTTATAAAGATCGATCCGGCTATACAAACGCACCGTAACCGCTATGCGACACAAATACTTTCGCGTTTTGCAACCCACGGGATTGCAACTTGCATTTTTGTGTTTTTTCAAGCAAAATCAATGCCATGTGCCCAAAAATGCGAAATTATTTGAAGATAAATTTCAAAAAACTCGCAAAAAAGCAAAATTAGCCTTGACAAACAAGTTGCAAGGTGTTATAATGGCTACATACGTCAACAGGTAGTTTGTTTTTTTCAGAGTGAACCGCGGTCTCGCGGCCTTTTCCGCTTTCGCCTCTGTTTCTCTGAGAAACCAGTAGAACCGCCCTTAGCGTATAAAAACACAGTACCCTGATAAATTATAACAGGAGGTTATTACAATGAACAGAAAGGTACTTTCTATGTTGCTCGTGATCGCAATGGTATTTGCATCCGTGGCAACTCTCGTATCTTGTAACAATGATCCTAAGGATCCCGTCCAGACTCCCGTCGAGTACGTTGACCCTTACAAGGACATTACTGACAAGGACGAGCTGTCCGCAGCCATCTACGAAGATGTGCTGGGCGACTTCATCAAGGCCTACGAGGCCGCTAAGGCAGAAACCAACGAGTCCAAGAAGTGGGCTCTGATGGCTATTGCTGAGGCAAAGCTGATGGAGAGTGGCGTTATGATGCCTACTTCCTCCAACGGCGGTAACTACGCGATCACCCGCGTAGCTCCCAACACTGTTACTTCCACTCTCTGGGGTAACGACTCTTACAGATACCACGACGTAATCGTGGCCACCGAATTCATCACTGCCGCTCACAGAGCAGAGATGAAGGCTAAGTGGGCTGAGCTGAGAGGCACCGGTGAGTATGAGGCTTGGGTTAAGTCCTACCTCGCTGACAAGGGCTACACCATCAAGGACACTTACAACCTCACCTACAACTCCGATCCTCAGAACTGGGACGTTCTGGCTACTTCCCGTGCTGCTGACTCCGAGGCTCTCGTAAACACCTACGACGGTCTGTTCGAGTACGACATCGAGAACGTGCTGAAGCCCGCTCTGGCTGAAAGCTACACCGTTTCCGAAGACGGTCTGAAGTACACCTTCAAGATCCGTGAAGGCATCAAGTGGGTTGACTCTCAGGGCCGTGAGGTTGCTGACGTTAAGGCTGACGACTTTGTTGCAGGTATGCAGCACATGATGGACGCAGCAGGCGGTCTGGAATACCTGGTTCAGGGTATCATCGTGAACGCTACTGAGTACATCAACGGCGACGTAACCGACTTTGCACAGGTTGGTGTTAAGGCTGTTGACGACTATACTCTTGAGTATACTCTGGTTCAGCCCACCTCCTTCTTCATGACCATGCTGGGCTACGGCGTATTCGCTCCCATGTCCAGATCCTACTACGAGTCCATGGGCGGCCAGTTCGGTTCCGCTTACGACTCTGCTGCTGAGACCTACAACTACGCTAAGGGTCCCGACTCTATCGCTTACTGCGGTCCTTACTGCATCACCAGCTTCACCGAGAAGAACACCATCGTGTTCTCCGCTAACGAGAAGTACTGGGATGCTAACGGCATCAACATCAAGACCATCACCTGGCTGTTCAACGACGGCGAGGACGTTCAGAAGAGCTACAACGATGCTAAGGCAGGCACCATCGACGGCGCAGGTCTGAACAGCTCCACTGTGGTTCTGGCAAAGAACGACAACCTGTACGACACCTACTCCTACGTTTCTTCCACTGACGCTACTTCCTTCATGTCCTTTGTAAACGTTAACCGCGCTTCCTTCGCAAACGTTGCTGACGCTACCAAGGCTGTTTCCGCTCTGACCGCTGACGAGCAGGTTCGTGCAACCGCTGCTCTGCGTAACGAGCACTTCCGTCGCGCTCTGGCATTCGCTATCGACAGAGGTACTTACAACGCTCAGTCCGTTGGTGAGGATCTGAAGTATGCTTCTCTGATCAACTCCTACACTCCCGGTAACTTCGTTTCCCTGAAGGAAGACGTAACCGTTTCCATCAACGGTACCGACACCACCTTCAAGGCAGGCACTTACTACGGTGCTATCATGCAGGCTCAGATCGATGCTGACGGCGTGAAGATGAAGGTTTGGGATCCCAATGGCGATGACGGTATCGGCGCAAGCTCCGGCTTTGACGGTTGGTACAACGTTGACAACGCTGTTGAGGAACTGAACAAGGCTATCGAAGAGCTGAAGGCTATCGGCATTGAGATCACTGCTGAGAACCCCATCAAGCTGGATATGCCTTACTACTCCGGTAGCGAACTGCGCACCAACATGTCCAACGTTTATAAGCAGTCCATCGAGACCGCTTTCGGCGGCAAGGTTCTGCTGAACCTGGTTGCTTGCGAGACCTCTCAGGATTGGTACGATGCAGGCTACTACACCGACTTCGGTTTCGAGGCTAACTACCACCTGTACGACGTATCCGGTTGGGGTCCTGACTACGGTGATCCTCAGACTTACCTCGACACATTCCTGCCTGATTACGCTGGTTACATGGTCAAGTGCATTGGTCTTTTCTAATTGATCATACCGTTACACTTGCATAATTAAAGCTTTTACGGTAGAGGATGGACATTAGTTCATCCTCTATCGTTCGTTAGATGGAGATTACTAACTATGACTAAATATTTAATGAGCCGTTTAGGGCGAGGCATAATCTCAGTCGTTTTCGTGGTCCTGATTGTCATGCTTCTGATTTATTCGTTGATGGACAAGGAGCAGATCTTTGCCAGTGACCCTATTTTCTCAAAACAGAAATCCAACAACAAGGTGGTCTATAAGTACCAGCAGTGGGAGAAGTATGGGTATCTGGACTATGTGCCTTACTCCGAGTGGCTGCAAGAACAACTGGACAGCGGCAAGATCACCGAAGCTGAATACTCCGCCGCAGTCACCATCGGCAAAAACGCTCAGGCTGACAGCACTGAGGCTGCCGAATATGTCGCAAAATTTTCCGAATACTATGAAAGTCAAGGCTATACGATCGAGCGTTTGCCCGGCGACACCCTTGGCAATACCAAAAAATATAAGGAAGGCGGAAACCCCCGACTCTTTGCTTATCAAGATACGCCTGTCCTGAACCGTGTCTGGGATTATTTCACAGGCATTATTACGTTTGACAACATTCACCGTGTTAAAGATGATGTAGGAGAGCGCGGCTTGTCCTTCACGCTGTACGATCCCTCATACGGCGGTGATAAGTTCTCTCCTGCCATCATGGGTAACGGCACCACACATAAATATCTGCTCTATTTCGATGATCAGTTCCCCTTTATTCATCAGAATTTTGCAAAGATCAGCTTGGGCACCTCTTACAGTGTAAACCAAGGTGTTGACGTATTCGATACCATGACCCAATCTCAGGGATCTCAAAAACATTCCATGGTTACCTATCCCTCGGGACTGCAGGAGAAGAGCGCAGATAACCTGCACTCTGCCACCTACGCCAGCGGATCTTTGGCAAGCGGAAACGTGGTGATCGCGGAACGTTATAACGACAACTATACCAACGTATCCATTTACAAAACCGGTCTTTCCAAAGTAGGCTACTCCTTTGTAATTGGCATCATCTCGGTGGTCATGGCATATATTTTCGCCCTTCCTCTGGGCGTGTTGATGGCTTTGAAAAAAGATAAGTTCGTTGACCATCTTGGTACGATCTACATCATTTTCATCATCGCGGTTCCCTCTTTGGCGTATATTTTCCTGTTCAAAACCATCGGCGGTCGCTTCGGCTTGCCTACGACTTTCGATATCATCAATCCGACGTGGCTGATGTACGTTCTCCCCATCATCTCGTTGGCACTGCCCTCCATCGCAAACCTGATGAAGTGGCTCAGACGCTATATGATCGACCAGATGAACTCCGACTACGTCAAGTTCGCCCGTTCCGGCGGTCTTTCGGAAAGTGAGATCTTCCGCAAGCATATCCTGAAAAATGCCGCGATCCCGATCATTCACGGTATTCCCGGCAGTGTTTTGGGCTCTCTTGTCGGCGCCATCATCACCGAGCGTGTCTACGTAGTGCCCGGTGCCGGTAATCTGTTGACAAACGCCATCAATGCATACGACAACGGCGTTATCGTGGGCGTGACCCTGTTCTACGCTCTTCTGTCGGTCGTATCCATCATCCTGGGTGATATTCTGATGTCTATGGTCGATCCCAGAATCTCGTTTACTACGAAGAAAGGAAGGTAAAGCACATGAATGAACAACTGACTGATCTGAATGAATTTCAGCTTTCTGACGAAGAACTGTTTTCAGTGGTCGATCACGACGAGCTTGCCTCCGAACGCATTACGGCTCCCAGATATTCTTACTGGCAATCGGTATTTCGCGTATTCTTCAGAAAAAAGATCAATATCGTAATCTTGGCACTCCTGGCATTGATCATCGTGTTTGCTTACGTGTATCCCATGATCATCGGCTATAATGCCGAGGTAGATCCTTTCTTAAATCTGCTGGATCCCGAGTCCAAGCATTTGGGTCCTCTTGCAGCTATGGAGAAATTCGGCTACAACATTCACTGGATCTTAGGCTCGGGCGCAAAGGGAGAATCCACCTTTGATGCCATTTGGTACGGCTCCAGTATCTCCCTGTCTCTGGCATTTATCTGCGCAGCCATCAATATGTCGGTGGGCGTTATCATCGGTGCTATCTGGGGTTTCTCCAAGAAGGTCGACATCTTTATGACCGAGGTGTATAACGTCATTGCAAACGTTCCGTACATCCTCCTCATTTCGGTACTGGTACTGATCTTCTCTCCCAGCTTCTCAACCATGGTATTCGCTTTGACTATTACGGGTTGGTTAGGTATCGCCTACTTTATCCGAACTCAGGTCATCATTATCCGTGACCGTGAGTACAATCTGGCATCCAAGTGCCTGGGTACTCCCATTCTGCGCATTGCAATCAAAAACATCTTGCCCTTCATGACGTCTGTTATCGTGACTTTGCTGGCTACTGAGATTCCTTCCTACATCTCCTACGAGGTATTCCTGTCCTATATTGGTATGGGTCTGAAGGATATGTCTTTGGGTAAACTGATCGAGTCCGCACAAAACGCCATGACCACTCCCGGCTGGGAACTGGAATTCTGGGCTCCCGTTTCCATTGCGTCCATCATTGCTGTGGTGCTGTACGTTGTTGGTCAAAACCTCGGTGACGCTTCGGATCCGAGAACGCATATGTAAGAGGTGACTGCTATGGAAGACAAGAAAATTCTTTTATCTGTCAGAAACCTCAGCGTAAAATTCCGTGTCAGAGGACGTATTCTGACAGCGATCCGCAACGTATCCTTGGATCTTTATGAAAATGAATCCATCGCTATCGTAGGCGAATCCGGTTCGGGAAAATCCGTATTTACCAAAACCTTTGCAGGTATGCTGGAAACCAACGGCTATATCAGCGAAGGACAGCTCATCTACAACGACGAGGAACTTGCAAAGACCTCCGTATCCATCGGCACTGCGGAAAAGAACCGCATCAAGTCGATCTGGCAATCCCTGGACAAGTCCTCCAAGCTGGAAGCAGGTGCGGAGATCTACCGCAAGATCGTTGCCCTGCAGGACGAGAACAAGCATCGTTCCCTGCTCTCGGATGAGGATTCCTTGGCAATTGAAGCAAAGCTCAAAGACCTGCTCTTTAAGAAGACCGAGCAGTCCAACCTGCGTCTGACCTTGGATCGCAAGAAGGAGAAAGAGCGTTACAACAACGTAACCGCCGAGATCAACCGCCTTTCTGCAGAGATTGACGCTGTGGAAAAGGATAAAAAGCAAAGAATTGCTGCCGCTGCTGCCGCTGCTAAAAAGGACGAGGCGTACAACGCATCCTTCAAGGCAGAAATGGACAAGCTGCAGGAAGCCTACAAAAAAGCGATCTCGGGAGAGATCTCCAAGGAGGCTCACGAGCGCAACGGTATTATTGCCAAGGAGATCTACCTCTCTGTCGGTCGTTACGGTGCAACCAAACGTAATCAGTTCATTCGTCAGCTTTGCAAGTCCTGCCGCGAAGCTATGCGTCAAGGCTTGAATTTGTACGATGAGGAAGTACGCAACACCGTATTTGACAGTGTGGTATTCCGTGTAAAGCTGTTGGAAGAGACCGATAACGAGCTTAAGGGTACCTGTATTCTGGATCTGGCAAAGATTCATTTTGCCAAGGACTGGAACCAGATCCGCGGCGGTCGTATCGCTACGGTATTCCAGGATCCTATGACATCGCTCAACCCCATCATCACCATCGGCAAGCAGATATCCTCTATTATTCTCAAGCACCAAAACTGCTCCGAAACAGAAGCTCGTATGCGTGCTTTGGAGCTGATGAGAAAAGTTGGTATTCCTAACGCCGAAAACCGTTTCGACGATTATCCCTTCCAATACTCGGGCGGTATGAGACAGCGTATCGTTATTGCGATCGCCCTTTCCTGCCAGCCCAAGATCCTGATTTGCGACGAGCCCACCACTGCTTTGGATGTGACCATTCAGGCACAGATCCTCAAGCTAATCAAGGACCTGCAGAAGGAGTTTAATTACACCATCGTCTTTATCACCCACGACCTTGGCGTGGTGGCAAACGTTGCCGACCGCGTTGCCGTGCTGTATGCCGGTCAGATCGTGGAGCTGGGTACGGTGGAGGAAGTTTTCTATGACCCCCGCCATCCCTACACTTGGGCACTCCTGTCCTCTCTGCCCCAGTTGGCTCAGCGCAATACCAAGCTGTACTCCATTTCGGGTACGCCTCCTTCCCTCTATAACGAGATCGTGGGAGATGCCTTTGCGCCGAGAAATCCCCATTGCCTGAAGATCGATACGCTCAAGGAGCCTCCGCTGTTCCAAGTTTCCGAAACGCATTTCGCAAAGACTTGGTTGTTGGATCCCAGAGCACCTAAGATCTCCAAGCCCGAAGCCATTGAGGACATCCACGAAAAGCTCATGAAAACGTTCAATATTTAAGGAGGGCGTGACTGTGAAGAATACAACTGATACTAAAAAGCGCCGCTCCAAAGGGTTCCCCGAGCACGGTCCGCTCGATGCCAACGGCAGAGAGATCCTGCTCTCTCTGAAAAACGTGGACATCACTTTTGGCAAGGGTGAAAACGCTGTTCGCGCCGTTAAGAACGCCAGCTTTGACATTTATAAGGGCGAAACATTCTCCTTGGTAGGTGAATCGGGATCCGGTAAGACCACCATCGGTCGTGCCGTGATCCGCGTCAATCCCTGCGCAGCCGGTGAAATCCAGTATAAGGGCAAGAGAATTTCGGGAAAGCTTTCCCGTACCATGGATAAGGAAGTCATCCGTAACATCCAGATGATCTTCCAGGATCCCGCCGCTTCCCTGAATGAACGCGCTACGGTTGATTACATCGTATCCGAGGGCCTTTACAACTTCCGCCTTTTCGAAAACGAGGCGGATCGTGTGGCAAAGGTAGAGAAAATGATCGAGGAGGTTGGTCTGCTGCCCGAGCATCTGACCAGATACCCCCATGAATTCTCGGGCGGTCAGAGACAGCGTATCGGTATTGCCCGTGCTATGGTCATGGAGCCCGAACTGGTGGTTGCCGACGAACCTATCTCCGCACTGGACGTTTCGATCCGCGCGCAGGTACTCAACCTTCTCAAGAAGTTCCAGAAGGAACGCCAGATCACCTATTTGTTCATCGCGCACGACCTCTCTATCGTTCGTTTCATTTCCGACCGAATCGGCGTTATCTATAAGGGCGATATCGTAGAGGTTGCAGAGGCAGAAGAACTGTTCGACTATCCCCTGCACCCCTATACCAGATCGTTGATCTCTGCTATTCCGATCCCCGATCCTCAGCTGGAGAAAAACAAGGTTCTGTTTACCTACGATCCTTCCGTGCACGATTACAGCGAGAATAAACCCTCACTGCAAGAGGTCAGCCCCGGCCACTTTGTATTCGGTAACGATGCCGAGATTGAGGAATATCGTAAGATCCGCAACAGCGGCGTTCCGCTCAAGTCTATTACTATTGCAGATCCTTCTGCAGAAGACTACGTTGCCGATCAACCCCGGAACGATCAAGATGCAAAATCCAAGAGCGAGTTTGACCTTCTCCCCCCCAGACATGATACGGGCAGCAAACTCTACATGATCGGATCCTTCCTGCTCCCTGTGTTGGGTCTTATCGCATACTTCCTGTTTAAGCGTTTCAAACACAAGAGAAATGCGAAAGCATGTCTGCGTGGTGCAATTGCCGGTTTTGCCGTACCTGTCATTCTTGCAGCGCTCTTGGGGATCCTTATCCTCATCGCTATTATTTAATCAAGTAACCGCATGGCCCGGCAACGGGTCATGCGGTTGTAATACCTTTGGAGGTTTTTATGCGTCTGTTCAAAAAGAAAAAGGAACAATTAGAACTGGAAGTATCCGAAAAGCACGTGGGACTCCGCCTCATCCTCGCCATGGTGTTTCTGGTGATCGGACTGGGTGCCTTGGGCTTTTTTCTGTTCCGGCTTTTGGGGGAAGACCCGGGTTGGCAGACCATTGAGCTCTCCAACAAGAGCCTTGTTTCGGAACAGGAAATCATTTTTGAGTATGATCTGGGACGCGGTGAGCTTTCAGCAGCAGCTGAAAAGCGAGATCTGCAAAAGGCGTACACCACTGCTATGGAGCGAGTATATAAGCTCTTTAATGCCCGCAATGGGTATGAAGGGCTGGTAAATATGCACTATATCAGCCTGCATCCAAACCGCGTGCTGACAGTAGATCCCGACCTTTATGCCGCTTTCGCCTTAGCGGAGGCACATGGAGACCGTTCTGTATATTATGCACCTATCCAGGAACAGTATCGCAATCTGTTCTCCTGTACTGACGATATTACTGCCGCAACTCTTGATCCATATAAAGATCAAGAAACTCTCGCTTTGGTGACAAAGCTGGCTGAATATTCCAATAACCCCTCAGACATCCGCGTGGATCTGCTGGGAAACAATCAGATCCAACTGACTGTATCGGATACGTATCTTGCCTATGCGCAGGAGCACGGCATAGAACTTCTCGTAGATTTTTCTTGGCTAACCAACGCTTTTGTATTGGACTGTGTTGCCGATGAGCTGATCTACCAAGGATTTACCCGCGGCTATCTCATTTCTTACGACGGCTACGCCCGATATCTGGACGCGGATAACAACGCTTACACCGTTCGAATTTTCGACCGTGTGGATACTACCGTATACCCTGCGGCTATCTTCGAATACAAAAACATCCGATCCTTGGTACAACTCAGGGACTACCCTCTGAATACGTTTGGAGCAGCCGACTACTACGGCTACGCAGACGGTAGCCATGCCTCGAGATTTTTAGGACAGAACGGTCTGTACCAAACAGCTCTCCATGATCTCACCGCCTATTCCTCCAATAAGGGCTGTGCAGAGACAGCACTGACCTTGTCCCCCGCCTTTATTGCTAAGGAGTTGGATCAAGCCAAGCTTACAACAGCAGCAGAGCAAGGAATTTTTGCTGTGTGGTGCACGGATCGAGTGATCCGCTTTACAGACACGGCACTTGACCTAAGGGAGCTATATGAGCATGACGACATTCGCTATACCGTTATGCCCCGTCCGTAAAGGAGGCTTAAATGCAGATTCAATTCCGATACGGCGACAAAACGCTCAAGCAAGATTGGCTCCCTTCTATCTTTGAGATCCTGTACGACAATATGAGCATTATCGCTCCCACAGGTCGTACGTTTGAACAGGATTACGCAGAGTGGCACGCTCAGGTTTCCCCCGCTTTGGAAAAAGATCCTCGCAAGGTCATACTGATATATGATCAGGATCACCTGATCGGATATTTCCAGTACTATGTTAATGCCGGGGAATCTCTATTTATGATGGAGGAGATTCAGATCAGACGCAAATACCATGGCACGGGCGTGTTCCAAGCCTTTTACACGTGGTTTTTGCCTCTTCTCCCTTGCAATATACAAAAGGTAGAGGCGTATGCGCACAAGAAGAATGTCAAATCCCATGGCATTCTTACCCATTTGGGTCTGTCTCCCGTAAACGATCTTGACCAAGGTCAAACGGTCCATTACTGCGGAGATTTCTCAGCTCTGTTGAAAAGATTTCCTCCCAACAATCCGTAAAACACCGTAAAAGGGTACGCTGCTGCGTACCCTTTTTTCTTCGCCGATGCGTCCCCTCTTGCATTTCGCGTTCCTGTATGCTATAATGAAAACAGCCCCCCAAAAATTCAAAACGGAGGAACTATTATGCGTTACGTTGTTGTTGATGCTACAGAATTTGCCTATCCTGATCGGTGGGAGTATGCGTCGGCTGCCAATACCGTGTTGCTAGACTCGCCGCGCGGCACCTATGCGACCTTTCAGATCCTTGTGGACGGACTCTGCGCCGATCACGTCAAGGAAAACTGGCTACCTGAAGCGATCTACAAGGCCCCTGCCCTTTTGGAGCAAGCAAAGATCGGATTCCCGCGCACAAGAGGCGTCAGTATCAGGACCGACCTGCCCTACCCCGTGGAGTGGTACGCGCTCGTGCCTGTCACGGTTGAGCAAAACTACGGTCTTGCCGAGGCGGACGTCAAGCCGCCGCACTTTCCCGTGCGCATGGGTCCATTCCGCGTGTACGACTGCCTACGCCCCTTTGATGGCACCTTGGACGTAGGAGTAGGCGACGGCAGAGAGTATGATACTGACATCGGCGGCATTTTCGGTGCTGTCGTCATTCCCGCAGATGCTACCCCCGGCACATATACCGCCACCGTTGAGATCACGGCAAGCGGGCAGAGCGTTTCCGTGCCGCTTTCGCTGACCGTTTATAAGGCGACTGTACCCAAAGAATCCCTGACCATCATTCAGGGATACAACGCGGACTGCGTGGCAAGATACCACGGCGTCAAATATGGCTCGGACGCATATTACGCGCTGGACGATGCTTACGTAGGGGCGCTGCGCAGAATGCGACAGAACATGACCTACACGGGCGGCGTCAAGGTGACCGAGGTGGGCAAAAACCAATATGAATTTGATTTTACTGCCATGGAGCAGGACATGCGCCGCAAGCTGGCACAGGGCATCAAGTGCTTCAACGGACCGTCCGTTGGCTGGCGGCAGAGCTGGCACAGCTCGACCATTTTGGTCAATAACACCATTCCCGCCATGAGCTATGAGGGCTACTGTTACCTTGTACAATACCTGCCCGCCCTGCACGATATGCTTGCGCGCAACGGCTGGCTTGACATATTCATGATGGGCATTGCCGACGAGCCCAATGCCGAAAACTGCACCGAATGGCGTGCACTTGCAGGATTGGTACACAAAATCGTGCCCGACATCAAGCTGATCGATGCCATGAGCTACGGCAACATTCACGGTGCGCTTGACATCTGGGTGCCGCTCAACATGGAATACGACAAACATCAAGCCGAGATCGAAACGCTCCGACAGCAGGGTGATGAGATCTGGCACTACGTTTGCTGTGGACCGCGCAGCGAGTGCTACATCAACCGCTTCCTTGACTATCCTCTGCTCTCCACGCGATACCTGTTCTGGGGCAACTATCGCCACTCGCTGACAGGATACCTGCATTGGGCTGCCAACTGCTATCAGCCCGGACAGGACCCGTTCCGTCAGAACTGTCCCGAGCACACCAACACCGACTCCACCATCTTTCTGCCCCCGGGAGATACGCATCTGATCTACCCCGGCGAGCACGGTCCTTGGCTGTCCGCCCGAGGCGAGGCGCAGCGCATGGGCACCGAGGAATACGAGATGCTCAGTGAGCTTGCAAAGACCGACAAGCAGACCGCCGACGAGATCTGCCAAAAGGTGTTCCGCTCATTTTGCGACGTAGAATACGACGTGGCAAAATTCCGCGCGGCGAGAGTGCAATTGCTTGAAGCGTTGAGTGGCATTGCATAACACAAATTGGGCGGCATTTTGAGTAGATCCGGGCTTGCGAAACAGAAAAACGTTTGCAAAAATACAGTACAATCAACCATTCAGTAACAAAAGGAGCACGAGTATGCAATATTCTTCTGTCAATCGGCTTGGGGATTTTGAATTTCACGATGCCGAGCTATCTTTGCTCTCATGGGAAGACGACCGGCTGGCCGTTTGTGCCAAATACCTGAACATGCACAAGGACGCCACTCCCGATCATGCGGACGCGGATATGGAGATTGCAAAGGCCATTATTACCTTTTGCGGATTTGATCTGAAGGAATTTGAGCCCAGCCGCGTCTGGAAAAGAGACGAGCATGGCAACGCGTACACGGACGATCCGCTCTTCATTCACACAGGTGCTCTTGCCCAAAGCATGCTGAAGATCGAATTGCAACATACCGTTACGGTAATGGGCATTGCTTACGTGGATGGCACATACGACCTTGGTGCATGCGGGATCGATCCCTATTTCTCTGCCCGCTTCACCTTTTTGGATGTCAGAATTGAATGGGACTCCTACCGCCAAAAGGCGTGGTATGAACGTAGACGTTGACGTCAACGATACAAGCTGTTTGCAACACTGCTATCTTTCCCAATCTGTATACAATCCTCTTGCACAGTCAAAAACGACCCGTCGGGTAACCGACGGGTCGCCGCTTTTTTACTTACTCTTTTCTTTTCCACTCCCGCACAATGCGGATGTCGCCCTTCTGCCAGGTCACATCCAGCATGTCACCCGGACGCACCAGCACGATCTGTTCATTCTCCTCGGTAAACGCCACGCGGTATACAGCACCGTCCTCTGCCGTGATATACGCGTAGGTGATACCGTCCAGCGTCAAGAATTGCACATCCGCAACCGTCACGCTTCCCTGCTCTGTTTCAACGGGTCCCTGCACGTCCACACCGCTTTGCGACAGCATTTTCAGATATGCTGCCACCGCATCCTGCTGCGTTTCTCCCGTGGCAACCATGGTATACTGACGCACGTTGACAAGCGCATACAGCTTGACAAGTCCGTTGTTATCCTTGAGCACCATGATATAGGTGGGCACACTCGAGATATTGACCAAGGACGGGAAAGACGCCACGTATTCCTTTTCCTGTACCTCACCCTCGGCAGCATGCATAGCAGAATGCTCCTCTGCCCCAATCACGGGATAAAATCTGTACTCACCCGTGCGTGCGTTGGACAGAATAAAGCCGATATTGGAAGCATCCGAGGTCACCGAGGTAACACCGGTGAAATACCATACGTCATCGTCGAACATCAGATATCCAAAATCATCGGTGGTCTGCTTACATCCCTTGTTGCCAATAATGCTGTTGATAAAGCCACCGGAATACAGACCCTGCCAATCGTATTTTTCGCAGGCGAGATCGCCGTCAAACACCACGTCCACCCATTGCGGTACGTCCTTGACGGCATACAGTGTGCTGCTGCCATCCAGAGGATTGAAAATAATCAACTCTTCTACGTCGTACGCACCAAACAGCCCCACGCGAGGGGCAAAGCAGGAAATGCAATAGTAGGGGTTCCCTTCCTCGTCCACCTCAAAGCTGACGTCCTGCATATCAAAGATCTTAGTAGGATAATCAAAGCGCAGCTTGCGCATCAGATCGTCCTCAAAAAAGCCGCTTTGCGCATAGCGAATGCCTTCCTTGACCTCATAATATTCGGCGGTATTGCCCAGCGTATCCACCATAATGTAACCCGGAATGCCGTTTGCACGGTTGCCGATCCACTTGAAAAAGCCATCGTATTCCAAATGCGTGATCTTGATGGGCTTGCCGTGATAGTTGATCTGCGTATAATCATCACTGACCACGTATTGAGAAACCACGTTTGACAAAGCGCCCAGCTTGCGGTCGCCCAGCATACGCGCAGAATCGGTATCCATAAGCGCGATGTTGGTGATCTCCTTGGTTTCGGGCATATCCGCTTCAAAATCACGCTCCTCGACGGTGATGATCCCGGCGTAGTTGGTGGCGTTGAGCACGACCGACGAGATCACGGTGCCGCCTACCAGAACCACGATCGGAACTGCGATCATCACACACATAATAATCGAAAGCGCGCCCTTGCCAAACAGCCGCTTCCAGGACGGAGCCTTGGCAGTCATGCGCCCACCGCGGAACAAATCGCCAAGGTCAATACTCTTGATGAACAGACGGAATGGCGAAAAATCCAAAGCACGCAGTGCAAAAGCAAGACACACCGCACCAAACAGCATAAAAAACCAAAACTGCTCACTCATAGGATTGAGTGGCGGAAGCAGAAAATAATAGTACACGCCAATCAGCGCCCCTGCTAACAAAAGTCTCAACAAGGTAAAGATAACAGAGTTGATTTTATCGGGAGCGGGTTGCGTTTGATGTTTCTTAACCATAGAAAGGCCCTCCATCCGTTTTTATCATTATAGCACACCTGCATGCACATGTCAACGCTCATAAGCATCGAGCATTTATTATGTTAATTTATCATATTATCATATAGAAAAGGGGGGATACGCTTGCGCAAAATCATTGGATATTTAGTATGCTTGCCGCTTGTTTTTTCACTTTGCAGCTGCGCCAAACAGAATGTAACCGTCGAACAGATATTGCTCGCCCTGACCGAGGCTGAAATCGGCTTGCCTGCGGGGCAGATATACTTATCCTCAGCCTCAGAGGAACAAGCGACATATCTTTCGCCCGACTTGATCGCCGCCCTATACGGACAGGGAGAACCGCCATGGCAGCTCTCCCTGATAGAGGATTACGGGTTATTTTTAAGCACAGCACAGCACCCTTGCGAATTTGCAGTATTTCGCTGCTATGCGCACAGCGACACCGATGAGGTTGCCGCCATGTGCCACGTGCGGCTGGACGCGCTGCGCATCCATTACAAGGACACGCAGTATGCGACGCAGTATGCGTACTACGTGCAGAACGCGCGCGTGGTCGTGATCGGCAATTACGTCCTTTTGCTAATCAGCTCAGACCCCGAGCACGCCTTCCGTGCAGCCAAAGGGGTAATTTAATGTGCAAACAACGTGATCACGTAATAGATCACGCCCCAAACTGCACCGCTGACCACACCGTACAGCAATACGGGACCTGCAACCGTGAATATCTTTGCACCTACGCCTAAGATCAAACCCTCGGATTTTGCATCCAAGGCAGGTGACACAACGGCGTTGGCAAAGCCCGTAATGGGTACCAACGTGCCTGCTCCGGCATGCTTGGCAATATTATCGAACACCCCAAGACCTGTGAGCAATACGGCAAGAGCAACCAACGTCACAGATACAAGCGTTGCGCTGCTCTCTTTCTCCATACCGCATACCTCACCGTATACCCACATAAGCAGCTGGGCAAAGGCACAAATGCCGCCGCCCACACAAAACGCCCACACGCAATCCTTTGCCACGGGTGAGCGTGGCGCACGTGCGCGGACGTATTTTTGATATTGCTTTTTATCCATGTTCATAAACGTTGTCCTCTCTCGCTGACCCCTCAATCAACAGATCGGTCAGCGAACGTGATACACAAACAGTATGCAAAACAGCCTGCCGCATTATTCGGCAGGCTGCTTTCCAATTACAGGTATCTTTGCATATTTTCCACGTTACTCTGCTCAAAATCTATCATTTCGCGGCAAAGGCGCAAGGATTTTTCGCTGACATGGCAATTTTCGTATTCGCGCAAAAGCTTTACGGAATCGGTAATGTTCATGTTACTGCCCTCAATCACCATCTCGGCAATGTGCGAGGTGTCTGAGTCCATCAAGGTGTTTACGTTGATCCCTACCTTGGTGGTCATCTTTTGCCAAAGGCTTGCCCCCTGTGCTTCCTCACCTTGTTCACACAAATACTCCTCTGCGCGCTTGGCGTAGCCCTCGTAGCCGTCCAGCTGGGCGGTCAGGTCGCGGCGCAAACCGCTGTCCGCTACCTTGGGTAACAGTGTGAGCAGTGCCTCAGAGCCCATTTTTGCGTTTTGATATATTCCCTCAAGCAGCGCGCCGGTCGTTCCCTTTTGCGCGCTTTGATTGGTCGTGCTTTGCATAAAATCCTCCGAAAAAATCATACTTGTACGGACAGTATGCCTCAAAGCGCAAAAATTATGTAAAAATTATTGGTTGACGTAATGCTTGGCAAGACCGCCTTCGCTGGTCTCGCGGTATTCGCTCTTTAGGTGAATACCTGTTTCATACATGGTTTTGACCACGGTATCAAACGGGATCTTGCTCATGCTTGTCAAAAAGTTTGCAAGAGAGAGCGCATTGATGGCACGCATTGCAGCCACGGCATTGCGCTCAATGCAGGGGATCTGCACAAGTCCGTTAATGGGATCGCAAGTAAGCCCGAGATGATGCTCCATAGCCACCTCTGCGGCATATTCTATCTGCTCAAGTCCCATACCGAATAGCTCCGCAAGTGCTGCCGCTGCCATAGAGCACGCGCTGCCGATCTCTGCCTGGCAACCACACTCCGCACCACTGATCGATGCATTGGTCTTGATGATATTACCGATCAAGCCGCCCGTTGCAAGCGCGCGGAATATCTGCTCATCTGAAAAACCCTTTTGCTCCTGCATATACTTGAGCACCGAGGGCACAACGCCGCAAGCACCACAGGTAGGCGCGGTCACGATCTCACCGCCGCTTGCGTTCTCCTCGCCCACAGCAAAGGCATATGCACAGACCAGTCTGTTCTCTCGCGTTTGCGCCGACTCGTCGATATGACGCTGATTGTACAGGTAGTGCGCCTTGCGCGTGACGTGCAAACCGCCGCCAAGCTCACCTTTAGTGCGCAAGCCCCTGCCGATGCAGTCCTCCATAGTCAGCCACATATCCGATAAATAATCCCAGATCTCGGGACCTTCTACCATTTCCACGTAATCGGGCAGGCGCATATCGTGCGCGGTGCAATATTCCGCGATCTCGGTAAAGGTAGTGTGCGGATAGATCGACTTGGTTTCAAGCGGTCCTTGTCCGTCAAACAAAATGCTGCCGCCGCCCACGCTGTACACGCGGGCTGAGCCGATCTGCTTCCCGCCCTTGAAAGCCGCGAAATCCACGGTGTTGGGGTGCACGGGTGTGGGGCTTGTCTTGTCAAAGATCATTTCGGTCTTATCCTCGCCAAGCGCCTCTAAGATGACCGCGTCGGTCATGTGCCCCTTGCCTGTCAAGGCAAGAGAGCCATACAGCACCACACGATACGCATCCGCATCGGGATGTTGTGCGCGAAATTGCGTAGCCGCCTTAAATGGTCCCATGGTATGGGAGCTGGAGGGACCTCTGCCCGCCTTATATAACTCTCTGATGCTTTCCATAAGTGCACCGTCCTTTTGATTTCATAAGATAATCATAGCACAAAGCCGGAGGAAAATCAATAGATCAGAGAAAAAACGCGCATATATAGAGGGAAATTGTTGCGTATGCAGGCAAGGGCGTCGAGGACTGATCGCCCCTACAGTTTTCCGATTTTTGTTGTGCAATATTGGATCAAAAACAGTCGTAGGGGCGATCATTGATCGCCCCTACGACACAAAGAACTTTTTCAAAAGGGGCTGCCGACGGCAGCCCCTTCTGATTGTTTTTGATATCTTGATATTATTCTTCCTCAATTGCAGCCTTCTGCGTCAGCACCGAATGGAAGAACGCGGGGTCAAACTTGGCACGGCGGTCGTAGGTGTAAAGGCCATTGACTTCCTGCTCTACGTCGGTCAGCTGCGTGTAGCACAGACCGCCCATGTTGGGGTGGAACAGAATTGCCTCGGAAAGCCCCTTGAAGCGTGCCTTGAAGCCTTGCTCATCCGTGGGTGCCTGACCGTAGCCCCAGCCGATATTGCGATCAGCATCCGACCACAAGGTGCCGCCGTACTCGCTGACAAACGTGCAGTTACACCGGCAGCGGTACTTCTCTTCCCTGTAATGATCAACAACGTGTCCGTGTACGTCGATCTTCTCGCCTTTGGCAAGCGGTGCAAGACGCTCTGCAAAGGTAACGGGATCCTGATTGTAATCGTGCAGGTCGAAAATATCGGTCAGCTCGTCCTGGTGTACCCAGCCCGATGCGTCTATGTAAAGTCTTGTGGGGTCGTAGCCGCGGGTCATGGCTGCCAACGTCTTCATAAACAGTCTGTTCTGATTGGGCGCACTTTCATTGATGGGGCACCAACCGATGATAGCAGGATGATTGAAGTCGCGCTCCATGATCTCATGCCACTCGGGCAAGAAATTCTCAAACACTTCGGTACGCGAGGAATCCTGCACCCAGTTTGCGTGCTCACCCCAAACGATATAACCCTTCTTATCACAGTAGGACAAAAACAGCGGCTCAAATACCTTTTGGTGCAATCTTGCGCCGTTAAAGCCCATTGCCATGGAGCGATCCACGTCGGCATACAACGCCTCTACCGTGGGAGCGGTATAGATACCGTCGGGATAGAAACCCTGATCAAGCACCAATCTCTGGAACACGGGCTTGTGGTTGAGGTACATGATGCCCTTACGACATTCAACGCTTCTCATACCAAAATAGCTCTTTGCCATGTCATCACCGCACTTGATCTCAAGATCGTACAGGCGACCGTTGCCCACCTCCCAAAGGTGCAGCTCGTCTAAAGCCATGCGTAATGTGCACTTGCCGCCATGGGCTGTACCGTTTGCTTTGCCCACGACCTTGCCCTCGTAGCTTGCAACCAAGGAAACAGGGGTATTCTCGCCGCCCTTGACGTGCAGCTCGACGGTGAGGGTGGAATCGTCAATATCGGAAAAATAGCGTGCGCTCTGTAAGTAGATCTCGGGCACGCACTCCAACCAAACCGTCTGCCAGATGCCGGTGGTTCTGGTATAGAAGCAGCCGAACGAGCCGTACTGCGGGCTTTGCTTGCCTGCAGGCTGATTTCCCGTGCGCAGATCGTCGATCGCGCGAATGGTAATGGCATTCTCGCCCTCGCAGAGTGTCCCCGTAATATCCATGGTAAAGGATACGTAGCCGCCGATATGATCGTCGATCCACTTGCCGTTGACCCACACGTCGGTTTTATAATCGCACGCGCCAATATGCAGCAGTACGCGCTTACCTCCCTGCCAGCCCTGTGGCAAGGTGATCTTTTTGCGGTACCATACGCAGTTGCAGAAATCGGTGTCACCAATACCGGAAAGCACGCTCTCACGGCAGAAAGGTACTGTGATCTGCTCGGTAAATTCTGCGCCGTTTGCAAAGCCGCGTTGTTCGCCACTCATGCCTCGGTCGGTCATGTACTCCCACGTACCGTTGAGGTTGAGCCATTCGTTTCTGACAAGCTGGGGGCGCGGATATTCCGCGCGAGGGATATTATGTTGCATTTCTGTGTCCTTTCCCGCGCCGATCTCGGGCGGTTTCATATTTGTATTTTTTCGCAAATACGGGGAGACCGCAAGCGGTCTCCCCAAAAGTCCTTTATTATTCGGGCATGATCAGACCGTAGGTGTCATCCTTCCTTTTATAAACAACGCAGGTCGCGCGTGTCTCATCATCCACAAACACGAAGAATTGATGACCAATCAGCTCCATTTGCAATATAGCCTCTTCGGGGGACATGGGCTTATAGGGGAAAGTCTTGGTACGAATGACCAGCTCCTCTTCCACAAAGTCCTCGGGGAAATATTCCTCGACGGGGAACGCATCTTCACGAATGCGCTTTGAAAGACGCGTTTTGTTCTTGCGGATCTGTCGCTCGATGGCATCGATCGACTGATCCAGCGCATCTCTGAACGAGTCCGCACCAACCTCGCTGCGGAACAGCGTGCCCTGTGCATTAATGGTGATTTCCAAGGTGGACACGTTACGCTTGCGGCTGAGCGTAACGGTTGCATCAGGCTCGACCTTGAAATACCGATCAAGCTTGGCAAGCTTCTTTTCAATCAGGACTTTCGTGTCGTTGTACACGTTCAGTTGTCTGCCGATAATGTTGGTCTTCATAAATGCCACCTCCGTTTTTTATTGCAAGCGCGGGGGCAAGTCCCCTTCTGCTTACGGTTTTATTATAACATATTTGCCTGACTTTGTAAAGTATTAACCATGAATTTTTTGTAAAACTTGATAATCATTGTGCAATATGCCAATGCTGCTCGGTTTTTGCCTCGCGCGTGCGCGACGCGCGAAAAAAGACAGAAAAATCGGTCAATAATGTATTGACATTTCACAGAAAAGTGGTATAATTAACACGTTAATCGTTAACTGGCTAATTATTTTACGGAGGTTGATTTCGTGCAAGAAAACACCCAATTTCAACACGAGGAACGCGGCCGCGCAAGCGCGGTGATCAAGCAGTTTGTCCGTGCCGATCGCCTGCACCGTCAGGTCGTGGAAGCAACAATCACGGCGCAAACAGGTCTGCACCGCTCTCAGCACGTGCTGCTGATGCGCCTGTCTCGCGGATGCATCCCCTCGCAAAAGCAGCTTGCCAAGGAGCTGGGCGTCAGTCCTGCAGCCATTACTGTCTCGCTCAAGCGTCTGGAAACCGACGGCTATATCACCAAAGACGCGGATGCGGACGATTGCAGATGCAATCGCATCGCCCTGACACAAAAGGGGCAATATGCCATAGATAAAACGTGGAAACTTTTTGAGTGCATAGACAACGCCATGGTTCAGGGCTTTGAGGATTCCGAGTTGGACTCCCTGCTTGGCGCGCTGGAGCGTATTGAACAAAATCTGCACCAAATGTTAACACAACAGCAATTTCCCCACGGAAAGGAAGACACACAATGAAGCGTTGGTTAAAATACGTGAAACCGTACCTACCCTATTTTATCCTCGGTCCGCTTTGCATGGTAATCGAGGTCATCGGCGAGGTACTTATGCCCAAATATCTTGCCATGATCATCAACTTCGGCTCTGCGTATCAGTCACTCAAGGCGTTTTCCCTGCCTGTTTACGACGGTACGTGGTCAAGCGTAGCTATGCCGCAGATCGTCGAGGGGCTGAGACAGTCCGCCGTGCTGTATATGATCGGCGTTTGCGGTTTGATCGTACTGACCGCCCTGCTCATGATGGCAGGTGGTGTTGGCGGCGCGTATTTCGGCGCAAAAGCGGCTGTTTACTTTGCATCTGATGTGCGTCGTGATGTGTATGCCAAGGTACAGAGCTTCTCGTTTGCCAACATCGACAAATTCTCAACAGGCTCGCTGGTCACACGTCTGACTAACGACATTACACAAATGCAAAACTTTATTAACGCGCTGCTCCGTATGGCGTTGCGCGCACCCGGTATGCTGATCGGAGGCCTTATCATGGCAATCATGCTCAAGCCCAGCCTTTCGGTAGTGCTTGCGGTGACCATACCTTTGATGCTGATCAGTGTACTGCTGATTATCACACGCGGCTTTTCCCTGTTCGGCAAAGTGCAGGAACGCATTGACGGACTCAACAACACTGTACAGGAAAGCATTACCAACGTGCGCGTGGTCAAATCCTTTGTGCGCGAAAAGGAAGAAACAGACAAATTCAAGGCTGCCAACCGTGACCTGCGTATGACCGGAACGAATGCAGTCAAGATCATGATCATGCTCTCCCCTGTCATGACCCTGTTTATGAACCTGACTATCATTCTGGTTTTGTGGTTTGGCGGCCATATGGTGGTGGACGGTATGCCGATCGGTGACCTTTCCGCCTTTATTACCTACGTTAACCAGATTCTCAGCTCGTTGATGATGGTCACTTTCTTGCTCATGATGTCCTCTCGCGCCCTTGCCTCCAACAAGCGCGTAGGCGAGGTGTTGGACGAAAAGCTTGACCTCAACGATGCAGACGCTAAATGCAAAGATGCACAGGTCACCAAGGGTAAGATCGAATTCAAAAACGTTTCCTTCCGCTACTTCAAAGGCAGCGAGGACCGCGTACTTGCAGACATTGATCTAACCATTCAGCCCGGCACTACCGTGGGTATTATCGGTCCCACGGGTTGCGGCAAAACAACGCTTGTATCTATGATCCCCCGCCTTTACGACGTAGACATGGGACAGGTGCTGGTGGATGGCGTGGATGTGCGCGATTACTCACTTTACAATCTGCGCGAGGGCGTTGGCATGGTGTTGCAAAAGAACGTGCTGTTCTCGGGCACCATTGAGGAAAATCTGCGTTGGGGTAACCAGGACGCGACCACGGAGCAGATTCAAACTGCTGCAGAGCACGCACAGGCACACAAGTTTGTGCAAAACTTCCCCGAAGGCTATAACACGAACCTTGATCAGGGAGGCACCAACGTTTCGGGAGGGCAGAAGCAGCGTCTTTGCATTGCGCGCGCGCTGCTCAAAAATCCCAAGATCCTCATACTCGACGACTCAACCAGCGCGGTAGACACCGCTACCGAGGCACAGATCCGCGAAGCCTTTGCAAACGAACTCAAGAACTCGACCAAGATCATTATTGCGCAGCGAATCTCCTCTGTCATGGATGCCGATATGATCGTGGTCATGGATCAAGGTGCGATCACGGGCATCGGCACACACGCAGAGCTGCTTGAAAATAACGAAGAATACAAGGAGATCTACGTTTCCCAGATGGAAAATAAGCAAACACAGCCCGCAGAGCAACCCAAGGAGGTGAAGGCATAATGGCAAAGCGCAACCTTGAAAGCCTGCAAAAGCAATATGCAAAATCCTCTCACGGTGGTCCCGGCGCTCCTCGCGGCGGTGGCGGAGGTCGCCACGGCAGAGGAATGGGTGGCAAACCCAAAAACGCAAAGCACACCATCGCGCGCCTGTTGCGATATCTCAAACCGCATACCGCTGCTATGATCCTTGTGTTGATTTGTATGCTGTCGCATACCGTGACCGCACTCATTGGCTCGTATCTGCTCTCCCCCGTCATCAACCATTTGGCAGGCGTGGAAATGGGTGAAGACGCAAGCTTCTTTACCGAGCTTGCAGACCGTGTGATCTCGGCACTGGTGCAGTCCGCTCCCATCACCTTTGTGAGCAATACCTTTGGGCTGAGCGGTCCGTTCCCCTACCTGTTTGCCGCCCTATGTATTTTCGTGTGCATTTACGGCTGCGGCATTATCGCCTCCTACACCCAGGCACGACTGATGGTGCATATTACTCAATCCTCGCTGGAGCACATCCGTAACGACCTGTTTGAAAAGATGCAGCGTTTGCCCGTGCGCTACTTTGACGCTAACCCAACGGGCGAGACCATGAGCCGCTTTACCAACGACGTAGACAATATCGACCATATGCTGTCCAACACGCTGACTTCGCTGATTTCGGGTGCCATTACACTGCTCGGCACCTTCGTATTCATGCTGACCACCAACGTATGGCTGACGCTGATCACGGTAGTGTTTATCCCCATCTTTGGTCTTGGCGGCGCAGCTCTTGCCAAGCGTTCCCGAAAATTCTACAAACAACAACAGGCGGCGCTGGGCGCAGTCAACGGCTACATTGAGGAGACTGTTTCGGGACAGAAGGTAGTTAAAGTGTTCAATCATGAAAAAGAATGTGAGGAGGAGTTCGGACTTCTCAACCGCGATCTGCGCGGCAAACAGTACCGTGCCATGTTTTGGGGCGGTATCATGGGTCCCATCATGGGCAACACCAGCCAGATCACTTTTGCATTTACCCTTGGCGTGGGTGGCATTATGATGCTGCTGACCGGCTTTACCCCCGGTGAGTTGACCGTGTTTGCCAATTACTCCAAGCAATTCTCCTTCCCCATTACCAACATCTCACAGCAGATGACCACCGTGTTCTCTGCCCTTGCGGGCGCCGAGCGCGTATTTGCTGTCATGGATCAGCCACCCGAACAGCCGGATGCCGAGGGAGCGATCAACGAGAACACAGCGGGCTACGAGGGTATCAAGGGCGACGTGATATTCGAGGACGTGACCTTTGGCTATATCCCCGAAAAGACGGTGCTTAAGAATATCTCGCTGTACGCACATCCGGGTCAGAAGATCGCATTTGTCGGTTCGACGGGTGCGGGAAAGACCACCATCACCAACCTGCTTAATCGATTCTACGACATTGAATCGGGCAGCATTACCATCGACGGCATTGACATCAAGCAATACTCGCGCGACTATTTGCGAAAGAATATTGCCATGGTACTGCAGGACACCCACCTGTTTACAGGTACGGTCATGGAAAACATCCGCTACGGCAGACTGGACGCCACCGACGAGGAGGTCATTGCAGCCGCCAAAACGGCAAGCGCGCACAGCTTTATCATGCGCCTGGAGCACGGTTACCAGACACGCTTGGAGGGCGACGGCGCAAACCTTTCTCTGGGTCAGCGTCAGCTGCTCAACATTGCACGTGCAGCGCTTTCCAAAGCCCCCATTCTGGTGCTGGACGAGGCGACCTCCTCGGTCGATACGCGTACCGAGCGTCACATTGAGCGCGGCATGGATCGCCTTATGAAAAATCGTACCACTTTTGTCATTGCCCACCGTCTTTCCACGGTGCGCAACTCCAACGCCATTATGGTGCTGGAGCAGGGCGAGATCATCGAGCGCGGTGACCACGACGACCTGCTCGCCCTCCAGGGAAGATACTACGAGCTCTATACCGGTATGAAGGAGCTTGACTAAACTAAAAAACACAACGGGACGAGTCCGCAGACTCGTCCCGTTGCGTCATAGCTGTTGCATGATCTCTCTATATGCGCGATGCGCACTTGGTACAGGATATGTGCCGCCCAATTCCGCCAATGTCGCACAGGTCAGCCTATTCGATACGGGTACGGTGCTTTTCACGTGCACAAGATACCCTGTCATGTGCCATTCAAGATGGGTAAAGATATGCTTTGCCGCGATGGGCTGACCGACCCCCAGCACCTCAAGTTCCAGCGCCTCTGCATACTGCGCAGCTTGCCGGGCGTTGAGCGTCCCTTCGGTCTGATAAAACTCATACATTCCCGCAAGCAGCCCCACGTCGGGTCTTTTGCGCAACACCACGTGCTCACCATCCCACAAGAGCAGCACGGTCAAGGGCACGATCCTGCGCGGCTTTGCCTTGGATCGAACAGGCAACACGTCGGTCTTGCCCTGCTCAAGTGCCGTGCAGAATGCCTGCAAGGGACACACAGCGCATCTCGCCTCGCCCGCAGGCACGCAAACGGTTGCACCAAGCTCGATCATGGCCTGTGTAAACTCGGCTGCGCTATCCGCGGGAATCACGGCAGCGACATCCTCTCTTGCCTTTCTTTGCACGGCAGGCTGCAAAATATCCTGCTCGCAGCCCACAAGCCTTGCCCACACGCGCATAACGTTTCCGTCTACGGCGGGTACGGGAAGCCCAAACGCGATAGACGCGATCGCTCCCGCAGTATAAGCACCGATTCCGCAAAGTTTTTGCAGTGCGTCGTAATCGGCGGGTAACTCGCCTCCATATTGCTCGCACACCTGCTTTGCCGCCTTTTGCAAGTTTCGGGCACGGCTGTAATACCCTAACCCCTCCCAAAGCTTAAGCAGGCGTTCTTCCTCTACCTCGGCAAGACTTTTGATATCGGGCAATTCGCGCATGAAGCGCGCAAAATACGGCTTGACAGCCTCAACGCGCGTTTGTTGCAGCATGATCTCAGACACCCACACGCGATACGGTGTAATCTCTTTACGCCACGGCAGATCACGCGCATTTTGTCGATACCAGATCAACAACGGTCTGGCAACTTCATTTGACAAGCGCATGGATCAAAGCCCCGCAAACTTTTCGCACGCCACCTTATACTGTGCACGGGAAATGGGAACCAGGTCACCGTTACGCATAGTATATTCACGATTGTTGATGCGCGTGGTGTGACGCAGGTTGACCGAATAAGAGCGATGGCAGCGAAAAAAGATATCGGCGGGGAGCTTTTCGCAAAACGCCTCAAAGCTGCCCATAAACACATATTGCTGACCGTCACGGCCATATATTACGATATCGTGCTTTTGGCTCTCCAGATACAGAATATCATCGTACTCCATCATGACCTGCCCTTTTTTGCGGTCGTTGATCACCAGTCCCGGCTGCTTTTCCATCTTTTCCAAGCACATCTGCACCGCACGGCGCAGCTTGATGGGATCGACCGGCTTTGTCAGATATGTCAGCGGGTACACCTCATAAGCATCCAGCGCAAACTCGGAACTTGAAGTCATAAATACAATATTAACACGGCTTCCGGCGCGGCGCAGCTCACTTGCAAATTCAAGACCTGTGCGCTTATCCATCACGATATCCAAAAGCAACAGCGAATAATCACATTTGCGCATGGCTGCCTGCAGCTCATCGGTAGAGCTGAAGCAATCGGTGCGGTGGGTAATACCCTTTTCGTCCAGCATCTTATCCAAAAGCTCCTTAGCCTTTGCGGAATACACTGCCTCGTCGTCGCAAATTGCGGTATAAAACATATTTCTACCTCCTCTGTCAGAGCATTTTTCGAGACTTGTATTTATTATAACAGAAAAGTGCGGATTTGTCTATAAAATCGAGAGAAATTTCTTGCAAAGCCTTGACAAATGCCAATATGCGTGCTACACTTAACGTAATAGATTTAAGGAAAATCTGTATGCGCCGCACGATAAACGCAGACAGTTACGCAAAATTGGCAGCCGCAGTTTGATCTGCGGTATTTTTATTTTACGGGAGGACATCGTCATGCTTACGGTTACAGTACGCGCTTCCAACACCTACGACGTGTGCATTGGTCGCGGCATTTTGACCAATTCAGGTGCGCTGATCTCACGGGTGCTCGCGCCCTGCCGCGCGCTGATTCTGACCGACGATCACGTCGCGCCTATTTACGCGGATGCGCTGGCAGATTCGCTGCGCTCTGCGAATTTTGTCCCCGAGATTTTTACCATACCACACGGCGAGGATTCCAAATCGCTTATCACGCTAAGTGCACTGCTGGAGCATTTGGCAAGTAAGCATTATACCCGTACCGACGCGCTGTTTGCGCTGGGCGGCGGTGTGATCGGAGATCTTTGCGGCTTTTGCGCATCGGTCTATCTGCGCGGCATTCCCTTCATACAGATACCTACCACCCTGCTCGCCGCCGTAGATTCCTCGGTGGGCGGCAAGACTGCGGTCAATCTTGTTGCGGGGAAAAATTTGGCAGGCGCGTTTTATCAGCCGCGATTGGTGATATGCGATCCCGATACGCTCTCGACACTGCCGCCCGAAATTTTTGCAGACGGATGCGCCGAGGTCATCAAATACGGCGTGATCAACGATACAGACCTCTTTGGTATGCTGCAGAACGGTGTCTCGCCCGCAAGTGAGCAGATCATTGCCCGCTGTGTCCGGAACAAGCGCGATATTGTAGAAAAAGACGAATTCGATACAGGTATGCGCCAACTGCTCAACTTGGGGCACACGGTGGCGCACGCGATCGAAAAGCTTTCAAATTTTGAAATACCGCACGGCAGGGCGGTTGCAATGGGCACGGTGTCCATCATGCGCGCTGCAATGGCACATGGATATTGTTCCGAAACCGACCTTGACGCACTGATCGGGTTGACAAAAAAACTGGGGCTGCCCACCGAGTGCCCCTACAGTGCAGCAGAATTGGCAGCCGCCGCCTGCTCTGACAAAAAGCGCAGCGGAGACACCTTGACGCTTGTTATACCCTACGGTATTGGAGATTGCCGCCTGTATCCCCTGCCCGCAGCCGATCTGCAGGCTTGGCTGGAAGTGAGGTAACTCCATGCAAGTGACACTTCACACCCCCGTGCCGCGCGGCTCTCTGCAACCCTTTCCCTCCAAGTCCGAGGCGCACAGAGCCTTGATCTGTGCTGCACTTTCCAACATACCCACACAGATCATCTGCGGTGCGACAAACGATGACATTGAGGCTACAGTCGATTGCCTTTGTGCACTTGGCGCGCGCATTGCTCGTACAGAGAACGGCTTTTTTGTTACGCCCTTGACGCACGGACCTGCACGGGCAGATCTTGACGTGCGCGAATCGGGCTCAACTTTGCGCTTTTTGCTGCCCGTGATATCCGCTTTGGGCACAACAGCTCATATTTCAAGACGCGGCAGACTGCCCGCGCGCCCGTTATCGCCACTGCACGAGCTGCTGCAGCAACACGGCGCGCACATTCAAAAAGGAGAGAACGGCAGTTTGGAGAGCTCCGGACAGCTTTGCGGCAGCGATTATGCCATTGCCGCCAACATTTCCTCGCAATACATAAGCGGACTCTTGTTTGCGCTTCCTCTACTCGACCTTGACATACCCTGCACCGTCACCTTGATCGGGCAAGTTGAATCGCGTCCTTATCTTGACATGACGCTTGCCGCACTTGACACCTTTGGGATCAAGGTCACCGAACAGGACGGCACGCTGACCATACCCGCGCACAGTCGCTTTACCTCTCCGGGAACGGTGACCGTGGGCGGCGACTGGTCGGGTGCTGCAGCCTTTGCCTGCATGGGCGCGGTCGGTAAGCATCCCTTGACCATTACGGGACTTGACCCGCACTCCGCACAGGGAGATCGCGCAATTTTATCTATTCTCTCGCAAATGGGAGCGCAGGTGCAGATCGGTGCAAATACGGTATCCGTATCCCCGGCTCAACTGCATGGCTTAGAGATCGATGCAACGCATATCCCCGACCTTGTACCCGTACTGGCAGCCACGGCGGCGTTTGCCAATGGCACAACCCGCATTTACGGCGCATCACGATTGCGCACCAAGGAATCCGACCGCCTTGCCGCCACCACCACGGTGTTGCGAAGCTTGGGCGCGGATATCACAGAAGCCGAGGACGGTCTGATCATTGTCGGCAAGCCTCAACTTTCGGGCGGAGCGGTCCATACCTTTGATGACCACCGCATTGCCATGACCGCCGCAGTCGCCTCGCTTGGCTGCCAAGCCCCCGTCACAATAGAGGACGCACAGGCGGTCAATAAATCCTATCCAACCTTCTGGGAGCAGTTATCTGCTCTTTGTGATCCCGAAACCGTTATTTTTTGAAAGGTTATCGTGAAAATTCACTTTGCCTGCCTGATTCGTCTGTTATTCACGCATAAATCTCACACAAAAGGGACCCTACCCATTTTGGAGCAAAGCTCCACGGTGATGTTTCAAAACTATTTGAGCCGCCACGGGCGGTATGGAGGTTAATATGCCCTACCCATTCGGTAAAAACATCAAATTGGATATCTGCGGCGGCTCGCACGATCCGGAGATCTCTATGACGCTCTCGGGTCTGCCCGCGGGCATTGCATTCAATATAGCGCAGCTGCACACCTTTATGGCGCGCCGCGCCCCGGGGCAAAACGCCTGGTCTACCTCGCGCAGCGAGGCTGATCTTCCGCACTTCAAAAGCGGCGTGATCGATAGCGAGGACGGTTGTCTGTATACCGACGGCACACCCGTCAAGGCGGTCATTTACAACACAAATACGCGCTCTTCGGATTATGACTTCGACATTCCCCGCCCGGGTCACGCCGATCTTGCCGCACGCCTCAAATACGGCGACGCAGTTGATCTGCGCGGCGGCGGGCACTTTTCAGGACGTTTGACCGCCATGATCTGCCTTGCGGGAGGCATTTGCTTACAACACTTAGAAACGCACGGGATCCGTATTGGTGCGCACGCACTTTCCATCGGCGGCATATACGACGTGCCCTATGACCCCGTCAGCAATACCCTCTCCGCCTTTGCAGAGGTGGATTTTCCCACGCTGGATGCAAAAGCAGGAACGCAGATGAAAGAGAGAATTGCCGCAATACGAGCCGAGGGCGACTCGGTTGGCGGCTTGATCGAGTGCAAGATCTTGGGCATTCCCGCAGGACTTGGCGAGCATATGTTCCGCTCGGTGGAAAGCGTGATCTCACAGGCCATGTGGAGCATTCCCGCCATCAAGGGTATCTCGTTTGGTGCAGGCTTTGGTGTGGCAAATATGCTCGGCTCACAAAACAACGATCCCATTTGCACCGACGGAGAGCGCATTTGCACGACCGCAAACAACGCGGGCGGTGTCTTGGGCGGTATGACAAACGGTATGCCCATTCTGTTCACAATTGCCATCAAGCCCACGCCATCAATAGCCAAAGAGCAGAAAAGCATCAGCTTTTCGCGCATGGAAAACACCACGCTGCACATTCAAGGCAGACATGACCCCTGCGTCGTCCCCCGCGCAGTACCCGTGGTTCAAGCCGCGGCGGCACTGGCAATCATGGATCTGATGTTGGATGAGTAAAGGAGTTTTTATGTATTATTTACCCACCGATTATTTGATTTTGACTGCCATTCATGATAAAAAAACTGCCCTTGACGCACTGCTGGAGGCAGCTTGCACCACGCTACCATATCCGCTCTCTAAAGGTGCGCTTGCCTTTTCTCTTGGCAAGCTGGCAGCAGGCGGATACATCGAGGAATACAGCCTGACCGACAAGGGTACGGCATTTTTCAAGAACAATAAGAAGTTTTTGGAGAGCAAATCCAAGGCTAACGCGCGTATGTGCGCGCTGCTTTGTGCCGAGAGAATTGAGGGAGAGATCACACCCTACGCGCTTTCCGACTCTGCCTACGCCGAGGCTTGCGACGCCCTGCGCCGCAAATACAGCATCCCTTCGCCAAAGTTTTGCATCGTGCAGGGCGAAAGTTCGCTGATCCTGCGCTTTGCGGGCTATTATGCGGACCGGGAAAACGAGGACGATTGGTGTGACGGACAAAGCATCGCAGTCAATATCCCTTCACTTTGCGCGCTGGTTGACACCTACGTTGCGCATTACCGAGATGGCAGACACCACAAATGCTGTCTGTATGCCGATGGTGCACCCGCTTACGTAGCTACCGTGAGCATTGACGAGGAAAGAACGCGTCTGAGCATTTCCAAGATTCTGTTCAACCGCCAACGCTTTATTGGCAAGCGCGACGGAGACCTTGACTATGCACAATGCGGGGAAACGGTATTTGACCGTGTCAATCCTACGCTGGATTCATATCTGGTACTGGCTATGATAGAGGCAGAGGCAGTTATGGCAGAAGCCTTCCCTTATGAAGCCGTATCACTTTTATGGGAGATGTGCTGATATGAGCAAATTTTATCTGATCGGCGAGCACCTATCGCACAGCTTTTCGCCCGAGATCCATGCCCTGTTGGGCAATCCCGATTACGCCCTCAAGGAGCTTGCGCCCGACGAGGTGGCGGACTTTATCAGGCACGGCGACTACGACGGTCTGAACGTCACTATCCCCTATAAAAAAACGGTCATTCCCTATCTTGACGAGCTGACAGACACCGCGCAAAGACTCGGTGCGGTCAACACGATCGTACGCACCCCCGACGGCAAATTGCTTGGTGACAACACCGACTATTTCGGCTTTTCCTACGCGCTTGCCTCCGCAGGCATTACAATTCGCGGCAAAAAGGTGCTCGTCCTTGGCTCGGGCGGCGCATCCAAGACGGCCGTTGCGGTGGCACGCGACGCGGGCGCTTGCAAGGTGGTCATCGTTTCCCGCACGGGTGCGGTCAATTATCAAAATGTATACGATTTGCATGGGGACGCCGAGGTCATCATCAACTGCACCCCCGTGGGTATGTACCCCAAGTCGGGCGTCACCCCCGTTTGGCTTGTCAGGTTCCCAAAGCTTTGCGGCGTGGCGGATATGATCTACAATCCCGCGCACACGCTCCTGCTTGCCGCGGCAGAGGAGCTTGGCATCCCCTCTACCAACGGGCTTTCCATGCTGGTTGCGCAGGCGGCTGCGGGACACGAGCGCTTTACCGCGCAGAGCGTTTCCCATGCCCGTATCGACCAAATTATTCGCACCTTTGCCAAGCAAAGCGAGAATATCGTGCTGATCGGCATGCCGGGCTGTGGCAAATCCACCGTGGGTGCCGCCCTCGCACGCTTGAGCGGCAAGACCTTTGTGGATACCGACGCCCTGATAGAGCAAAGGGCGGGCAAGTCCATTCCCGACATATTTGCCACCGAGGACGAGGACGCCTTCCGTGAGCTGGAGCACCGTGCGATTTGCGAGATCGGTGCCACTCACGGGCAAGTCATTGCCACGGGCGGCGGCGTTGTCACACGCCCCGAGAATCAGTACCCGCTGGAACAAAACGGCGTTATTGTATGGCTGCAACGCCCCTTGGAGCAGCTGCCCACCGACGGCAGACCGCTCTCGCAATCGGGTGCGCTTGCTGATATGTACCGCGCGCGCGAGTCGCTCTACCGCGCATTTTGCGATTTACAAATCCCCAACGACGGCGCGCCCGAAGAGGTTGCCGCACGCATTATGGAGGAACTTTTATGAAATTTTTAGTCATTAACGGCCCCAATCTCAATCTGCTGGGACGCAGAGAGCCTGCCATTTACGGAAACCGCGACTACTCTGCATTATGTGAACACATCAAAACATCTGCCGCACAGGTCGGTGTGGAAATCGATATCATGCAGACCAATCACGAAGGCGTGATCGTAGATGCTGTTCAAGATGCGCTTGGCAAATACGACGGCATTGTCATCAACCCCGCCGCCTACACCCATACAAGCGTTGCCATTGCAGACGCGATCGCCGCCGTTGAGATCCCCACAGCTGAGGTACACCTGTCCGACGTGGACAGCCGTGAGCCCTTCCGTCGCGTTTCCTACGTGACACCCGTGTGCGTCCTGCGCATCACCGGTCTTGGCTTTGACAGCTATTCCGAAGCCATTGCCCAACTCGCTGCGATTGTTCGCTCAAAAGGTTGACAAGCCGCAACAAGTCTGTTATAATGGTAGCAGAAATTCCAATAAACGGAGGATATGACCGTGAAACGCATTGCAAAGATCTTGCTTGCCCTGTTACTTTGCTCCACTGCACTGCTCACAGCCTGTGACAGCGGCGTTGTGCCCACAGAAACTACACCTGCCGATACCGAACCCTCGGCAGAACAGAATACCGAGCAATCCACAGAGTTGCCTGCTACGCAAGACACCACCGAAAACATCACAGAAATCGTAACAGAGGAGGAGACCATCGTGCCCAACGACGGAAAGCCCAAAAAGTTTTTTACACTCAGCTTTGACGACGGCATTACGCAAGACCTCAGAGTCATTGAGATACTCAAAAAATACGACGTCAAGTGCATTTCCTTCAATATCAACACGGGTCTTTACGGTGCAAATTGGACCTGGGTAGGTCCTGCCATCGGTGATGCAAGTATTCCGCACCAGCGTTTTACCGAGGAGGAGCTGCAATCCGGCATTTATGACGGTTATGACGTGCTGGTGCATACCCTCAACCACCCCTCGCTCAAGAATTACGACAAGCGCGCAAGCCAGATCAAAAAAGAGGTTGGCAAGGACGCTGACAACATTGAAAAACTGACAGGCATTCGTCCTGTCGGCATGGCTTGGCCGGGCGGCGATACCGAATATACCGACACCACCATTGAGCTTGTACTGGAAAACACCGATATTCGCTTTGCACGCGGCACTACCTCGACCTACAATTTCGAGCTGCCCGAGTATTTCATGAAATGGATGCCCACCTGCTCGGCAATCGACCCGCAGTGCCTGACGCTGGCACAGCAGTTCATTGATGCCGAGTGTACCGAAGACATGCTGTTCTACGTTTGGGGACACGCTTACGAGCTGGATCTGAACAACGGTGCAGGCTATGAAACCTTTGAGCAGCTTGTCAAGATGATGAGCGAGGCAGAGGACGTCTACCTTGTCACCAACACCGAGTTCTACAAAATCTATAAGGATCAGATTCCCTCTTGGACAGAGGCAGAGTAAACAGAGACAAAGCACTTGCGCAAGCAAGTGCTTTCTCTTTTTTACGCTTTTTTGCCGCTTGCTCTTGCACGCGCCGCGCAAGTGTGCTATAATAAAAGCAATCGTTTTAGTTTGCTAAAATCCTGAACCTCAAAAGGAGGGCATTGGTATGAAAATCGTCGTCAAGATCGGCACTTCCACGCTGGCACACGCCACCGGCAGACTCAATATCAAGAGAATCGAGCAGCTTTGCAAGGTACTCTCCGACCTCAAAAACGCAGGACACGAGATCATTCTCGTTTCTTCCGGTGCAATCGGCATGGGCGTGGGTAAGTTGGGGCTTCCCGCGCGTCCCCGCGACACTGCAGGCAAGCAGGCAGCGGCTGCCGTTGGACAATGCGAGCTGATGTATACATATGACAAGCTGTTCTCCGAATATAACCACACAGTAGCACAGATACTGCTTACAGCGGATGACCTGCGCCACGCTGACCGCCACCAAAACTTTGAGAATACCATGAGCCGTTTGCTGGAGCTCTCGGTGCTGCCCATCATCAACGAAAATGATACGGTTGCCACCGAGGAGATTGAGATCGGGGACAACGATACCTTGGCTGCCATCGTGGCAGAGAGCGTGCGTGCCGATCTTTTGATCCTGCTCTCCGACATTGACGGGCTTTACACCGCAGACCCGCACAAGCATGAGAACGCACAACTGATCTCCGATGTGTACGAGCTGGACGTGCGCATCCTTGCGCTTGGCGGAAGCGCAGGCTCGGCTCTGGGCACAGGCGGCATGGCAACCAAGCTGCGTGCCGCGCAGATTGCGACCGGCGCCGGCTGCGACATGGTGATTGCCAACGGTGCTGACCCCGATCTGCTTTACCGCATTGCAAGCGGCGAGGCAGTCGGCACTAAATTTCATGCAAACAAGGGGGAAAGTGCATGAGAAGCACGCAGGATATTTTAATTGCAGCCAAGCGGGCGGGCAATATCATAAAAAGCTATACCGCCGAGCAGCTTGACGCGGCACTCGCCGCCATGGCTGCGACACTGGTTGCCGACACCGATGCCATTTTACAGGCAAACACCGCCGATCTGGAAGCTGCTCGCGGACATATTTCGGACGTCATGCTGGACAGATTGCGCCTTGATGACAAGCGCGTACACGGCATGGCACAGGGCATTTTGGACGTTGTTCGTCTGCCCTCCCCTCTGGGACACGTGCTGGCAGAGTTCCAACGCCCCAACGGCATGACCGTACGCAAGATCTCCTCTGCTATGGGCGTCATTGCCATCATTTACGAAAGCCGCCCCAACGTGACCTCGGACGCAGCTGCACTCGCCATCAAAGCGGGCAGCGTTTGCGTATTACGCCCCGGTCGTGACGCAGCCAAGTCGGCTGCCGCTATCGTTGCCGCTTTGCGTAAAGGGCTTACCGCCGCAGGTCTTTGCCCCGATCTCGTCAATTTGGTGGAGGACACCTCACGTCAGAGCGCAACCGACCTGATGAAGGCAAACGGCTTTGTGGATATGCTGATCCCACGCGGAGGCGCGGGACTGATCCGCTCCTGCATCGAAAACGCCACCGTGCCCTGTATTCAGACGGGTACGGGCATCTGTCACATTTACGTAGACGCAAGTGCCGACCTTGACATGGCGCTGAACATTTTAGATAATGCAAAAACCAGCCGCCCGTCGGTCTGCAATGCTTGCGAGGTATGCCTTGTACATAAGGATATTGCCGACAAGTTCCTGCCTTTGGTAAAAGTGCGTCTGATCGACGCAAGACGCGCGGCGGGCAAGATCCCGGTCGAGTTGCGCGGTGACACACGCACTTGCGCTGTCATTGACGCAATACCTGCAGGCAAAAACGATTTTGACACCGAATTTTTGGACTATATTTTAGCCGTGGGCATTGTAGACGGCGTGAACGAAGCTGTTTCGCATATTGGCGCGCACTCCACGGGACACAGCGAGGCGATCCTCGCAACCGATCAGACCGCCATTGACACATTTGTGCGCGGTGTGGATTCCTCCTCGGTGTACGTCAATGTATCCACCCGTTTTACCGATGGCGGCGAGTTCGGCTTTGGCTGCGAAATGGGCATTTCCACGCAGAAATTGCACGCGCGCGGTCCCATGGGACTTTGCGAACTGACCACGTATAAATACGTCATTACAGGCAACGGGCAGACCAGATGAGAGTGATATATTTCGCCATGGGCGAAATGTGATATTTTTGCTATCGCAAAAGTGATATTCGCGCTGCGCGCGAGTGATATGTTCCGCCCAAGGCGGAACGTTGCGGTAGGAATTTGCCACATGGCAAATTCCAATCCGATTGTATTCTTTCTGAAATCACCACGTGAACCCAATAAGAGGAGCTTTTATGAAAAGAATTGGATTTATCGGTGCGGGCAACATGGGCGGTGCACTGGCGCTTGCCGCATCCAAGACCGATTGCGCGCTATACGTCACCGACCTTGATACAGCGAAAGCATCTGTGCTTTGCGAGCGCACGGGCGCGACAATGTCCGACAGCGCAACCATTTGCGCAACCTGCGATCTCATTTACCTTGGCGTCAAGCCGCAGATGCTTGCCGAGGTTGCCGCAGAGCTCGCCCCTGCGCTGCAGCAAAGAAACACCCCTTACTGCCTGGTCAGTATGTGCGCAGGCATCACAATCTCGCGCCTTGGCGAGCTGTTTCCCGATACCGCTGCCATTCGCATCATGCCCAACACCCCCGTAGCCGCGGGGCAAGGAATGATCCTGTACTGCTATAACGACCTGACCACAGCCGAACAGATCGACACCTTTTTGTATGCCATGTCACACGCGGGCAAGCTTGACCTTTTGGACGAATCCCTGTTCGACGCGGGTACGTCGGTCTCGGGGTGCGGTCCCGCCTTTGCCTATCTGTTTGCCGACGCGCTTGCCAAAGGGGGAGCTGATTGCGGGCTTTCCTACGAGCAAGCGTGCGCATATGCCGCACAAATGTTGCTGGGTGCCGCACTGATGCTGCAACAGGGCGGCAGGAGCCCCGATCAATTGCGCGAGGCGGTCTGCTCCAAGGGCGGTTCGACCATTGAGGGCGTCAAGGTCATGTGGGAGCAGAACCTGGAAGGCACGGTACGCGAAGCGGTCAAGGCAGCATACAAGCGGAATATTGAACTCGGAAAACAATAAAATCAGGAGGTTCATATGATCAAAACAGCACTTATCTCCAGCCTTGAGAAATGCTTTTCCGATCAGCAGATCGAAAGTTTTGCACCGCTGAAAGCCCTTTCGGTGCTTAAAAACGAACGCTTCTCGGTGCAGCTGCTCTACAGAAGCGAGCCGGATCACGCAGGACGCGCCATCGTGCGCGTAGACGGTGCGCTTGCCCCCTATGCAAGCGTGAGAAGCGTCAAGAATATCCCCGTTGACATTGCGATCTTCCCGGGTGCCGATACAAGCAACTATCTGCGCACAGATCCCGGACTCTATCCCGACCTGCTGCAGCCCCTGCACTATAGCGGAGCGGTCTCGATCATGAAGGATCAGACGCAGAGCGCGTGGATCGAATTTGACCTTGACGGCAAGGCGGCTGCCGGCACTTACCCTATGGCGGTGACGCTGGTGGACGGGCTTGGCAACGAGGTGGCAAAGGAGTGCTTTGAGGTCAAGGTCATCAACGCCACGCTGCCTGCGCAGCAAATGCGCGTGACCCAATGGTTTCATGCGGATTGCCTTGCCAACTACTATAACGTGCCCGCCTGGAGCGAGGAGCACTGGAGAATTGTGGAGAATTTTGCACGCACCGCGCGCAGAAACGGCATCAATCTGCTGCTGACACCCATCTTTACACCCGCACTTGACACGGTCATCGGCGGTGAGCGCACCACGGTACAGCTGATCGACGTTTACAAAAACGGGGACGCGTACACGTTCGGTTTTGAAAAGTTGGATCGTTGGATCGATATGTGCGACCGCGTGGGCATTGAGTATTTTGAGATCGCGCACCTGTTTACCCAGTGGGGCGCAGAGCACGCGCCCAAGGTCATGGCGAGAGTGGACGGTGTATACAAAAAGATCTTTGGCTGGGAGACTGCTGCAACGGGCGAGGAGTATTCGACCTTTTTACGCACCTTCCTTGCATCTTTTCTTGACCATATGAAGGCAAGAGGCGACGACGGTCGTTGCTATTTCCATATTTCGGACGAGCCAAACGAGATGCAGCTGGAGTCCTATAAGGCGGCAAAAGCGATCGTCGCGGATCTGCTGGAGGGCTACCCCATTATGGACGCGCTTTCCAATTTTGAATTCTTCAAGCAAGGCATCGTGCCCCTGCCCATTCCCTCCAATGATCATATCAAGCCCTTTATCGAGGCAGGCGTGCCCGGCTTGTGGACATATTATTGCTGCGGGCAGCTTTCACACGTTTCCAACCGCATGATGGCAATGCCGCTGTGGCGCACGCGCTCAATCGGCTATCAGTTTTATAAGTATGATATCGCGGGCTTTTTGCAATGGGGATATAACTTCTACAACACCTGCGGCTCGGTTGACCCGATCAATCCCTTTGTGGACGCTTGCGGCGAATATTGGGTGCCCGCGGGTGACACCTACTCGGTCTACCCCGCACAGAACGGCGAGGCAATGGAATCGATCCGTATTTTGTCCTTCCACGAGGCATTGCAGGACGTGCGCGCTATGAAGCTTGCCGAAACATATTACGGCAAGGACGCGGTAGTAGCTGCTTTGGAAGATATCCTCGGCGAGATCAGATTTGACAAATGCGCCACCGACGCAAAAACCATTCTCGCTATGCGAAAAAAGATCAACGACATGATCGCGGCAGCGGTCAACTAAACAACTCGGACTACCCAAACTTTTGAAAGTTTTTACGTCGCTTTTTTCAAAAAGCGACTGGGGTTCGGGGCAACGCCCCGCAAAAACGCCGTTTTTTTGGTTCTTTTTTTGCGGCTACTTGCTCAAAAAAAGAACGGAGAGGATTTTCTCCATGTAATCCCCCGATAGAGTGGGCGATCACAGATTGCCCCTACGTTCGTATCAAAAAACAGATCACCTGCTACGGGTGTAGTCCTTATCGGAAAAATCACCATAACGAAAAATTCCCACAGACCAATCAAACGGTTTGTGGTAATTACCTTTTATAAGTGGAAGAAACGGTTTAACCACGCCTTCTCCAGCGGGAGAAGGGGGACCACGAAGTGGTGGATGAGGTGTTATCTCACAGGATTAAGATCGCAATAAATCCAAGCCAAGATGCTTCAATATATCCTCTGCAACAGTGTTGAAATTGTTTCGTATATTAACACGCTTGTTTGCACAAAGAAGAATTTGAAAGTAAGCGGCGTGGGATATGTTTGAAATGTTAAAAGGCTGAGCAAACATTGAAAAAAACCGCTCGGAGATCCCGCTTCAATTCGCCTTTGGCGAATATTCGCGCTTTTTCTCCGTTCCGTGTCCTCGTTTCTGCGGGCACTGCACTACGCAAAAGTTCGACTTCGTGCCATTTTGCAACTCGTTGCGAAATTTCTCCGCTCAGGATGACACGGGCTGGGATTCGCGGGCGATTCGTGAATCGCCCCTACGTTCGTATCAAAAAACAAAAAAACGGAATTGCTTTACCGCGATTCCGTTTTTTTCATTTTCTCATTTTTCATATTTGTCCTTTCCTTGCGCAAACTACTTTTGAATTCACTTTTTCGGAGGCATTTATGAAAGATTTTATAGATTCCCGTGCATATTCCAAGCAAGAGCTGCTTGACATCGTCTCTCTCTCGCTTGCCATCAAGCGCGCGATCAAGCAGGGCTATTATCCCCCACTCATGAAGGACATGACGCTTGGCATGATCTTCCAGCAGTCGTCCACGCGTACGCGCGTGTCGTTTGAGACCGCGATGAGCCAAATGGGCGGTCACGCCCAATACCTTGGTCCCGGCATGATCCAGCTGGGAGGGCATGAAACCATTGAGGACACGGGGCGCGTGCTCTCGCGCCTTGTTGACGTGGTCATGGCGCGCGTTATCACGCACGATACGATCATCCGCCTTGCCAAATCCTGCTCGGTACCCGTCATCAACGGTATGTCCGACTTTAACCACCCCACACAGGAGCTTGGCGACATCTGTACCATGGTAGAGCACCTGCCAAGGGGCAAGAAATTGCAAGATTGCAAGGTGGTATTTGTGGGCGACGCCACGCAGGTCTGCGCGTCTCTGGGCTTTATCTGCACCAAGCTGGGTATGCATTTCGTGCAGTACGGTCCCTCCTCGCATCAGCTGAATAAGGGACACAGACAGATCATGCAGGAAAACTGCGATGTGTCGGGCGGCTCGTTTGAGATCTCGGACAAGCGCGACTGCGTGCGCGAGGCGGACTTTATCTACACCGACGTGTGGTACGGTCTTTACGAAAACGAGATGCCCAAGGAAGAAAGAGTCAAGGTGTTTGCCGACTATCAGGTCAACCGCGACCTCTTGCAACTGGGCAACCTTGGTTGCAAATTCATGCACTGCCTGCCCGCAACGCGCGGCGAGGACGTGACCGACGAGGTTGCCGACTCCGAGGCATCCCTTTGCTGGGACCAGGCAGAAAACCGCCTGACCGCTATGCGCGGACTGCTGGTTTATCTGACTCACAACCGCCGCAGACCCAGCGAACTGCAGATCGCTGCCGCAAAAGAGTCGCTGGACGCGACAATGTGCCGCATCTTCTGCGACAAAAAATAAGGTGACGATATGACAGCTAAAAAATTCAGATTGATCGATGTCATTCTGTCGGTCATCTGCGTAGTGTTCGTGGCAGAGGCGGCAGCCCCCGTGGCATCGATCGGCAACAGCCAGTATTTCTGGTGGCTTTTAATGATCGTCGCCTTCCTTCTGCCATACGGGCTGATCTCGTGTGAGCTGGGTACGGCATACGCAGGTGACGGCGGTCTTTATGACTGGATCAAAAAAGCATTCCCAAAGACGCGCTGGGCAGCGCGCGCGTCCTTTTACTACTGGGTCAACTTCCCGCTTTGGATGGCATCCTTGGCGGTCATGTGCCCGACATTGATCGGCACGGCGCTCGGAATCGAGCTTGGCACGCTTCCCTCTCTTGCGTTGCAGCTGGGCTTTATCTGGACCGTGACGCTGATCGCGCTCTACCCCGTGTGCGACAGCAAGGGCATCCTAAACGCAAGCGCAGCAATCAAGATTTTGCTTGCGTTGACACTGGGTGGGCTTGGCGTATATTACGTGGTAAATAACGGTTTTGTCAACCCCATGACCCCCGCATCGTTCCTGCCCTCTTTTGACGCCCACTCACTCTCCTATATCTCGGTCATTATCTTCAACTTCTTAGGTTTTGAAGTAGTGTGCACGTATGCTGACAGTATGACAAGTCCGCGTCGGCAGATCCCCGTATCTATCATTCTCGGCGGTATTGTGATCGCAGCCATCTATCTGTTTTCGGCGTTTGGCATCGGCGCTGCCGTGCCCGTAGAGGAGATCAGCCCCGATTCGGGACTGATAGACGCTTTAGTTGCCATTACCGGACGCACGGGCGGCTGGTTTATCTCGATCGCCGCCGTGCTGTTTTTGATTACTCTGTTCGGCAACATGATCTCGTGGTCAATGGGTGTCAACTCGACCGCAGCATACGCCGCAGACAACGGCGATATGCCCGCCCTGTTCTCCCGCCGCAGAGAGAAAAACAATATGCCGATCGGCTCGGCGCTTGCCAGCGGTGTGGTTGCCTCCATGATTGTTCTTGCAGGTGTGGCAATGGAGTATCTGCTGCCCGATTCCTCGCTGTTCTGGAGCTTTTTTGCACTCAATCTGGTCATGCTTCTGCTCTCGTATCTACCCGTCTTCCCTGCATTTTTAAGGCTGCGTAAGCGTGATCCCGACACGCCCCGTCCCTTCCGTGTACCCGGGGGCAAGCTGATCCTGCCCGTGATCGCATACCTGCCCTTTATCATGATCATCGCCGCCATCATTTTTACCGCTGTACCTTTTTCATTTGACACCGAAACGCTCTCCTATTATCTGCCCATTACGGTGGGGTCCTTGGTGGCGGTACTGATCGGTGAGATTTTGATCGCGTGGCGTGACGGCGACCACACCCCCAAACCAATAGAAAGCACCCCGCGTGCAAAAGGAGAAGCTTATGCCAACAAGAATTGAACAATCCACCCCGCGGCAGGACGGCTACCGTATGCCTGCCGAATATGAGCCGCAGGAACGCATCTGGATGCTGTGGCCGGAACGCCCCGATAACTGGAGATGCGGTGCCAAGCCCGCGCAAAAGGCGTTTGCCGACGTGGCACGCGCCATTTCCGAGTTTGAACCCGTGACCGTGTGCGTTTCGGCTGCCCAGTACGCCAACGCGCGTAACCAACTGCCGCCCGAGATCACGGTGGTCGAAATGTCCTCAAACGACGCTTGGGTGCGCGACTCGGGTCCCACCTTCCTGGTCAATGACAAGGGGGGCTTGCGCGCAGCAGATTGGGCATTCAACGCCTGGGGCGGGCTTTATGACGGGCTTTATTTTCCTTGGGATAAGGACGCACAGGTAGCGCAAAAAATCTGCGAGTTGGTGGGTGTTGACAGCTATCCTACGCCCGATTTCGTGCTGGAGGGCGGATCGATCCATGTGGACGGTCAGGGTACGGTACTGACCACCGAGATGTGCCTGCTCTCACCCGGCAGAAACCCCGATATGAATAAAGCGCAGATCGAGCAGATGCTGTGCGAATATCTCGGCTGCACCAAGGTGCTTTGGATGCAAGACGGTATTGACCCAGATGAGACCAACGGACACATTGACGACGTAGCGTGCTTTGTTGCTCCCGGCGAGGTGGCTTGCATTTATACCGACGACGAGAGCCATCCGTTTTATGAGGAGGCGCGCGACGCATACGAATTCTTATGCAAACAGACCGATGCCAAAGGACGCAAGCTTAAGGTACACAAGCTGTGCCTGACCCAAAAGCCTGTGTACCTCGAGGGTGCGGACACCATCGACTCTGCCGAGGGCACGCTGCCAAGACATGACGGCGAGGTCAGCATTGCGTCGTATATGAATTTCCTGATCGTCAACGGCGGCGTGATATTGCCGCAGTACGGTGACGAAAACGACGCGCTTGCCATAAAGCAGGTGCAAGCCATGTTTCCCGATCGTAAGGTGGTTGGTGTCATGACCCGCGAGGTGGCGTTTGGCGGCGGCAACATCCACTGCATCACACAGCAGCAGCCCGCGGCAAGGGGGTAAGCATATGCAGAGAATTGCAATAGCGTTGGGCGGCAACGCGCTTGGAAACGACAGCCGGACCCAGCGTGCTACCGTGGCAAAGGTGTGCCGCACGCTGGTCGATCTGATCGAGGCAGGCAACGAGATCGTGATCAGCCACGGCAACGGTCCGCAGGTGGGCATGATCCAACTCGCCTTTGACACCGGCGCGGCACAGACAGATGCCATCTCTCCCATGCCCCTGCCCGATTGCACCGCCATGAGTCAGGGATATATCGGATACCACCTGCAAGCCGCTTTGCAATCAGAGCTTGCGCGGCGCGGTATGCCCTGGCAGGCGGTCAGCGTAATCACACAGGTCACAGTAGATGCGAATGACCCTGCCTTTTCCCATCCCACAAAGCCCATCGGCGCGTTTTATTCCCAAGACGAGGCAGACGCGCTGGCAGCGCAAAATCCCGATTGGACGTTTATCGAGGACGCGGGCAGAGGATATCGCCGCGTAGTTCCCTCACCCGCCCCCGTAGAGATTGTGGAGCGCGATGCCATTCTCAGCCTCTTGGCAGGAGAGTATATCGTGATCGCCTGCGGTGGCGGTGGTATTCCCACGTTCATGACCGCAGAGGGCGGCAAACCCGTGGCAGCCGTGATCGACAAGGATTTTGCCGCCGCGAAATTGGCTGCGGCGGTAGGCGCGCACACGCTGCTCATCCTGACCGCAACCGACTGTGTTTTCACCGACTTCGGCAAGCCGGAACAGAAAGCCCTTTCGCATCTGACGCTTGCAGAGGCGGAGCACTTGATGAATCAGGGGCATTTTGCCAAGGGATCCATGCTGCCCAAGGTACAGGCAGCCATGGATTTCGTTTCCTCTGCCCCCGGTCGCCGTACTATTATCACCTCGCCCGACGCGGCAAGGGCAGCGTTGCAAGGCAAAAGCGGCACCGAGATCGTTGCGCAAAGCGTAAACGATGTTTCCCTAACAGTCAAATGATACGGTAATTCGCATCAATGAAGTTACGCTGCACGCAAATGATGTTCACCTGCAGCAAACGAATGCGAATCAACGCATAAAGAAGGACGGGAAAAATTCCCGTCCTTTACAAGTTTATTCCGTTTATGCAAAGCGCAACCTCATCGCACGTCAACGCAAAATAAAGATTCCCTTGGGTGCCTGGATATCGACCTTTTGAGAGCCGTCTGCATCCTTGGTGACCTTGATATAGATCTCGCCCTTGGGGGTGGGATACGTGCCCTCGACCCAGTCAAGATATGCAAGCTCAGGCTTGATCTCGTAGGTGTTGGGAGAGATGGAACGAACACCCATCACGTAAGAGGACATATACGGACAAGGACCGGAAGCCCAGCCGTGGCACAGCGAATGACGGAATTTGACGTAGCAATATGCACCGTAATCGCCGTGAATATCGATCTTGCCCTCCGGCACGATCTCATCAATTCTGCCTGCATTCTCCATCCAGGAAAGGTGGAAGTCCTCCCAGAACGTGGTAGCACCCATATCCAGCATGCCGCCCCAATATTCCTTGATATCGTCAAGCGCACCCGCAAAATCGCCCGCCAACGCCTTTGCCTTGAGAATATAGTAGCCAAAGAAGGTAGAATAGCCGTGTCCGCCGCCGGGAGCGATCATCTTTTCGTTGGTCTCCTTGGCGTCAGCCAATCCTGCCAGTACCAGCAACGCGGCAGCCTGCTTGGAGCCACAGGGATCGGGCACGTGCTTTCTCATGCGAACGGCTGCCATGGCGCACTTTTCCGCAAGGGCAACGTCACCCAGTGTATACAAGAGCGAGGTGCCCTTATCAAGCGCGATCTTGAGAAGACCTTGCAGACCTGCATGGATGGCACCGGGGTTGTCGTTGTTGGGCCAGTCCATAAATCTGTTCTCGGGCATATGCTCCACACCGTCCTCATCCACACAGTCGGCAAGCACGTTCATCAGATCATGAATGTACTCTCGTTGCTGAGACAAATACACCGTGTCACCCACGGTCCTGTACCAGTCGTGCTGAATGATCAGCCACCACATGGAATAAGAGGAGATGCCGTTCATCCAGGTGCCGACGGGGGTCTCGTCGCGCACCACATCCAGGGACTTGGGCACGATATCGGTATACCCGAAGGTGGTCAGAATGGTCTTGACCTCGGTATGCATATCACCGATCCAGACAAGTCTGTCACGCTTAATGCCATCCCACAAATATTCCTGCATATTCAGGTGCGCGGTATATGCGGCGGTATCCCAGATCTGGTTAAGTCTCTCATCCGAGCAACGGAAAGTGCCCTTATACTCCAGATCCATATAGTGGAATACACCTTGAATTGCCTTGAAGGTAATGGATGCACTCTCGTCAAGCAGCTCTACATACAAAAAACGGTAACCGGTCTCGTTGGTCTCAACGCCGGAATACATACCCAAACTGTATACGCTGTCACGAATGGCATGGTCGTTGGTAGTATTTTTCTCGCCAAGAGGCGTCAAAGCCTCCATAACGCTCTCACCGAAACGGACTGCGACACGTGCCGCACCGTTATGTCCGGGTCCCTGAGTCATCCAGGTGTGGAAGCGTGCAGAGCCGGCAAACTCAATGCCAAAGTCTAAAAGAATTGCCGCATGGGGCTTGCCGGGTTCGTTTTTGAGCGTGCAGTTGTCCTTGCCAACGACCAGCGTGATCTGATTGCTCTTTTCGTCAAGCAGGTTCTCTGCGCCCATGACGTTGCCCTTTGTCAGAACGATTCTCTTGGGAACCAAGTATCTTCTTGTACGGGGATCGACGTTTTCGCCCGCAAGAGCAGTAAATTTTTCAATTACCTTTTTTGCCATGTTGAATACCCTTTCTGTATGTATAAGGTGTTTTTGCGTTGGTATTAACCTTGTTCATTATATCATATACTTTTGTCAAATGCAATAAGATTGTGAAAATTATAGCAGTTTTTTACTGCAGATCGGCAAAGAAAAACCCCGAGCCGTGCATGCACAGCTCGGGGGAGTTTCAAATGCTTTTCGCATCACCTTTCATAATCGCTGAAATCAAACTTGACCTGTCCGTCTTGGTTCTCATAACCAATATTTTTAATGCTTTGGCACGTGTGTACAAAATAGGTATCGGATTCCCCGGTCTGATCTACCGCGCAAAGATAAAAATAAAGCGTTCCTTGTTCACCCTCCAAGTATTCCGTGGGAATTGTAATCTCCTCGCTATATTTGTATTTCAAGTTTTGCCAGGTTCTTCTGATTGCGTACTGACTGCCGTCAATATCGGCATCGCTGTATTCCACCAGCAAGGTATAGCCCTCAATATTTTGATAATCCGCAATTGTTCTGTCATCCCTGTCGTAATACAATCCCCGATCCTGATTACTTACGTAAAGCGCGAGTCTATAGTAGCCGAAGGTGCAATACCCGTGCTGATCATCGGTTGCAAAATACATAGTCATGGTGGCGTCGTCTACGTCCATATATGATCTTGATGCCCCAAGATCAAAGCTGGGCAACGTCCGATCAACGGATTCAAACAGCGAAACAAACGATTTTGTTTTTTGCGCGCAGCCCGTGAAGCACACAAGCAACAAAAGACATATCGCCAGACATAAAATTTTGTTTTTCATAATATCCTCCTTTGTAACGTTTATTGAATGGTCAGTACCAATGTATTGCTGCTGTTAGCCAAATGCCATGCAGCATCTCGAGATACATCACTAATGTACGTTTCCGTCTCAGTTTTATATGTATATAATTTGCATTGTCTCTTTGAACCGTCATTGGATACAGCCTCTATTGATAATATACCAAATTCATCGGTAGCATTAAATTGTATCCTGCCCGTGTCTGTCGAGGATGAAATCACTTCAATTCCTTCTGTAACTATATTATACTCAACAACATCACGATCGTCAATCGTTAATTCGGACACCTCCGAATTCTCTTATGAAAATATTAGTCGGTTTTTACGGCCAAAGCGCATCATTGAGATAACACTTGATCGACTCCTCCAACCAATAGGTATATTCCATATCGGGCGCTAAGTGCTCCATGGATTTGAAGCGCAGGTACAGATCCTTGCCGTCCGATACGTCGTGCCAAATATCGGCAAACACAAAGTCAAATTCTTCGCGCGGATAATGCTCAGCGGCAAACTCAAACGCATCGGCGTGCACGATCCTGATCTTATCCTTACACTCCATTTGCGGCAGGAGATTTTGCTCAAAGAGCCGGATCGCATCCGCGCCGATATCCACCACGGTCACCGACTCTACCTCGGGCTTTCTTGCTGCCATATACGCGAAATAACCAAGTCCCAGCCCAAACGTCAGCACTCTACCGTGCGCCCGATCCAGCGCGGGCTGCGTGGTAACGGTCTCGTTGGGCATCAGCGTCATCCATTCCCTGCCGTTCTCCAGCACTCCCGGGAACTTGAACTCGCGCATGAAAAAGCCCAGCTGCGGGATCATACGGTTATCTCTTGTTACCAAAAAGTCGTTGCAAACAAACACCTCACAGGGCGCAAGCTTCATCTGCCTGTATTCCCATTTGCCGATCTTACCCGGATTGATCCTGATATTTTGATAATACGCGTTTTCCTCAAAATCCGCGGGATCAAGTTCGCATATCATAGGCACGAAATAATGGCGGAACAGATCGCGGTCTCGTCCCGAGGTATCAAGACCGCAAAGGGCTGCCAAACACTCGGCATACGCATACGCGCGGCTAACGCCGCATTCGCGTGCGATCTCATCCACGACTTTGGCATCCAGTGCATCTGCAGCCAAATTGAGCATTACGCTCATCATGCGCACCACGCCGTCGTTATAGGTGCGTATGGTTTCCGGGCGCAGCCCGGATATTTGCTTGATGGGGGTTTCCATATCGTCCTCCCTGTGTATGATTGCCCCAATTATAGCACATTTTATCCTTGCCGTCAAGTTGTGGTGTGCTCTTGACAACGACATATTATTTTGATAGAATAATACATATCCGATTATAAAAAAGGAGCATAGCATGAAGCGTTTTTTCGCGCAACGATGGGTGCAAGTATGCCTTTTGCACGTTGGCATTCTTGCAGTTGTGGCAACACTGGTGGCATTGTTTTCATGGATATTTGACGGCATATGCCCGACATACACGCTGTTTGACGTTTGCTGCCCCTTTTGCGGCATGACACGCGCACACTTGGCGGCTTTGCGCTTGGATTTTACAGCAGCGTTTTCATACCACCCTGCATTTTTTGCGGGTCTGCCCTTTTTGTGGCTGCTGATTCACAAAGGGCTTTTTGAAAAAAAGCGGACAGCTGTGCTTTGGTGGATACTTACCGCAACGCTTGGCGCTCTGCTTTTAGGTACGTACATCACACGTGTGATCATCACGGGAGGATTTGATTTTTTTGCATAAATACTACGGAAGCGCACCGACAAAACTGAAACCGAAATGGTAAGGGAGGATATGATCCTCCCTTACCATGGTTCGTCCTTCACATTGATATCACTCACTCCATTCTTTTGGAGTTTTTTTATTGCGGACAACCATATTGACAAACACAGTATGACAATATATAATTATAGTACCGATTTTTCGAATGGAACGGAGCAACGAGCAGCATGCAAAGGCACAAGATGACCATGGGGCAGGTCTTTAATTTCAAGGACCCCAACGCGCGCACGCGCTGTATTTTAGTCATATCGGTAGCTCTTGAGGCGGTGATCACCTACATCACCACGGGAATTTTCTGGACCGAATTTTTGCGCGGCTACCATATGGAGCCCGAGGAGATCGGTATTCTCGCCTTCTCTCCTTTTATCGCGGGGCTTTTCGTCATCTTTGCGCCCTCCCTGCTCACCCGATTCAAAAAACGTCGTTTCGTACTTGCAGCCTGCAAGCTCTTGTACTATGTGTGCAGCATTTTCGCGCTGACACTGCTGCCGCGCTTGGTGTCAGATGCCACGTTACTGATCATTTTTATGTCTGTGCTGCAGTTTATCGCTTACATATTTAACATCATTGCAGTTTCCGGCTACGCCGCCTGGCACGTCAAGTTTCTGCCTGAGCGTATGCGCGCGCATTACATGACATTTAATCAATTCTCCGCCGCACTGCTGCCCGGCATTCTGATCATGGTTGCTGCCGTGTATGCCGATCAGCTTGCCGCCATACCCGCTGAGCAGCTGGTATTTCTCGAGTGGGTGCGTCATTTTGGCTTTTTGTTAGGGATTGTGGATGTGGTACTGCTCTCGCTGCCCCGCGAGGTGGACTACCCGGTCATTCACACGCCCAAATTTCGTGACATCATCTCCGTTCCCCTCTCCAACAAAAAGTACCTGCTTGGCATGGTCGTGGTATTTGCATGGCAATTCTCACTGTACTGCCACAATACCTTTTTGCAGGTCTACCTGATGGACACCATCGGCATTACCTATTTCCTTTACTGCTTTATCATCTTTGTCTATCCCTTCTTTTTCCCATTCTCTATGAAATTCTGGCAAAACAGAATTCAAAAAACCTCTTGGCTGCGTGCACTGGCACTCGCTCTCTTGATCGAAGCACCTTTACAACTTGTATATGCGCTCATACGCCCCGATCTCGCTCCGTGGCTGCTGGTAAGTATGCTGCTGTTCATTCGCCTGCCGCAGCATTTTGCAGGCGTGGGACGCAACACCATTGTGGCAAATATGCAATATATCAATATGCCGCAGGTCAACCGTACCTGCTACACCTCATTTTATCAGATCGTGTTCAACTTGGGCGCGGCTGCGGGATTGTTGTTCGGCACAGTATTTGTTGCCTTCTCCAAAAATTTTGCCCTGCCTCTGTTCGGGTACACGTATACGGGCGGTATTCCGTGGTTGATCGCGTTTTCGGGCATCATTCAGCTGGGCATTGTGGCATACATACTGCTCATGGGCAACCGCCTTGAACCTGCAGCAGAACAGAAAGGAGACATATGAAATATAAAATTCCATGCATTATATTGCTGTGCGCCATGCTTCTGCCCCTGCTTGCAGCTTGCAATACGGGCACACGGCAAGAGCAGCTGACCGACACACAGCCCGAAGCACAAACCGAAACCGACGATGGGCGCACCACGGTCGAGATCGTGTCTCCTATCCCGAATGCCGTCACGTTTACGGGCGGAGAACCCGTGCAGGACGTAACCGACACCGCATTCGTACCCGTGTCGTTTACGGTCAAATTCGGCTACGTTTACGAGGGCTACGAGATCGACGGTAAACTTTATGATGGCACCGAGATCGCGCTTGATCGGGTGGAAAAGGACACCAAGGTCCTGCTCAAGCTGGACTACGCGACGCGCGAGCTGCCCATCGTGCATCTGAACGTGGGAGATGCGAGCATCAACTCTAACGAGATATACACGGACGTGACCTTTGACCTTGTCAACACCGAGGAAGAGCTGATCGGCTTGACGGGCGGTATACGTCTGCGCGGCAATTCCACCTCGGGCTACCCCAAAAAGCCCTACCGCATCAAATTTGATCAAAAAGTATCTCTGTTCGGACTTGAGAAGGCTAAAAGCTGGGTGCTGCTGGCAGAATATCTTGACCCCTCCTGTATGCACAACTACACCGCATTTCACTTAGGGGCGACCTCGGACGCGTTGAATTTTACACCAACCGCGCACCACGTCAACGTGTATCTCAACGGCGAATACGTAGGACTGTACACGCTGTGTGAACAGGTGCAGGAAAACACGGGGCGCATGAACCTGAAACAGACCATCACGCCGGACATGACCAACCTTGATGATTTCAACTTCTACGTGTGCCTTGATGAGGATGCACAGTTTGATCCGAATGCCGTGGAGGGCGAGGACTACTTCTACGTTGCATGGTGCAACAAGTACTTCTCTCTCAAATATCCCAAAAAAGAAGACTTTTGCTCGGACGAGCAGTTTTATTCCTTTTTTGCACAATTAGAGGATCATTATCACACAGTGCTGGATGCTTGTCGAGACGGCAATACCAAAAAAATGAAAAGATATATGGACGTGGAATCCCTGATCGATCACATGATCATTGACCAGATCATGGGAGAGAGAGACCACGTGTGGAAATCGTTTTACTCTTATCAGATCGCAGGCGAAAAGCTTGCGTTCGGGCCTATCTGGGATTACGACTACAGCCTGTACGTGCCCTGGACCGACGCGCCCAACGAATATTACACCGTAGACAGCAAGATCGAATATTCCAACGAGTTTTTCCGTGGCGTGGCGCGCTCGGATGAGCTTTACGAGCTGCTTTGTGAGAGGTATCAGGCACACTACTCGGACGCACTGGACGACTGCATCGACCATGTGCGGGACTATAAGGGCGACATATCCGAATCGCTTGTACTAAACCAAGAGCGATGGTATGAGGATAAGCCCGACTTGACCGAGGACAATTACGATTTTCTGGTCAAGTTTCTCAAAGACAGAAAAAAGGTGTTGGATCGGGCGTGGAGATAACGAAAAAGCGCTTAGATCTCCCCACTTTTGTCATATTAAGACGCACCGGGAAGGATCTGGTATGAGGCATACCGGAGGAAACAGAAACAGAGATCGAATTTTATATTCCAATGACGGCTTGATGTTTGTAACGTACGATCATTACCACACCTTTTACGAAATTTTACATTAAGGAGCATCCAATGAGCAAAGAAAAATATACGATAGATTTCTCAAACGTCAACCATTACTTTGAGATGCACGCTATCATAAAGGAAGCATTGGATTTCCCCGATTATTATGGCTGTAACTGGTCTGCTTTTTGGGATTGCCTGACAGATATGTACGGAGAACCCATACACATCGAAATCATCGGGCTTGATGTGATGGAAAGAAAATTCGGTGAAAGCAACGCCGCCAAAATGATTGAAATTTTGAAACGCTTCAAGCACTTCAATCACGACTTGTTTTCAAATGACATCATGATCGAGATCATCAGCGGTGACACTCGTATAAACCTGCAGTAAAAAATTTTCGCCTTTGCATAACTTCTCATAAGGAAGTTTCGACCGATCATAAAAATTACTCTATCATATTGACAATCCTGCCAAACAGTGCTATACTGAAAGAAACAAAAAAAGGAGCTATGACAATGTCTGTATTCGCTTACGTACTGAATAACGAAAACGTGCGCGGCATGTACCCCATGAATTGGGATACGTCGGGCTTGTATTGTCATACCCATTTTTCAAGATAACCGATAGGCTATCGATATTTGGATATTGACGGTGCAAGTCGTAAAAAGCGATTTGCACCGCTTTTATTTTTGGAGGAGAGTATGGAAAGACTTGAAGCACTCAAAAATTACTACGAAAGTCACGACGAACACGCGCGCCTTGGCTCGCTTCACGGCTCGGTGGAGTTTCTGACCACCGTGCACTATATTGAAAAATATTTAAAGCCCGGCATGACCATTTTAGAAATCGGTGCGGGCACGGGACGTTATTCGCATTATTTTGCGCAAAAGGGCTACGACGTGACCGCTGTGGAGCTGATGGAATGCAATATTGAAGTTTTCAAGCAAAACACCGCAGAGGGCGAAAACGTCTCGATCTCGCAGGGCGACGCGGTTGACCTTTCCGACTTCCCCTCGGACACGTATGACGTCACGCTCCTGCTCGGTCCGATGTACCACCTGTACACCGACGGGGATAAGCAAGCCGCCCTTTCCGAAGCGGTACGTGTCACCCGCCCGGGCGGTACAATTTTCACCGCATACTGCAACAGCGACATGACGGTCTACCAGTTCTGCTTTGCGCGCGGCGGTATTCACGATCCGCAATACAAGGATCTGATCAATTACGAAACCTTTGCGCTGAGCTCCACGCCCGCTGAGATATTTTCCCTTTACCGCAAAGAGGATATTGACGCGCTGGTGAGTCCCCTGCCCGTACGCAGGTTGCATTACGTGGGAGCGGATATGCTGACGCATTATATCGGCGGTGCGGTGGACGCCATGGACGAGGAAACCTTTGCGCTTTACATGAAATATCACCTCTCCATTTGCGAGAGAGGCGACATGGTGGGCGCAACGAATCACATTTTGGACGTATTGAGGAAGAAAAGAACATGAAAAAAACATTAGTCATCATCACAGGCCCGCACGCGGTGGGCAAAATGACGGTTGGGCAGGAGCTTGCCAAGATCACGGGCTTGCGCCTGTTTCATAACCATATGTCGATTGAGCTGGCTCTCCGGCTGTTTGATTTCGGCACGCCCGCATATCGCGCGCTCAACGAAACCATCCGCAAGACCGTGTTCGAGCAGTTTGCCACGGGCGATCTTCCCGGACTGATCTTTACTTACATGATCGACTTTGACGAGCCGAGTGAATTTTTGTATCTGGGCGAGATCATAGAGCTGTTTTCGTCGCACGGCGCAGATTGCCACGTTGTCGAGCTGTGCGCGGATTTTGACGAGCGTATCGAGCGCAACAAGAGCGAAAACAGACTTGCCAACAAGGAATCCAAGAGAAACGTGGAATGGAGCGAGGCCGAGATGCGCCACACAGCCGCGACACACCGCCTCAATTCCCGCGAGGATGAAGTGCTGCCGTTCGAGAGTTATATCAAGATCGATAACACAAACCTTGCACCCGACCGAGTGGCAAGCATGATCAAGGAACGGTTTGGAATTGAAGGAAATTAAAGCAAACACCAAGGACTCCGTCAATCTCCGTGCGTAGGGGCGATTCAAGAATCGCCCGACAGTGCATATTATCATTCGCGGGCGATTCGTGAATCGCCCCTACGATTTATACAGAAAGGAGAACTTCCATGATATTACAACCCAAACAAATCACATTAAAGAACGGCAGAACGGCGATCCTGCGCACACCCGAGGTATCGGATGCAGCAGAAATGCTGGCATACATCACAAAGGCATGCGGCGAAACCGAATTCTTGGCACGCTATCCCGAGGAATGGGCAAGTATGTCAATTGAACGTGAGCAGGCTTGGATAAAAAATCTACGCGAGTCCCCGGGCAGCCTTGCCATTACCTGCTTTGTGGACGGAGAGCTGGCGGGCAACTGCGAGATCGGGTTCAAGCCGGGCATCAAAATGGGGCACAGAGCCACCGTTGCCATTGCGATCTTGCAGGAATACTGGGGGCTTGGTATCGGCTCCGCCATGTTTGAAGAGATGTTCGCGGCGGCACGGGAGCACGGCACCATGATCATGGAGTTAGAATTTATCGAAGGCAACGACCGCGCGCGGCATCTGTATGAAAAATTCGGTTTTCGCATCGTTGCCGAAAAGCCCAACGCCATTCGACTACGGGACGGAAAGCTGCTGAGTGAATTTATCATGCAAAAGCATTTGTAAAGCAGAACGGACAGGCGTCCTCGACTGTCCGCTTGCGCGTTACAATAGACATATGGATGAATCCAATTCGGTGTTATAACCAAACATACCCGATTCAAAAATCTCCTCCCTGCCTTGGGCAAGGAGGAGATTTTTTATGCAAATTTCTTATGCGATTTTATTCTACGACGACCACGCCGCCCTCTTTGACGGTCACGCTCATGCCGTCCTTGACGTATGCAAGAAATTCATCGCCAAGGCAATCGATAACGGGCATGGTAACGCCCTCTACCCACACGTCGGCAAGCACCGCGCCTGCGGCTGCGAGTGAGTCGATATGGTTTGCAAACAACATACAGGCAGGTTGCTTGTGCAAAGCACAAGCGCAATACAGTACAAGACCGCCCGTGGTGGAGCCGATGGTCTGCGGCAGGCACAAAGCCTTTCCAATCATGGGCTTCCCGTGCAGATCTGCATTGTTCTGGTCGCCGCACTTGACCTCTTTGTCACCAAACTGCAACGCCATCTGAAAGGATGCCAGCGTGTTAAAGCCCTGCGTGGAAACAAGCGCCTCTGCCTTGACCTCACCGGGGGTGACTACTCTACCTTTAAACTCTTTCATGCGTTCTTACCTCCCGTAATGATCTGCAATATCTCCTCGTCTCGATAGTATCTCGAGCTGGTATAGGTGCGCAACTTATTTGACGAGGTGATGACCGGCATCTTCTTGCAAAGCGGATTGTTCATGTACATCAAAGGACAAATATACGAGGTGATGACACCCGTTGCCTTGAGTCTTGCGGCGTAATCGGTGGCATTGAACGCCTCCAGCACGCCGGGAGCGGCGGTCAGCACGGTGGGAATGAGCACCTTCTTTTTGCCGTTGGCGGCAAGTGCGCCTTCAATATTATCAGTCCATGTCTTGAGCTGCTCCAGAGACAGGTGCGGACAACCCACAAAGCACAGCTTGGGCGTTGCGTCCTCGTTCTTCCACATCACGGGATATTCTCTCTGCACTCTTGTAAGCTCTGCGTCGTCAATGACGTACTCACGTGCGCCTTCTGCGATCAATGACTCACCCAACTCAACTGCCTCGGGGGTCAGATTGGCAATGTGGTAAAGTCCGACCGCACCGTTGGATGCAGTTGCAGCGCCAAAATCCTTGAGGTATGCACAGGTTGCGTCGTTGAGCTCGGTGCCGATCCATTGATCAAGTCCTACGACGTAAGGCACGTCCTCCATGACCTTCATACCGATGGCAGAGCCAAGCAGCTGCGCCTCGGGCTTTCTTGTGGTCTTGATCTTGACAACCCAGGTAGCCTTTCTGCCCTCGTCGGTCAGCAAGCCAAAGTAAGGCACGTAACCCACGATAGAGCCCATAATATCAATAATTCCCGAGTTACGGTTGCAGCGAGCCCCCAGCACACTGTTTGCGTACACAACTGCCGAGGATTCTGCCCAGGACAGCACGTCACCCTTTTTCGGCTTGTTGCCAACCTCATCCATGTAGCAGGTGCAGGTGAACGCTTTGTCGTCCATCAGCCCCAGCTCATGCAGCTGTTTCTCATAAAAATCCTGCTTGGTATACATGAACTTGTTGAATACAAAATTCTGCAGGAAATTTGCGGGCACGTTCTTATCAATGGGTCTGGGGTCAACCGAGAATTTCTGCCCCGAGAAAACACCTGCATCCAGCAGCTGCTGCATCAGGTCGTACACGGGGGACATGACCTTCAGACCAAACGAAGTAACCAAATGGTTATATTCCGAGGTGATGGGCACAAGCTTTTCAGCCTCAAATGCATCACCATACATGACAAGCGTTTTCATGACCTTGGCAAGCGTTTCGCCCTGCGCACCGTCCAAAATCGCCTGTTGTTCTTTTGTCAGTATCATAGACAATCATCCTTTCATGAATGAATTTCAATTCAATTGATTGCAGTGCGGAGAAAATCCACCTCATTACTCGCGCAAAGCGCGAATATCACTGCGGCTCTGCCGCAATATCACTTGCGCGCAGCGCAAATATCACTCGTGCGAAGCACGAATATCTCTGCAATGAAGCTGTTTACAGCTTCATTGCCACATCCCACGCACCCCAAATGACAGTGCGCAGATTGCCCACAGCCTTGGCATCACCGATCACGTGTACGCCCTTGGTGGTCAGCGGTGCGGGATTGTAACCGACAGACAAAACGACCGAATCCGCATCGATCTGCTCAGTCGCGCCGTCCTTGCGCTTGATTACGACGCCCTGCTCGTTGATCTCAGACACACCGGTTTCCAGGAACACGGGGACTTCGTTTGCCTTAAAGTAGTCGCGCAGATAGCTTGTGTTTGCCAGACAAATGCCCTTGGTGGTGATCAGATCGTCCTGCATTTCCACAATGATCGGCATTTTGCCCTGCAGGCACAGCTCATATGCGATCTCGCAACCGGTCAGGCCGCCACCGATTACGACCACCTTGTTGCCAACCGTTTTGTTTCCAAGCAGGAAGTCAACAGCCTCGATCGAACGCTCTACACCGGGAATCGGGATGCGCTTAGCCACGGCACCGGTTGCAACGATGACCTCATCGGCATCCAAAGACTTGACATCCTTGACTTCGGTGTTCATCTTAACCTCAATAGGATGCTTGGCGATCTCGCGGATATACCACTTGATCAAATCGCGGTCCTTTTCCTTGAAGGAAGGCGCAGCGGCTGCAATAAATACGCCGCCCAGTTTATCGCTCTTTTCGTACAAGGTGACCTTGTGGCCGCGCTTCGCGCACACGATAGCTGCTTCCATACCGCCAATGCCGCCGCCGATGACAGCGATCTTCTTTTGCTTCTTGGCGGGAACAATATGGTATTTTTTAGACTGCATGGTCTCCGGATTGATCGCACAGCGGGAAAGTCCCATGGTGTCGGTCAGATCCTGCGTGTTGGCATGACCCTTGGATGAGGAGAAATTAAAGCAAGCGTTATGGCAACAGATGCAGGGTTTGATATCCTCCAGTCTGTCCTCGATCAGCTTGGTGATCCACGCGGGATCAGCCAAGAACTGGCGAGCTACGCCCATCGCGTCGATCTTGCCCTCGGCTATTGCCGCAGCACCCACGTCGGGTTCCATTCTGCCCGCGCAGACCACGGGAATGTCCACAAATTTCTTGATGTGCGCAACGTCCTCAAGGTTGCAGTTTTGAGGCATATACATCGGCGGATGCGCCCAATACCAGGAGTCGTAGGTGCCATTATCTGCGTTGAGCATATCGTAGCCAGCATCCTGCAGGAACTTTGCCGCCTTTTCGGACTCCTCCATGTTTCTGCCGACCTCTTCGTAGTCCTCTTCGGGCATAGCGCCCTCGCAAAAGCCCTTCATCTTGGATTCTACCGAGTAACGCAAAGATACGGGATAATCATTACCGCAGGCTTCCTTGATCGCCTTGACGATTTCTGCTGCAAAACGATAGCGGTTTTCAAAGCTTCCGCCGTAATCGTCGGTACGCTTATTAAAGAATTCGATTGCAAACTGGTCCAGGAGATAGCCCTCGTGTACTGCGTGTACCTCTACACCGTCTACACCCGCATCGTGGCAAAGCTTTGCGGTCTTGGCAAAAGCTTCGATGATCTCGTGGATCTGCTCTACCGTCATCTCGGGACAAATGATGTCATGCGCCCATCTCGACGGCTGGGGGCTGGGACTTGCAAGCTCATGCGAGGTGTCGATCACGGGCTTGATCACGGCACGGGTGAACTTGTTTTTGTGTAAGGGTGCTATCAGCTCGGTGATCGCCCAGGAACGACCCATGCCTGCGGTCAGCTGAATAAACACCTTGGCACCTGTCTTGTGGATCTCATCCATAAATTCCTTAAGATCCTCAAACATCTTGGGGTTCTGGTACAGCCACTTGCCCCAGAAGGTATCACGAATAGGCGCAATACCGGGGATGATCAGGCCGACGTTGTTGTTTGCGCGCTCCAAAAACAGCTTGGCAGCTTCCTTATCGAAATGGCAGCCGGTCAGTTCAAACCAACCAAACAGCGACGTACCACCCATGGGGCACATAACGATGCGGTTTTTGATCTCGACGTTGCCAATCTTCCAAGGCGTAAACAACGCTTGGTACTTGGGATCGGTTTGATTGTTCATAACGCTTCTCCTATGTAAAAATTTTTTATTATTCTTATTTACCAACGCAGAAATGCGCGAAAATGCCCGCAACCACGTCTTCGGATACGGCTCTGCCGTCCACCTCAGCAAGTGCCTCTGCCGCCTGCTCGACATCCGAACAGCAAAGGTCGATGGGCAGCCCCATCCTTACAGCCGAGAGTGCCTGCTCCAGACGTTCGGCAGCTAAGATCAGGGCGGCATGCTGGCGTGCATTTGCCACCACTGCATCGTGGCGCAGATCGATTGCGCCATCAATAAATTGCTGCTCGACTATGCGCACAAGTGCCTCGCAGCCCTCGCCCGTCATGGCGGACAGGCAGACGACCGCACGCACACACGGTGCAAGTCTTGCTCGCACGGCATCGATCTGCGCAACTGTTGCCGTGTCGGTCTTATTGATCACACCGATTACGCAGCCGCTATGTTCCGAGAGCTTCTCGAGCAGGTCGTCATCCTCATCTGTCAGTTCCGCACACGCATCAAACACAGCAAGCACCAGTTCTGCGCTCTCCAGATATTCCAAGGCGCGTTGAATGCCAATCTGCTCCACGTAATCGTCCGACCGGCGCAACCCCGCCGTATCGTGCAAGCGCACCGTCACGCGTCCGATGGCTGCCGTTTGGCTCAGCACGTCACGCGTCGTTCCCGCAATATCGGTCACGATCGCCGCTTCCCTGCCCACTATGTGGTTATAAAGCGAGCTTTTCCCGCCGTTTGCCTTGCCCACGATGACCGTAGGAATGCCCTCGGCAACCGCGTGTCCCGTGCGGTAGGTATCAGCAAGCGTCTTTGTCTTGTCAAGCGACTTGGTCAGCTGTGCTTGTATCTGCTCGCGGCTCATGTCCGCAAGATCCTCGTCAGGATAGTCAATGACTGCAAAAATGCTGGAAAGCACTAAGCAAAGCCCCTCGTATATTTCGTTGGTTTTTTTACTCAGTCCTCCACGCATCCCTGCGCCCGAGAGCAGCATCTGCTCGCGCGTGCCCGCTTCCAGAAGATTTCCCAGCGCCTCGGCAGCCGAAAGCCCCAGCTTTCCGTTGATAAACGCGCGCTTGGTAAACTCACCTGCCTCGGCAGGTCTCGCGCCGGCCGCCAAAAGACAGGTCAGCACGGTCTGCGTGACCAGAATGCCGCCGTGACAGGTGATCTCCACGGTATCCTCGCCCGTAAACGAATGCGGTGCGCGGAACACCACCGCCATGCCGTCATCCACCTGCGTGCCGTCGGCAGCGTCAATGATGCGCCCGTAGGTCATATAATTGGCACCCACGTCCCCCAAAGCCTTGCCGCTTACGGGAAAGAATACGCGCTCGGCAATCTCCACGGCTCTCTCGCCGCTGACGCGCAAAAGCGCAACCCCACCCTTGCCGTACGGGGTGCTTACGGCAGCAATGGTATCCGTAATCATATAAAAACCTCTTTGTCCATAATATATCATTTTAATTATAAACCATTATTATGCGTTTGTCAAGTTAGTTTATGGCAAGGGAGGAGGAGCAAGCCCCTCCCTATTGATGCAAACTACTTTTCCACGCAAAAAGGGTTGCCCGCGGGCAGCCCTTTTTGCATTTATTCATTTTCGGTCTTTTTTGCTTTCCTGAACACCAAGAATTTGCCGATGATATAATTGGCAACAATGTTGGCAACCGAAGCGATGCCCATGGCAAACAGCTCAATGCCCGCACCGCGATACTGCGAAAGATCCACGGTCAGTACTTCCATCTGTTCAGGCAGAATAGCACCCAGTGCCCATACAACACCGAGATTGAGCAGCCACTCAAACAGCACGAAGGTAGCAAGCCTGCCGCCAAAGAACTCAGCCATCTGCACCCAGATATTTGCCTTTTTATCCGCATCCTTGAACACATAAACACGGTTGGTAAAGAATGCAAACAGCACAGCGCAGATCCACGATATCACACTGGCAACCGTAAACAGCACTGTATATTGCACGCTCAACTCATCCTCGATAGCAAAGATCGCCTTGCCCGGCCACAGAATACCAAAGCGCACCACCCAGCTGACAAGCGTAGTCAGCACGCCGAACACCAGGTACATGACCGCTTCCTTGGTGGTCTTTTTTGCGTTATTTTCCATATTGATTATTTTTCTCTCTTATTTGTTGATTTGGTAGGTAGTGCCCTCGCGGGAGTCGATCAGCGTCACGCCCTTATCCAGCAGGTATTGGCGGATGCGGTCAGCCTCGGCAAAATCCTTTGCCTTCTTGGCAGCGGCTCTTTGATCGATCAGCGAAAGGATCTCAGCAACAAAAGGATCCTTCATGGCTTGTTCGCGCTCTGCTCTCTCCGCTTCTTCCTTTTCTGCGCGACGCTTGTCTGCAGTCTGTACCAACTCCAAGGAAAGCACCGCATCAAAATCCATGAGCAGCGCGCGCTTGGTTGCATCGTTGCACTTTGCCTTGAGCACGTCGTACACCGCGGTGATGGCAAGCGAAGTGTTCAGGTCATTGTCCAGCGCCTTTGCAAACGCCGCCCTGCCCTGTGCGAAAGCCTCTGCTTCCACCTCACCATCGGGAGAAAGCTGCATGACGCGCGCAATCAGCTTTTCGTAAGCAGCAACGGCGTTGTCAAGGTTCTCCCAAGAGAACACGAGCGACTTACGATAATGCGATTGCAGGCAGAAAAACCTGTAAGCGAGCGGATCGTATCCCTTGCTCTCCAGCAGCGACACAGTCAGAAATTCGCCCGACGATTTGCTCATCTTGCCGCTGTCGGTATTCAGGTGCAGTACGTGGAACCAGTAATTGCACCACTTGTGGCCAATATACGCCTCGCTCTGCGCGATCTCATTGGTATGGTGCGGGAACGCGTTGTCAATGCCGCCGCAGTGAATGTCGAGGTACTCACCAAGGTACTTCATGGAAATACCCGAGCACTCAATGTGCCAGCCGGGATAGCCGACGCCCCATGGCGACTCCCATTTGAGCTCCTGGTCGTCAAACTTGGACTTGGTGAACCAAAGCACAAAGTCCGCCTTGTTTCTCTTGTTCTCGTCCTTCTCAACACCCTCGCGCACGCCCTCGGCAAGATCATCCTCCGAGAAATCGTTGAACACGTAGTATTTGTCAAGCTTTGCGGTATCAAAATAGATATTGCCGCCCGCCTCGTAAGCATAGTCCTTATCCAAAAGACCCTGCACAAGATCGATAAACTCCTTAATACAACCGGTTGCGGGCTGTACGATATCGGGTGTCTTGATATTCAGCTTTTTGCAATCCGCAAAAAACGCATCGGTATAGTATTGTGCGATCTCCATGACTGTTTTATGCTCGCGCTTGGCGCCCTTGAGCATCTTATCCTCGCCCTCGTCGGCGTCGCTTGTCAGGTGACCGACATCGGTGATATTCATAACGCGCGTCACGTCATAGCCCGCGTAGCGCAGATACTTCTCCAGCACATCCTCCATGATGTAGGTGCGCAGATTGCCGATGTGCGCGTAGTGATACACGGTAGGTCCGCAGGTATAGATGCTGACCTTGCCCGGCTCGTGAGGCACGAATTCTTCTCTTTTATGCGAAAGTGAGTTATATAAGATCATAGTGAAAATCCATCCTTATCTGTTAGTTTGCATCATACGCACAAGCGCGCGTGCCGCACCCAACGTGTCGGCAGCCAGCTGCTCACGGGTCTTGTCGTACATGGGCAGGTGCGAGGTCTTGGTTTCAAAATCAAGCACGCCCTCATAACCGACGGCGCATAGTCCCTTAACCACATCCGCCCAGTCGATCTGTCCCGTCAAAGGCACCAGATGCGCGTCCGTGCCGTCGTTGTCGTGCAGGTGGACCAGCGCAAGCGTCTTACCCAGCAGTTCGATCTCGTGGGATTGCCTAAGCCCCGCCGTATGGGCGTGTCCCGTATCCCAACAAGTATCAATGCCCAGCTTTTTTGCAATGGCAACGATCTCCACGGCGCGACAGCCGTACAAGTGGTCATGCTCGCTTTCCTTAGTGCTTGCCATATTCTCCACCGCAAGCGTAACGCCAAGCTTTGCCGCCTTTTCGCAAAGGGGGGTGAGATAGGAGACATTCTCGGCAAACCAATCCTGCTTGGATATGCGGCTCGAGTGGCGGGCAATGGGATGAATGACTGCGAGCGGGATACCCATCAAAGCAGCCGCTTCAATACCGCGCTCCTGCTCACGCGCAAAACGCTGCATAGCGACCTTGTCATCGGGATTGGGCATATAGAAAGGCAGGTGGCACACGGGTAAGCTCATACCAAGACTCGCAGCACGCGAAGCGGCGGCATACAGCACGCTCTGCCATGCGTCGTCAAGCAGACTGATATTTTCCAGTGACACGTCGGTAGCGGTATAGCCACAGTCGTGCAGATTCTGCAGCGAAGCAGACAGCGAATAGCGTCCGTCGGGACACCAACCGTAAAAGCGCGTGGGCACGCACGGGGTCAATGGCTTTGTATGCATAACACCTCTCCTTTCATAAGATTCATCTTTATATTATAGCAAGTTTTATTGAGTTTGTCAACTGTATTCGTCTTAACACAACCAAATTCAAAGAATGAAAAGTTTTGATCAATTTTTTGCTTGTTCCGTGCGCACCCAGCTCTGCGCCCTGCCGATCTTCTCGCCCTCGGTCAATAGTCCCGCGCCGGTCAACATATGCAATGCGTAATACGCGTCCCTGCCACGCTGCCCCGAAGCAGCGGCATACGTTTTTGCCGTAAACTGCTCGGGCAGGGTATCGGGCAAAAACATTATGTAATCTTCTTTTTTATCCAAAACCACCGTACCGTACAGCGCGGTGGGGATCTTTTCATACCTTGATGCGCGCGCCTTTTTCTCTTTGCCGTAGCCGTCCAGCAGTCTGTATTCCTCGACCTCCAGGAGTAGCAGCTCAAAGCGCAATCTCGGGTTTTGCAAATGCTCGCGCAGCCAGTACAGCTCACTTGCCACCGCCGTGGGCTTTGTTACGTGTGGCTTTGCCGAACGCTTTTGTACCGTTCCCGTAGCAGGATCGATCCAGTTGATATGCTTGCGATACGGTACGGGTACCACCACGGTCACTACGTAGGGCGTGTGCTGCATATACCACGCAATCTTTGCGCGCATGGGATACATACTGCCGGTCTGAATCTCCCAGATATTACTGCCGCGCAGCACATCGGCAACAAATCCGTTCCCTTTTATCTCCGCCGCATCTTCGCCAAGTGTATCCTTGACGCGGATCTCGTGGCATGTTTCGTCCTGGCAGATATAATTCTTCAAGATTGCGTGCATACGCTTCTCAGACAGTGTACCGATGCCGTCCTCAAAATGCACGCCGCGCGCCACGTATCCAAGGCAGATTCGGGAAAAGCGCAAGGCATCCGCACTTGCAACGGCATCGGTCTGTATGGATTTTTGCGCCTTTTTTACCATATTCTGCCCCTTCCCGCTCCGCATGAAAAACGCGTTGCTAATCATACTAATTTTATCATAAAAATTCAATTTGTCAACCTTTCGTACAATTATTACAAAGCATGATTTGTGACACTCGGGACATGATAACTACGGAACCATTCCACATTCACAATACAAAGGACGAATATTTCCATGAAAATCAAAATGAATAGAATCGCAAGCGTTCTGGCGGTCGCTTTCACCCTGATCATGCTGCCGGGAGCATTCGGCGTGGACCTGCCCGTGATGAGTGCCGCTGCTGCATCCGCAGCTACTCCGGCAGACGTGCGCCTGTTGCCGGGCGGTATGCCGTTTGGCGTCAAGTTCTCGACCGAGGGTGTGCTGGTGGTCGGCTTTTGCGACGTGGACGCTGAGGGCGGCAGTATCAACCCCGCCTATGCCGCAGGACTGCGCACGCGCGACGTGATCACATCGGTCAACGGCAAACAAATTGCCGATGCGGCACAATTTGGCAGTATGGTCGCAAATGCGGGAGCAACACCGCTGTCTTTGACCTACAAGCGCGCCGGGCAGTCACATTCCGCCACACTGATCCCTGCCAAGTCGATCTCGGAAAATCGCTACAAGACCGGGCTTTGGGTCAGAGACAGCGGCGCGGGCATTGGCACAGTCACCTTTATTGAACCTACCACGGGCGCGTTCGGAGGTCTTGGGCATGGCATTTGCGACAGCGAAAGTGGCGCCTTGGTCGGCATGACGCGCGGCGTGGTCAACGACGTGACTATCAGCGGCGTGCAAAAGGGCGTTTCGGGCAAGCCGGGTGAGCTCAAGGGCTATTTCGGCACCGCCAAAACAGGCACGCTGCTTGCCAACACCGATTGCGGGGTGTTCGGCGTATTTTCCCAAAAGCCCGTGACCAAACAAAGTGCCCTGCCCATCGCGCACCACGGAGAGGTCAAGGAGGGCGAGGCGCATATCCTGTGCACGCTGGATGATGCGGGGCCATGCAAGTATTCCATCCGTATCTCGGATATCGATAAGAGCGCCACCGGCTCCAAGTGCTTTACGGTCAAGGTGACCGACTCTGCACTGATCTCCAAAACAGGAGGTATCGTGCAAGGCATGAGCGGCTCTCCCATTATTCAAAACGGTAAGCTCGTCGGCGCTGTCACCCACGTGCTGATCAATGACCCGACAACAGGTTACGGTATCTTTATCGAAAATATGCTCAATGCGGCAACGGCACCGCTCAAAAACGCGGCGTAAATGTATAACAGGCAACACCTGCTTGGGTGTTGCCTGTAGCTTTACAATATTGCTTTTTATTCGTACTTAATGGTAATTCTCTCCATAATCAGCTTTTCGATCTTGCCGAATAGCGCGCTCTCCTTAATGGCTTGCTCTCCCATGTTTTCGCGGATATACTCGGCGGTGTAGTTGTACTGCTTATAGTACTCTACCAAATAGTCCAGTTCTGCCTTGAATTCCTCATCGGAAATCTGCTCAATACCCTCTGCTTCGGCAATGGCGTGGATCAGAATACTCTGCTGCACCGTTTTTTGGCAATTCTCGGTCAGAGCCTTCTTCCAGTCAGCACCTTTTTCAAGACCCATATAGTCTACAGCAAACTCATCAAGCGAAGAATAGCCATACAAGGTCTTATAATACGCATAGTAGGAGTTGAACTCCTCCAGGTACATATTGTAATAATACTCTACCTCACCCTCGGGATAAGAGGTAAAGGTCAGCTTTTCCATCAGCTGTTCCATCGCCATGCCGTAGGCAGCCTGCTCGGCAGCCTCCAGCGCGGATTCTTCCATACTCTTTTTGAGGTAAACCTTATATGCGTCGACCAATGAACCTTCATAGTCCGCCACATCGTTCTCGGGCACGAATTTTAGCGTTTCAGTCACAAACGCATCAGTCAGTTCAGGAACATCATATTGCACCACGTATTCGACCACCACGTAAAAGATCGCATCCTTGCCTGCAAGATCTTCATGGTAGTTCTCGGGGAAGGTCACGTGCACGGCATGGGGATTTTCCTTACTGGTTTCGGAGGGGACAACACCGATCAGCCCATCCTCAAAGCCGGGAATAAAGCTGCCCGAGCCGATACCCAAGCCGTAGGGTGTTTTGTCGCTCATGTTCGAGCCACCCTCAAATTCCTTTCCGTCCACCTCGCCACGATAGTAGATGTATGCCTTGTCGCCGTAGCGGATTGGCTGATCCTTGACCTGCTCGGTGCCGTTGGTAGCGGTTGCGTACTTATACAGCATACTCTTGAGCTGCTGCTCGATGATCTCATCGGTCACCAGGTAATCCTTACCCACATTGATCTCAAAAGCTGCATACTGCCCTTTATCAAGTGTAACAAACGCACTCATGTCGTTTGCCATATAGTCGTAGCGCACAACAGGCTCGGGAGTTGTGCCCGTGCTTCCCTCGGGAGCGGTGGTCTCGGGAGCGGTGGTTCCAAACACTTTGTCCAGTATATTGTCGATCTGTTCTCTGCCGCCGCCAAACTGACCGCAGGCACACAACAACAGGCACGCAGCCATACATCCGCACAAGAGCGCAATTCTGATATACTTGTTCATGAATATTCTCACTTTCATATATAATTCCCCAATATCATACACCACTGCGGCGAAAAAGTCAAGAGATATGCGAGAAAGTTCAAAAATCGATCACATCCCCCAACGCTTCGCTCAGCAAAGGTGAGGCACCCTGAGCTGAGTGCTCGGTCACAGAGTGACCGAGTTCAGTCAAAGTTTTACGGGCCATTCGGAGAAAGAGGTGTTCCTCTTGACTCTCGATTGATTTTATGCTATACTAAACAGAGAAAATAAACGGGAGGTGACCGGGCTGTGTGCGATGCTTTGCGCATTTTGCGCTGCGACCAGATTGATTCCACCAACGCGGAGGCACGACGTATTGCCGAGGCGAATGCGGGGGAAAATACACTTATCATCGCGCGCACGCAGACTGCCGGCCGCGGCCGCATGGGACGCAGCTTCTACTCACCCGACGGCACAGGACTTTACGCTACGTTACTCTACTACCCCGACCGTCCGATCACCGAGCTTGGAGGCTTGACCTGCGCGGCTGCACTTTCGAGTGCTGTGGCAATCGAGCAGCTTTGCAGCATTTTCCCGAGCATCAAATGGGTCAATGACCTTTACCTTGACGGCCGCAAGGTGTGCGGAATCCTATGCGAATCGTTCGGTACACCGCACGGTAGGGCAATTGCCGTCGGTATTGGCATCAATCTGACTACGCGGGATTTCCCCGCCGAGATCGAAAGCATTGCAGGCAGCTTGCAAGCCGCAGTCGAGCCCGAAACGCTTGCCCTACATATTTGCTCTCTCCTGATCCCTTATCTGCAAAGCGGCGACAACGCTCTTTGGCTGCAAGGCTACCGCGACCGCTTTTTGTTGATGGGTATGCGCGTGGAATGTATCACCCCACAAGGCAACTTCCCTGCCACCGTACAAGGTATTGACGACACGGGTGCTTTGCTTGTAACCACAGACGACGGCAGCGAGCATATATTGTATGCAGGGGAGGTCAGCCTCGACGCGACAGATCCTCTTTCCTCATTCAATAAATCATGATTTTGGAGGTACATCATGTTCAAAGAGATTTCTCCTTACGAGATAAGCGACAACGTATTCAAAGCCATTGACAAAGATTGGATGCTGATCACGGCTGCCAAGGACGGCACCGCCAATTCCATGACTGCATCCTGGGGCTGTCTTGGCATTCTCTGGAATAAGCCGATCGCGATCTGCTTTGTGCGTCCGCAACGCTATACGTACGAGTTCTGCGAAGCTTCGGACACGCTTTCACTGACCTTTTTTGATGAGTCTTGGCGCGACGCACTGAAACTCTGCGGCAGAAAAAGTGGCAGAGATATCAACAAATATTCAGCTACGGGGCTTTCCCCCGTCTTCGACGGCGAGACACCCTATCTCAAAGAGGCGCGCATGGTGCTCTTGTGCAAAAAGCTGTATGTCGACGATCTCAAAAAGCAAAATTTTCTTGACCCTGCGCTGCTCAAAAATTACCCCATTGACGATTTCCATCGCGTGTATATCTGCGAGATCACCAAGGTGTTGGTGAAAGAATAATTTTTCGAACAACCAAACAAGCAAGCGGCTGGGGGCGACGCCCCCTGCAGACCGGGATATTTGCTGCCATAACCCAACGTCTTGGTATCCATTATAAACAAAAATGATCCCCCAAAAAAGCAAAGGAAAGATAAACCATGAAACTACTCATTGCATCCGACCTGCACGGCAGTGCTGATTGTTGCGCCACGCTGTGTGAAACCTTTGCCCAAAGCGGTGCTGACCGACTGATTCTGCTGGGCGACGTGCTGTATCACGGCCCGCGTAACGATCTGCCCGAGGGCTATGCACCCAAAAAGGTGATCCCAATGCTCAACGCCATTGCAGACAAGATCATCTGCGTGCGCGGCAACTGCGACGCCGAGGTGGACGGTATGGTGCTGGATTTTGACGTGCTGACAGACAGCCGCACCCTGCACGACGGTGACCTTTGCATATTCCTGCACCACGGGCATCACGACCTGCCCGACCTTGATGCAGGCACGGTGGTACTGTATGGGCACACGCACATCGTGGAGCACCACGAGGAAAGCGGACTGTATTTCTTCAATCCGGGATCGGTCACCATCCCCAAGGGAGGCAATCCCCCCACCTATATGCTGTATGAAAACCGCACCTTGACGGCTCTTGACTTTGATGGCAACGTCATTTTTGAAAAAAGTGTGTGACAAGCAAAAAATCTGCGGAAAACCTCTTGATTTTTCGCGGATTTTTTGATAAAATTTTTATATATTTTTAATACAGGATACGGCAAATACGCATCCCTTTCAAGGAGGATTTTTATGAGCAACGTTCGTCCCGAATCCATGGTACGAATCACCACCCCCGAGCTGGCAAAAACTTTTATTGAAGAGCAGGTAGCCCGGGTTCGCGCACAGGTGGGCGACAAAAAGGTTTTGCTGGCACTCTCCGGCGGTGTGGACAGCTCGGTTGTAGCCGCACTTTTGATCAAAGCGATCGGCAAGCAGTTAGTCTGCGTACACGTCAATCACGGCTTGATGCGCAAAGGCGAGAGCGAGCAGGTCGTTGACATTTTCGGCAAAGCGCTGGATGCCAACCTGATCTACATCGATGCGACCGACCGCTTCCTTGACCTGCTTGCAGGCGTAGCCGAGCCCGAGAAAAAAAGAAAGATCATCGGCGCGGAATTTATCAATGTGTTCGCAGAGGAGGCTTCCAAGTTAGAGGGCATTTCCTTCTTGGCACAAGGCACCATTTACCCCGATATTCTGGAAAGCATTAAGGCAGCTGAGGGCAAAAAGGCTGTCAAGTCGCACCACAACGTAGGCGGCTTGCCCGAGGATCTGCAGTTTGAGCTGGTTGAGCCCATCAAGCTGCTGTTCAAGGACGAGGTCAGAGTGGTCGGTGAGGCGCTGGGTCTGCCCCACAAGATGGTTTACCGTCAGCCCTTCCCCGGTCCGGGCTTAGGTGTCCGTTGCTTAGGTGCCATCACCCGCGATCGTCTGCACGCGCTGCGCGAAGCAGACGCAATCCTGCGCGAGGAATTTGACAATGCCGGACTTGCAGAGAAGGTATGGCAGTACTTTATCGCCATTCCCGATATCAAGAGCGTTGGCGTAAAGGACGACAGCCGCTACGAGGGCTGGCCCGCCATCATCCGCGCGGTCAATACCAAGGACGCCATGACCGCCACCATCGAGGAGATCCCCTACGCCGTGCTGCATAAGATCACCGCGAGAATCACCGACGAGGTCGAGGGTATCAACCGTGTACTTTACGATTTGACGCCGAAGCCTACGGGAACGATCGAATGGGAATAATAAACGAAATTTGAAAAATCCTTATATATAAAGGGATTTCAGCACTTGAAACGAGTTTTTGATACCGTTTTGATCCCCAATAGAATCATAAACAACGGCAGGAATGTTAAAAGTTCTTGCCGTTGTTTTTATATGTCGGTGCCGCTTCGGTGGCACCCTTTTTCTCTATATTCACACATTTTCGAAAAAATATGTTATAATTTTTTATAACGATGCAATGTGTAGCTATGTTTTCCTGTATAGTAGGGTGAAAGGCTTTCAAATAAATACGAAGGGAGGATCATTATGACAGACGAAAAAATTGTGGAATTGTATTGGGAACGTTCCGAAGAAGCAATTAAAGAAACCGATAAACAATACGGTCGATATTTTCACTATATCGCAAAGGAGATTCTTCAAGACGAAGAAGGTGCAAAAGAAATTGTCAATGACACATATTTGAAAGCGTGGAATTCAATCCCGCCCGAGAGACCTAACCCCTTAAAAGCATTTCTTGGACGAATAACAAGACAGCTTTCTCTCAATCGACTTGAGCAGAATAAAGCACAAAAGCGCGGTGGCGGGCAGTATCTTCTTGCACTTGATGAGCTTGCGGAGTGCATCCCCGATGGCAGCGGGAGTGAAGATCTCGCATCCAACATTGATTTAACAGATGCAATCAATCGGTTCTTGCGAAGCTTGCCTATCGAACAGAGGCGAGTATTTATCAAGAGATATTGGTATATGAGTTCTATTACCGATACCGCAACTTCTTTTGGTATGAGTGAAAGCAAGGTAACGTCGATTCTCTTTCGTGTTAGAAACAAACTGAAAGATCATCTTACAAAGGAGGGCTTTGATCTATGAAAAAGGAAAACATATCTAATGCACTTAATAACATTGATTTCGATATGGTCGAAGATGTATATAAGAGCACAAAAGTAAAAAAGAAAAAGACAAAGAGCTTATGGCTCAAATGGGGTACAATTGCAGCATGTCTCACAATAATGATTGTAGTCGCAGGAAATGTATTGCCTATGATGATTGATGATCCTAATATACCTCCAATTAGCACAACCGCTCCAAAAGATGAGGCAGGTGGTGTTAACGGCAAGGTAAATGTTCTTGAAGAGCTTACTATAATTGGAGATGAATACAAGTTCACAGATAACGAAGCAGTAGAATATCTAAGCAACGCAAAAGAGGCAATAGCAAACGACTTGAAAGTAAGCGGCATTAATGTTTCAAGGTTAGAAATAAAAGAAAAAGGATATTCCCATATTCGTACCGGTGATGACGGTAATTCAATAGCGGTAAATTGGCGCGACTATCTTGCATACGACGGAGATAAACTTGTTGCAATAATCCAAGTTACAAAAGAAGAAACAGGAATAAAACATTTTATTTTGTTTGGTGCGCAGTGGTTTTCTCGTTATGATGAATTAATGCAACAAAATTCAGGCGTAGAATTGGTATATATATACATTGGTGATGTGGAAGCTTTTATTACTCCCAATAATGAAGTTATACCGCTTATGGATGTCGATATTTCCTCTACACTTGAACCTAATAAAGAATATTATGAGTTTTTCAAAACACAGTATAATGTGTATATTCCATAGTATTAGTTTTAATGAAGGGTGCTGCTTCGGCTGCATCCTTCTTTTCGCTTTTTTTGAAAATTCTCCGCAAACCTCTTGTATTTATTCTGATTTTATGGTATAATGGATATCGTAGGAAAGCCGTGTTTTCCGGGTGGTATCATTGATACCATTTTGATACCGTTTTTTCGTAGACTCCATAGACGAAGCGGAAAAAGGCGGTCAAATCCCCCGAAAAACCGCGTGAAAAGACCTAAATTCACGGGGTATAATGCTAATTTAAGCGAATGGGAATGATCCCCAACAAAAAATTTCGCAACAGGAGCATCGCTCCTGTTGCTTTTGTATTGGGCATGGCAGGAGCAAGCTCTGAATAAGTATCTTTTTCAAGACATTGTTCGTTTGATATAGTAGATTTATTCACATTTGTTTGTTATACTGAAAGCAGGATGTGCAAAGGAGTATGGGTATGCTGAAAATCTGCGATCTGAATAAGAAATATGTCACTACTGACGGCGAAATTGTAGCTCTTGATCACGTATCTCTGCAGGTCAAGGATGGCGAATACGTTGCCATTGTGGGCAAATCGGGCTCAGGCAAAACCACGCTTTTGAATATGATCGCCGGCTTGGACATCCCAGACAGTGGCAGCATCACGCTTGACCTCACCGACATAACAAAGCTGTCCAATAGACAAGCCGCAATTCTGCGCCGCCGACAAGTCGGCGTCATTTACCAGTTTTACAATCTTATTTCCGAGCTGAACGTGGTTGAAAACATCACGCTGCCTACCGAGTTGGACGGCGGCGAGATTGATACCATATGGCTTGCGGAAATCCTGCATACCGTAGGACTCCACGGACGCGAACAAGCCTACCCAAACACTTTGTCGGGCGGTCAGCAACAGCGTGTGGCGATTGCCAGAGCCTTGTTCAACAAGCCGCATTTGCTGCTTGCGGATGAGCCTACGGGCAATCTTGATGCCGAGAACAGCACCGAGGTCTTGCGACTGCTGGGCGAGATGAACAAGCAGTACGGCATTACGGTTTTAGTGGTCACGCACAGTGATGTTGTCGCAAAGGCGGCTGACAGAGTGATCACAATCGCGGACGGAAAGGTTGTCAGCGACAGGAGGCACGCATGACACCGATTGCCAAAATTGCATTGCGCAGATTGCGAAAAAACAGTCAAAGCAGCATTTTTTTGATAATCGAGATCCTGTTTTCGATGCTGATGATCTCGTTCTTTGTATTCTTTGAATTGCAAACACTCATCGCGCAAAATGCAATCTATCACGGATTGCCCTTTACTGAATTTTTGGTCAAGGTCAGAATGTGCATGACGCTGACCATCGTACTGCTGCTCCTTGTCACATTCTTGACCGTAAAAACGCATTGCAGCATACGCAACCGCGAAAATGAGGAAATGCTGGCGGTGCTGGCAAGCATTGGTGCAACCGCACGTCAAAAAAGAAAGCTTGTCACAATTGAGGTCATGCTGTTGTATCTGCCGCCCATGCTGCTCGGCATTTGTACGGGGATACTCCCCGGCATACTGATCGGCAATGTGTTTGTGGGCGTCATCGACATACAGATCAGCCACCTCTTGCTTTATGCCTTAGCCGCAGTGTGCATAATTTTCTTGGGTATACTGATGATCATACTCTGCTGTTTTTTGCCGGGCATTCTCCCGAACAAACAGTCTGTCATACGCTCTGTCAGAAAGCAGAACACGGCAGCATCCGAGCAAACGCACGGCTACCGTCAATCCCAAACCTTCAAAAGTCAATCCTTGCTTAAGCGTTTGGCAAAGAAAAGCACGGATTATTACGGAAAAACCTATCATGGCATTGCCCTGGTTTTGGCGTGTGCCGCTATGTATCCCATTACGGCACTCTTTTTGTTTTGGCATATCGGAAACACCAATGTTAAGTTAGACGTCAATCCTTACGATAGCTTGGATACGACTGCTGCGGTTCTTTCGGCAGTTAACAAAATATTTCTGTTCATAGGGCTGTGCTTTTTGATCCTGACTTTTGTCGGAATCATCCAAGGCATCCTGATGGCACGCAAGCAATATCTGACACGCAAGCAATCCGCACGCGTCTACATATCCATCGGTATGCCCGAATCGGATGTCAAACGCTTGATCTTTCTTGAAATGTCAAACGTACTGCTCCGATCTCTGATTTATCTAACCGTTTTATGTATCATGGAGATTGCTTGCTTTATGTTAGCGCTTGGATAGAATATCACTCACATATAAAGCAGAAAAGAGAGAGCTTCGCGGAATTTTGACTCCGTGTTACTCTCTCTTCTGTTTTTGTCGCCGGTTTCGCATTTGTTTAACAAATGCACAGGGCTATACCCATACCCTTATTTATTTCTTCGATAAGAATAACACACCATATTGCGGCGGTTTGTTTTCATCTTTGCTTGACACGAACTCAAAAAACCTTTATAATAGACTTATAGACTCTCTCAAAATTAACCGGAGGAATAATTTATGGCAAACAGCAGATACGTAGGCGGGTATCCCGTCATTGGCATTCGTCCCATCGTGGACGGCAGACGCGGCCCTATGATGCTGCGCGAATCGCTTGAGCCGCTTGTATGGTCTATGGCAGAGGCGGCAAAAAAGCTCTTTGAAGAAAATCTCTTTTACTCCAACGGCGAGCCTGTCAAGGTGGTCATAGCGGATACCTGCATCGGGCGCGTGCCCGAAACTGCCGCTTGCGCCGAGAAGTTCAGACGCGAGGGCGTGGATATCACGCTGTCGGTCACTCCCTGCTGGTGCTACGGCTCGGAGACCATGGATATGGATCCCCACACCATCAAGGGTGTTTGGGGCTTTAACGGTACGGAGCGTCCGGGCGCAGTATATCTTGCTGCCGTGCTTGCAGGTCACGCGCAAAAGGGCTTACCCGCATTCGGCATTTACGGTCACGAGGTACAGGACCGCGATCAGGTCGCCGAGATTCCCGAGGACGTAAGAGAAAAGCTGCTCCGCTTTGGGCGTGCTGCCGTTGCCGTCGCTACCATGAAGGGCAAATCCTATTTGCAGATTGGCTCACAATGCATGGGCATCGCGGGCTCGATCATGGATCAGGACATGATGGAATCCTACTTCGGTATGCGCGTGGAATCGGTGGACGAAGTTGAGATCCTGCGCCGCATGGAGGAAGGTATTTACAATGAGGAAGAATACCAAAAGGCACTTGCCTGGACCTTGGAGCACTGCAAGGAGGGGCGCGACGACAACCCCGACTCGGTGGAGTTCCTGGGGAAACAGCGCCGGATCAAGTTTACCAACGACGAGAAGCGCAGGCAGTGGGAATTCACGGTCAAGATGTACTGCATCATCAAGGACTTAATGGCAGGAAACCCCGACCTTCCCGACGCCTTCGAGGAAGAAAAGGTTGGTCATAACGCCATTGCGGGCGGCTTCCAGGGTCAGCGTCAATGGACCGACCACTGGCCCAACTGCGACTACCCCGAGGCTCTGCTCTCCTCATCCTTTGACTATACGGGCGCACGCGAGCCCTACACCTTGGCGACCGAGAACGACATTCTCAACGGCATGGGTATGCTGATGATGCGTTTGCTGACCCATCGCGCGCAGATCTTTGCCGATGTGCGCACCTACTGGTCAAGTGAAGCAACCGAGCGCGTGACCGGCTACAAACTGGAAGGCAAGGCGGCAGAGTCGAACGGTATTATCCACCTGCTCAACTCGGGCGCGGCTTGCCTTGATGCGTCCGGCGTTTGCACCGACGAGGACGGCAATGCCGTTATGAAGAAATGGTGGGAGGTCACCGACGAGGACATCAAGAAGATGACCGACGCTACGGTCTGGTGCGAGGCGGGCTTTGACAACTTCCGCGGCGGCGGATTTTCCAGCCACTACACCACCCGTGCAGAAATGCCCTGCACCATGATCCGTCTTAATCTTGTCAAGGGTCTCGGACCCGTGCTGCAGATCGCAGAGGGCTGGACAGTCAATTTGCCCGATGCCGTATCCGACACGCTCATGGAGCGCACCAATCCCACATGGCCCTGCACGTGGTTTGCACCGCGATGCGACGGAAAGGATGGCTCCCCCTTCAAAACCGCATACGAGGTCATGATGAACTGGGGCGCAAACCACGGTGCCATCTCGTACGGTCATATCGGTGCGGATCTGATCACCATGTGCTCGATGCTCCGCATTCCCGTTTGTATGCACAACGTACCCGAGGACGACATCTATCGTCCTGCCGTATGGAACGCATTTGGCATGGATAAGGAAGGGCAGGACTACCGCGCTTGTGCGGCTTTCGGACCGCTTTATAAGTAAAATATTTCAAGGGGATGACCGCGGTCGTCCCCTTTTTGTGTTGGTTGCGCTACACATCGTCTGTAAGGTTCGACGTCATGCCGCACCCTACGGTTATCAAGATATTGCTCGCCCCTATTGTTTCAGTGATTGTGATAAGCGGGCAAGACAGTTATTTTCCCCCAATCCCTTGCAAACACTTGCCCATCGTGATATAATAGATCATATCACTTGAAAGGGGCAGCAATATGTACGCACGCGTTTACGTGGAGATCACCAATATTTGCAATATGCGCTGCTCCTTTTGTCACGGACACAGTCGCACACCGCGCCGTATGCGCGTGGACGAATTTGCGCACGTGCTGGACGCGCTCGAGGGACAAACAAAATTCATCTACTATCACCTGATGGGTGAACCGCTGACTCATCCCGACCTGCCCGCCATGATCCGCATGGCAAAAGAGCGCGGTTTTGGCTCGGTCATCACCACCAACGGCACGCTGCTGGCAAAGAAGGGGGACGCGCTGATTGCCGCCGCGCCGCACAAGGTCAGCATTTCGGCACATAGCTTTGAAGATGGCAGCGAGCAGGTCTTTGAAACCTACCTTGCAAATATTACCGACTTTGCCGATGCCGCGTCGCGCGCTGGCATTATCGTGGTATTCAGGCTTTGGAACAAGGGTTTTGACGGCGGTAGGAATGATAAGATCGAGGCGTTTTTGCGCGACCGCTTTACGGGCGAATGGACCCCAAACTCGCGCGGCATTCGCATCCGTGACAAGCTCCACCTTGAATGGGGCGACCGCTTCGTCTGGCCCGATAAGAACGCCTGCGACATGGGCGACGAGGTATTTTGCTACGGACTTGGCGACCATTTCGGCATTTTGTGCGACGGCACGGTGGTGCCCTGCTGCATGGACAGCGACGGCATCATTGCCTTAGGCAACGTGTTTACCGAGCCGCTCTCGGACATTCTCTCTTCGCCCCGCGCCCGCGCCATGACTGAGGGCTTTACCTGCCGCACGGCGTCCGAGGACCTGTGCCGCAGATGCGCGTATGCAAGGAGATTTTGACAGAACAATTGTTACATGAGCAATAAGGAGAAATTATCGCAAAATTTCTCCTTATTTTTTGGTATTGGCTGCGTTTTTTGCAGGCGCGATTCGTCGTGCCCCCGAACGCCTGACAACTTTTCCTTGACAAATCCCCCGTGTCGCATTATAATATCCTTATATTATTTTATATCATTTTTCCAAGGGAACCATCGTTATGAAACTCTTTTTACGGGGATTGCGCTCGGGCATTCCCATCGGACTTGGATACCTTTCGGTGTCCTTCTCGTTTGGCATTATGGCGTTGTCCATGGGCTTTACCTGGTGGCAGGCGGTCATTATTTCCATGACCACCGTGACCTCGGCAGGTCAGCTTGCCGCACTTGACATTATGATCCATCCCGCGCAGTACGCCGCCATGCTGATCTCACAGCTGACCGTCAACGTGCGTTATTCGTTCATGTCCATCTCGCTCTCGCAAAAGGTATCGGACAAATTCTCGGGCTGGAAGCGTTGGCTGCTCGGCTTTTTCATGACCGACGAGATCTTCGCCGTGGCTGCCGCCGAGGACGAGGTCGATCCCAAATTCTTTTTGGGTCTTTCGGTCATTCCCTACGTCGGTTGGACGCTCGGCACGCTGCTGGGCGCACTGGTCGGCAACGTACTGCCCGCTATCCTGCTCTCGGCGCTCTGCCTTGCCATTTACGGTATGTTTCTTGCCATCGTCGCCCCCGTGGCGCGCAAATCCCGCGCGGTGCTTGCCGTGGTGGGCATCGCGGGGGCACTTCATTGCGTCTTCTATTTCGTTCCTTGGCTGAAGGAAAACGTTTCCTCGGGCATCTCGATCTCTGTCTGCGCCATTGTCGCAGCAGTATTCGGTGCTTTGCTCTTCCCCGTCAAGGACGAGGGAAATGATGCAAAGGAGGTGGCAGGATGAAAGACTTTTGGATCTACCTGCTCATTCTTGCGGGCTCGACCTACCTTGTGCGTGCCATCCCCTTTGCCGCCATGCGCAAAAAGATCGAAAACCGTTTTATCAAATCCTTCCTTTACTACATTCCCTACGCCGTACTGTCTGCCATGACGCTTCCCGCTGCGTTTTACGCCACGGGCAACGTGATTTCGGGCGCGGTCGGTCTTGCTGTAGGCGGTATTTTTGCCTATCGCGGCAAAGGCTTGACCTTGGTTGCCGTGGTGTCCTGCGCGGCTGCATTTGCCGCCGAGTGCATAATAAGACTTGTACAGCAAGCATAAAAACAAGGCTGCGTCCGCGGACGCAGCCTTGTTTTGTTATGCGAATCAATATTCCTCGCCAAAGGATGCGAACTCCTCGTTCTTAGCCTTTTTGCCGGGCTTTTCCTCGAGGTAGATCACGATCTTGCGGTTGTTCTCCGAACCGATCGAGTTGGTGGAAACGCCCTCGATATGTTGGATCTCGGAGTGAATGATTCTTCTCTCGTAAGGATTCATGGGCTCAAGCATGACGCTCTTCTTATACTTGAGCACCTTGTCAGCCATTCTTCTTGCCAGCGCACGCAGCGTCATTTCGCGCTTTGCGCGGTAGCCCTCAACGTCAACCGTAATCTTGATGTACTCTCTCTTGACACCGTCCTCTTTCTTGTTTGCAGCCAGGTTTGCCAGATACTGCAGCGAATCCAGCGTATCTCCGTGGTGACCGATCAGAACGCCTGCATTCTCGCCGTCAATGTTGATCAGTTTATCGTCGTTGTCGCCATCGGACATGGTCACGCTCAGATCAAGCTCCATGTCGGCAACCAGCTTCTTCAAAAATTCCAACGCCAGATATTCGCCACCCACCGTATAGCTTGCGCTGATCTTTGCAGGGGCTGCGCCAATGCCGAACAAGCCCTTCTTGGGCTCCTCCAATACGGTATATTCGATCTCCTGTGCATCCTTTGCGCCAAGCTCCTGTACTGCCTTTGCGACAGCCTCCTCGACGGTCTTTGCACTTACAACTGTTTCTCTTCTCACAATTATTTCCTCTTGTCTGTTTTATGAATTTTTATCCTCGGTTGCATCGTTCTTGGTATGCTTATCCGATTCATCCTTGAGCGGCTCTGCCATAGCAGGTGCCTTTTTGTTGCTCTTTTCATTTTTTTCGGTCTTCTCACCCTCATCCTCGGTGGTCTCGGGTCTGCCGATATAGTTGCCCTTGGAGTCGTATTCGTCATCGTCAATATGGTGCAGTGAGCGCACGTTGGGATTTCTTGTACCGCTGCTTGCCTTGGATGTCTTTGCGGGATGCTTACCGTACATCTCTTTCTCTGCTGCCTTGTAGTCCTCTTCGGTAAAGACGGGCAGAGGCATGACCTTCTTCATCACCAGCTGCTTGAGTGTGGTCAGCACACTCTTGAACATCCAGTACACACCGATTGCTGCGGGCACAATGAATGCAATATATACCGACATCATGGGCATCATGATATCCATCATGTTGTTGGAGCAGCCGGTTGCCTTGTCGTTTTCTGCGGTGGTGGGCTGATAGGAAAGCTTACGGTTGATCTTCATGGATGCAAAGTACACCACAAAGGTCAGCACGGGTACCAGCAGCAGCCACCAGTGAGATGCAAAGAATGCACCGCCGCCGGTAACAGCACTCCAAGGAGTCAGACCAAAGTTCCAGGAACCGATGCTGACACTGGGAATGCCCTCCTCTGCAATGGTATGCAGCGCGTCATAAACAGAACCGGAATTGGAGAAATATCCAAACGTCTTCAGGCTTTCGAAAGCCTCGATGCCGTTCTCGCGCAGTCTGGAAAGAATCTCAATGGTGCCTCGGTCAGAGTTGAGCACACCGCCAAAGCCGCCGGCTGCCTGCGAGGTGGTGAAATACTGCGCGATCGCACCGGAGAATGCTTTTGCCTGACCCAACACGTAGAACGCGGGGTCAATGACCACCTGATAAAGCGCGATCACGATGGGGAGTTGGATCAGAAGAGGCAGACAGCCGCTGAAGGGGCTGTAATTCTCTTTTTGATAGAGTTCCTGGATCTCTTGAGTGACCTTTTGCATGGTTGCCTGGTCGTTCCTGCCGGCATAATGCCTGCGGATCGCCATTTCCTTGGGACGCAATCTTGCTTGCTTGAGCATATTCTTCTGCTGCGAGATCGCCATGGGGATCATCAACAGCTCTACGATCAGACCGAAATACAGCAACGACAAAATATAATTGTTGGTGCCAAAGGTCAAATACTTGGTCATCAGTCCAAGCACGTAACCGATACCGCGCAGGATCGCGTCGAAAAATCCGCCCTTGTTCTCAAGATCGATCGAGGTCTGCGTTGCCGCAACAATTGCCTCGGCATCCTCTGCGGTCAACGTTTCGGGAACAGATACGCTGTTTTTGGACTTGCTTGCGGCGTCCTTGAGGATCTGCAATGCGTAGGTCTCGATCTCTGTCCAATCCTGCACTGCAGTAAAGCCATCCGCAATGCTCAGCGTGGTATCAAAGCTGAACTCGCCCTTGCCGTCGAGGTACTTGCCTTCGTTGGCAGTATACTTCAGGTACTGACCGTCACCAACGCCATCACCGTCTGTATCCTCGCCGGCAGTGTTATAACCGGCAGCCGCCATAAACAGCTGACGGGCAAGATCGTTTCCGCTCAGCAGCTCGGCAAGCGCCTTGATCTGATCATCGGTAAGGCTTCCCGTTTGCTCTCCCTGCTCGGGAACGTCGGTTTCCGCCTCGGTGCTTTGCTCTGCCTCGGTAGTCTGCTCGGTAGTCTGCTCGGCAGAGTCCTCCTCTGTTGCAAACGCAGCGGGAACGGTCGCGCAGATCAGCAGGAATGCCAACACAAGACCTGCGACCGATTTTACAAGCACAGACCTTACGTCTTTTTTGTTCATAGTCATGTTCTTTCTCTCTCTGCCGCTATATGGCAAAGAATTCCTCTCTCGTATTTGTGAAGGCATGAGCCTTCTTTATGGAGTATTCGCCCACACTCCTTGTCGGAATCAGGCAAGGCGGGGCTGTCCGATCAATGCTCGGACACGTTGTCATTTCTCCTCTCGCTCGGACTTTTTCGGTTTCTTGTACCGCCATCCCATAGTTTTGAAGCCAGTCATAGGCACGGGGTCGTATCCCGCAGGGCAACACGGGTTGCACCGCAGAATGCGCCACGCAGTCAGTAACGAGGCAACAACAAAGCCACGATGGGTATACGCTTCGAGAGCGTAGGCAGAACACGTAGGCGTAAACCTACATGTGGGATGCGGCTTGAGCGGAGATAAGCATTTTCTGTAAAAGCGAATGAGTAATCTGCACAGGTAATTCACGGGGAGCCGACCTTGGTATACATATCAAGCTTTTGCATGGCGCGCAGCAGATCCGCGTAAACGTCCCTCGAGGACTTATCCGCGATCTCGGGTCTTGCGCTGATCACGATCAGAAATCCCGTCTTGATCGGCTTTTGCCCCACCAGTTCCCTGTACGCTGCACGGATGATGCGCTTAGCGCGGTTGCGCTGCACTGCTCCGCCCACCTTTTTGGTGACCGAGAGCCCCAGCCTGTTGAGGTATTTCTTTTCGGGATTTGCCAGCATCAACCTTTTGGCGGCATAGTCCTTGAGCACGTAGACGGCAACTGTCCTGCCTACGTATCGTCCGCCTTGTCTGAACGCCTTGAGATACAGGTGATTTTCTTTAATTGCGGTTTCTTTCACCCGTCTCCCCCCTTGTCTTGTGTCTTTTGTGTCGATTCTCTTCCGTAGTATGTGTTAATGATACGTTCGCAGGAGCAAACACGGTCCGCACCTGCCGGTATTAAGATTATTTCAAAGAAAAACCCCGATGACTCAACAATTAGCAATAAAATCTGATGTGTAGGTCATCGGCGGTTTTTATGTTTGATTCTCCGAAGAGAATCAGTATGTCAGTCTCTTTCTGCCCTTTGCACGTCGTCTCTTGAGCACGTTTCTGCCGTCAGCGGGCTTCATTCTCTTTCTAAAACCGTGCTCCTTCTTTCTCTGACGCTTTTTAGGTTGATAAGTTCTAAGCATATTTGGCACCTCCTTGCAGTTTCATATCGGAAGCGTATCGTTTCACAGCCGACATTTTCGCTTTTACACAATGACATCATATATTATAAACACAAAACGCGCAAATTGTCAAGTGCTTTTTAAAAATTTCAAATATTTTTTCCAAAAAATCGATCAAATATCTTCCGCACGCAGCACAATGCCGTCATCGGGGAGATGTTTGATGGCTTTATGCCACAAAATGATCAGAAAAATCACGCTTACAATGATCGACATCAGCTCCGCGATCGGGAACGCCCACCATATCGCCACAAGTCCGTCTGCCGTTTGTGCCAGCAGATACGCCACGGGCAAGAGCACCAGCAACTGACGCGCTATGGATACAAACATGGAAAACAGGCTTTTGCCAAACCCGCTGAACACACCGCCGATCGTGATCGACACCCCTGCGAAAATAAAGCTGAGCGAAATGGTGCGCAACGCCTCAATACCGATACGCATTTCAGGAGTATCGGCAGCCACGTTGAAGATCCCCAGCATCCGCTCGGGTAACAACTGCATGAGCACAAGACCGATCGTCATAAAAGTCACGGCAAATATACAGGACACGATCGCCACGCGCACGATACGCCCTCGCTTTTGCGCTCCGTAATTATACGCCACGATCGGGATCAGGCCGTTATTGAGACCGAACACGGGCATAAATACAAAGCTTTGCAGTTTGAAGTAAATACCCAGCACGTTCTGTGCCGCAGTGGTCATAGTGCCAAAACCGTTAAATATCAGGTTTAAGCCACCTGTCATGATCGAGCCGATCGAGCCCATGATAATTGACGGAACACCGATCACGTAGATCTCCTTGATCAGCTTGGGGTTGGGTTTGAAGCCCCTGAAAGAAAGACGCACATCCTTGTTAAGCTTATGGTTGATAACGATACCGAAGATTGCCGACAGAATCTGACCGATGACGGTGGCGATCGCTGCGCCCGCAACACCCATTCCCAAACCGAATGGCATGGTGATGACGCCGTCGAACAGCTCTGTACCGCCCTCGAGAATAAAGAACGGATCCAGTACGATATTGATGACCGCGCCAAGCCCCTGCGTGAACATGGAGAGAATGGTCCTTCCCGAGGACTGCATCAGCTTTTCTACCATCAGTTGCGCACACGAGCCAAACGAAAAGATCAGGATAATAGACAAATATGAAACGCCCGCCTCGACCACGGCAGGGTCAGATTGATTCATCAGCTGCACGAAGGGTCTGACCGCGAACAGTCCCAACAGCAAAAAGAAGATATAGTTGCATACCGCCAAGAACATACCGTTTGCGGCAATGGCATTTGCTGCCTGCTGATTTTTCATACCCAGATTGCGCGAGATCAGCGCGTTGACACCGACACCGGTACCCACACCCACCGCGATCTGTAGATTCTGCACGATAAATGCAATACTCAGCGCTGCCACGGCAGGCGACGCGCCGTCGCCCTCATACGGAATATAGGAAACGAAAACCGTATCTACAACGTTGTAAAATGCCTGCACCAACATGGATGCGATCATGGGCAGAGACATATTTAAAAGCAGCCGTGTCACAGGCATGGCGCCCATTTTATTTTCTCTTGCAAGAGTGTTTGACAATGTTTTTTCTTCCTTTTTACAATATATTACAGTAATCGACAATAACGTAAAGATTATACCACAAATCTCACATAGCGTCAATAGCCATATGCGCCAAATCGGCATTTGTATTCCCTGCTTCGATTTTGCATTTTATCATTGACGGCTGACAAAAAAAGTGTTATAATGATAAGAAAGACCAACGAAAGGAGGGGCGCTGTGAACCCAATTATCAAAGACGTGGAATTTCACCGCGAGATCAAAAGCGCACCGCGCTCCTGTTATTTCTTTTTCGGCGAGGAGGATTACCTCAAAAACGCCACGCTGAAGCAGGCACGCGAGATCTTGGGCGGGGATCCTGCTTTTGACATTTTCAACTACGTCGAGATAGACGGACGCGAGTATTCCACCGATCGCTTGCTGGACGCACTCGCTCCCCCGCCTATGATGGCGGATCGCAAATTGGTAATCCTGCAGGGGTTGAACCTGCTCGAGTTCAAGCAAAGCGAGTTTCAGGACTTCTGTCACGTATTAGAAACGCTTGAGGACTACGATTATAACGTATTGATCGTTACTGCCGCCTCAAACGGCTTTGAACCGGGCAGCACAAAGCGTCCCTCAGCACAGCTCAAAGCGATATCCGAGCTCGCCGTACCCGTACAATTCGATCATCCCGCCCCCGCAAAGCTTGCCGCTTGGGCACAAAAGCACTATGCTGCACATGGTGCTACCGCCTCACCGCAGGTAGCACAATACACGGTGGACGTATGCGGGCGCGATATGTTCGCGCTTGCGGGAGAGATCGACAAGGTTGCTTGCTACGCCCTTGCGCACGGCAAACAAGCAGTAACCGAGCGCGACGTAGATGCGGTCACCGTTCCCTCGACCGAGATCGGGGCATTCGCGCTGGCAAACGCCATTTCCGAAGGAAGGCGAGCAGATGCGCTGCAAATTTTGGACGATATGCGCTTCCGACGCGTGGAGCCCGTGATCGTGCTTGGCGAGATCAGCGGTGTTTACAGCGATATGCTTGCCGTCAAAACGCTTGCGGACAAGGGGCTTTCCACACCCGAAATCGCATCTGCACTCAGAATGAATGAATACAGGCTTGCCCGTTACCAGCGGAGTTTGCGCGGCATGAGCACCGAGCGCGTGCATCAGCTGATCAGCGCAGCAGCCCGTGCGGACACGGAAGTCAAAAGCAGTGGCAAGAGCTATGCCCCGCTTGAAAAACTGATCTGTTCTTAATGCAAAGGAGATACATCATGAAAATCCTCAATTTTGGTTCACTGAATCTTGACTACGTTTACTCGGTTGACCACTTTGTTGCCGAGGGCGAAACGCTCGCTTCTTCGGTGCGCAATACCTTCTGCGGCGGCAAGGGCCTCAATCAGTCGGTCGCACTTGCGCGCGCGGGCGCCAAAACCTATCACGCAGGCTGCATCGGCCCCGAGGGCGATATGCTGTCCGATATGCTGCTGCATGCAGGCGTGAATATCAAATATGTGCGACGCGTCGATACCCCCACGGGTCACGCCATCATCCAAGTTGATCCGCGCGGCAGAAACTGCATTTTGCTCTATGGCGGTGCAAACCGCTGCAACGATCCCGCATTTGTTGACGAGGTGCTTGCCGATTTTGACGCAGGCGACTGGCTGGTACTGCAAAACGAAATCTCTTCCCTGCCATATCTGATCGAAACCGCTAAGGCAAAAGGTATGACCGTAGTGCTCAACCCCTCACCCTTTGATCTGAGCCTGGTTGCCGCCGGGCTTGACCAAGTGGATTACATACTGCTCAATGAGACCGAAGGCAAGCAGTTGACGGGCTACGATGCGCCCACCAACATTCTGAACGCCATTCGCACCACCTACCCTTCTCTCAAAGTCGTGCTGACGCTTGGTAAGGACGGCTGCGTGTATGACGATGGAGAGCAGCGCATTGCGCACGGCATCTACCCCGTCACCGCGGTGGATACCACTGCAGCAGGCGATACCTTTACCGGCTTCTTTATCGGTGCCATCAGTGCAGGCGCAACTCCGGCAGACGCGGTTCGTACAGCAAGCGCAGCAAGTGCCATTGCTGTTTCCCGCCCCGGTGCCGCCCCCAGTGTGCCCTCTGCTGACGAGGTGACTGAGTTTTTGAAGGTCAACACTCCTTGCTCCGCTCCCGTGCTGAGCTGATCATCAATAAAAGCGAAAGCGACCCGTGCCTGTTTCTCACAGACACGGGTCGTAATTATTTTTGCGGTAATCTCAGCTCTCTACGGTCACGCCACGGATCACTACTGCAATGCACAACCCGTCGGGATCATCATTGGGCAGAATGGCAAAGGCTACATCCACCGTCTGCCCTGCGTAAGCGGACAGATCGGCACACACACCCGAGGGGGTCCCTTCTGCACCCTGGAATACGATCTTATCCGGGTGGTTGAGCACGTCGTATCCCGAGCCGGCAAGGAACTCGTTGCCGGCGTTTGCAATGCCGCTGCCCTCAATCAAAGGATTAAAGCCACTGCGGTTATACAGCGTACAATCCTGCCAGGTCTTGCCGCCGTCGGCAGACCACATATACTTGTCAATACCGCCCCGTGCAACCGCCCAGCCGGCAATTGCCAGCTTACCGCTATCCACAGTTGTGCCGTTATAGTCTAAGATGTCAAGTCCTTTATCCGAGCTGCTTCCGCGCGAGTTGTACGCACCGTCACCGTCGCCTACACCGTTGATAAAATCGATAAACGCCGTAAAGCGCACGTTCGACACAGTCATGCCCGAGGAAACATCCACGTAATCGGAAAAGGTCTGTTTGTCCTGAGGATGGTTATCATCAGTCCCTTGCTCGGGCCTTTGCTCGATCTCGGGCCAGCCCGCAAAGTCCTGATCACAGACAATCTTAAAGGTGCGGCTGTCATTACCGTCCATATTGAAGGCAAAGGCATAGGAATACGTCCCGTTGCGGTCGTAATATACCGCATATCCGTCGTAATAATGCGCGTATCCTCGGGAGTCGGGCGTATCTTTGGAGTTCAGTACCAGCTCAACCCATTCGCCGTCCACCTTTTCATAGATGACGGGGGCGGTCAGCTCGGTAAAGCCGTAAACACGCACCACCTTATTGTTTGATCCGCCCGATACGGAAAATTCAGCACTCGTGCCATTCGTCGATTTGACGCACGGCAGATAGACGCTGTCCATCGACTCGCCGTCCAGCACGGTCAATTTCAAACCGTCAACACAGGTGTTCTGTCGGATCTGTTGCATATTGGAATCATCCTCGGAGGTATAAAAGCCCCAAGGGCTGATGATCAGACAAAGCTTAAGCGTATCGCCCGCTTTCAGCGTTACGTCCTGCAGATCCAAGGACAGACTGTATTTAGAATTCTGTCCAACCACAACAAAGTCCGCATCGCAAGGCTTGCCACCCACCACCATCTCGGAGTCGTATATGACAAAGCCCAGATTTACGTTGTTATTAATAAAGCCCTCCGCCTGCGTGTCCAAATCGTAGAGTGCCACGTAAGGATATTGGTTGCCAAGCTTGATGATCTGCTTTTCGGCAGTTGCATTGACCGTGCCGTGCGCGACCTTGTTATTCTCGTCCAAATACCCGATTTTGCGATACGTGCCCGCATAGCCCTCCATGGAATAGAAGGAGAAATCCTTGGCGAAATCTGCAAAGCTGATATCCGCAAGCACCTCGTAATTGATCTCGTAATATGCGCGCAGCTCATCGGTCTCGGGAAGCTCTACATGATTGTAGGAAACATTGATACGACCATCGTCCGAGACGTAATCCATCTTAACATCGGTGTATACGGGTCCTGACGAAATAATATCGTTGTGATAATTCTCGGTTGCGGCATAATTACCCTCGGCATCGGTATATTGCAGGAAATACTGGAAGCCGCCGTGCGTATGCTGGGGCTGGTTGTCATACCCCTGTCCCTCGGGCAGCTCGAACCAGTAAGGCATAGACATCGAACGAAAGTCAGGCAAGGTCCACAGATCACGCGCACCGTACATGGGGCTGATGCAACTGGTCTCCGTCGTGCCCAGCGAGAGGTGATAATAAGGCCAGAAAAACTGAATCGAAGAGAGCTGCTTTAAGGGCGTCTGTCCCCAGTTCATGTAAAGATTGAGCACGGTCAGCTCAAGCGTTTCACCCGCCTTGACTGCCAACGGAAAATACGCCTCGGAATATGAGGGGTCGCCCGGATCAAACACGGGCTCTTCGTTCTCGCCCATGAAGTTCTTACAGATCATGATGGGGATGGGCAGAAGCATATCGTTTTTGTCCAAAACCAGTGCATTCTCCCCGCAGCCACCCGTAAAGTGGGTATAAATGTATACATTGCGGTCGGTCGTGCCGCCAATCACCGAAACGCCCGCGGAATAGTGGCGGTTCTGCTCGGAGAAGAAGGGCTCATTAAAGCCGGTACCCCCTATGCTATAGCAGTACGCGCCGCGCAGTGCATCGTAGCCTGAGAACTGCGTTCCGCCAAACGTATCCAGCGGGTGACGCTCATACTCTGCCTCTGCCGAAAACGCATCAAACTCGTGGCTTGCGTCAGTGTACAGGCGGTGACCCATGTAAAAATCGTCGGTCGTCGTGTACGGATTTGCAGTCAGCTCGCCGCCTTCGGGGCATGCAGACTGCGTGATGGTATAAACGCCGTCAGCAAGCACAACTTCCAGCCTCCCGCTGTTTTCGTGCGGCAACAGAATAAAACCGAGCACACCGACATCCTTGATATCAAAGCCGACATATTCACAGCTTGAAAAATCCACGCCGTCAAGCGTTGTATGCGTACCACCCGCGTCCTTGACAATCAGCTTATCCACGGTATCCGCAGGGATGCGCGTGACCATACCAAGGCTTTCAATGCCTTGCACAGGCGCGGTTGCCACAAAGTGCAATACCTGATTGAGCTTATCGGAATATGTGTGAAAGGTTCTGTCAAGCAGCACCGAGGGGGCAGAGTCATCCAATTTAACCGCCTTGATATCTTTGATCTCTACCGTCTGCCCCGTCGAACCGATATCAAAGCGCAAAGAGGTAACCGTACCCGTATATTCAGTCGCATTACTCATCAACAGGGTGTAGGTGTTCCACTCCCCGTTGCCCTTAAGATCAAAGCGCACCATTTGCTCGGCATTGTGCCCCGTTCTGCCGCCGGCGATGAAGTACAACTCGCCCACAGTCGCGGTGGTCTTGACTGAAAACTGCACGGCATTGAATTGCTCGGCATTGTAATGCAGTCCCTTCTTGGTATCACTCTTGATGGTATAAACATAGGGATCAAAGCCGTCCACAGTATAGGAGATGACGCCGTCCGACACCTTCAGACTGCTGACGTCGTTACCCCTGATGTTGGATTTGATAACGGAAAACTCCATCTCGTCGGTCACAGCGGAAGTGCCCATAAAATCCTGTCCCATGACGTGTGCATCGTAATAATAATAACCCATACGGTAGATATTGGTATGCGGGGAGGCGGTAGACTCGGAGGCAAGGTAGGTCTTGCCGTCCTCCATAGTCAAAAAGACATCCATAGTATTCTCGAGATACACACCGCCCTGTGCATTTTGCAAAGAAGCGACCTGCATGGGCGCAGCAGAGGAAATTCCATACTCAAGACGCATATTTTGATTTTGGATGCGATATACAGTGCGCGAGGGATTGGCATAGTACGCCTGTACGCCATCGGCAAGACGGTTGGCTTGCATGATGGTATCGGCATACGGACCCGTGATGATGGGTTCAACGTAATCAGGATCGCCCGGTCCGGGTTCGACAGAACCGCTCTCAGTCTCTGTATCCGTGGCGAGCGTATCGGTAGGGTCCTCGTCGGGTGAAGGCTTTTGCTTGCATGCGGTCATGCACGTACCCATCAGCATCATACCGCACAAAGCCATCAGAAAAATGCGCTTTACTTTCATGTCATCGTTTCCTTTCTTTAGGGGAGGATTCTGCACTTTTTATTGTACAATAAACGAATGCTCCGTGTCAATTAAAAGTAATACATTTAGTGAAAATCGGCAATATAGCCAAAACCTCTTGTCTGTGATTGTAAAAAACATATTTCAAAAAATATTTTTGAGTTTTTTTCAAAAAAGACTTGCAAAATGCAAAATGATATGATATAATACACCTCGTGCATAGGGGTATAGCTCAGTTGGTAGAGTACTGGTCTCCAAAACCAAGGGTCGTGGGTTCGAGTCCTTCTGCCCCTGCCAAAACAATAGTGCCAAGCCGAATGGCTTGGCACTATTGTTTTGGCAGGGGGTTATGATGATGGGCTCGAAGGGGCGGC
>JAZNBB010000012.1:0-43955 GCA_045586845.1 Eubacteriales bacterium
GCTACGATCCGACTTCCCAACCCTTCTCGGTCATCTTTGACCAAGAAACGATGCTCTCAGGCTTTACAAGGGGGTTGTCAGACTCCACCGAGGTATCCTGCTTACTGCCCGCCATAGGAGCATCAAGCTTTGCCGGTGGATAATAGATAACGCCGTCGGGAATCTGATCGAACTTGTATATGATACGAATGTATTCTTTTGCGTTTTCGTCAATGGGAATGCCTCTTAATATCTTCATAGGAGTCTTTACTTTAGCGGTATTGGTGGGATTGATCTTTGCATCAAGATCTTCATCGTCAGCCGGCCAGGTGCGATCGCCCTTTGCCTTGACGATAAGCTGCATGAAGTAGGTATTTCCGCCGAGGAACACCGTACCGTTACTCATCTTGTGATCATCGTCGTAATTGTCCTTATACCACTGGACAGCGGTAATTTCATAGTGATTCCTGTTGTCGACCCAGGTGACTGTTTCGGGGCTGTTGTTTGCTTTTCTGCCCGCTTCAGCGCCGGATACGTCGACGTACACTTTTGTTATGTCGCTGCTTGTTAGAGCGGATACTGTAATAGCAGCTGCACCTATAAGAGCAACCGTAATAACGAGTACAATCAAAAAACCTAAAAATCTCTTTGCTTTCATTGTTTTTTCTCCTTTTTCTGTTTACACGGGAACTGCCGCATCGGCATTGCCTGTGCTTAATGTTAGTTTGATTTGTTCAAGGATTTCAACGAATGGGAGCTTGCCGCCCACGGTTTTGCGGTAAACCTCATCGGAGTTTACCAATACCTGTCCGGGCAGAGTCAGCACCTCCGTTTCGTCCTCGGTAGGAAATTCGATATTGAAGTACCATAGACCGTCCTTCCGAGCACCGCCACGTGACGGGCAGAAGAAAACAATCTTTCTGTCGGGCAGCTTCAATTCAAGCGTGCTTCCCTCGGGATATCTGCTTAGAATCTTGTCACTGTAAAACGGCATTCCGCTGTCAAAGTACACCGTGTAGATCTCCTTCGGCGCATTGATGAACAGGTAGTCCGTCGTTGCATCCTTGTCGGTTATTCTCTGATGTCCTTTGGGGATGGGAACTTCAAATTCGCCAAACTTGACTCGCTTTCTCACCATTCACATCACTTCCTATGCAAATCTTTGTCGCCGTGTAAACGAGTCTTTACCTTTTGACAGTAATAGTTTAACATATTTTTTATCAAAAGTCATTCACCCCTTAGGGTGATTTAGGGGTGATTTAGGGTGAAAAACGGGTGATTTTGGGTGAGTCGAGGGTGATTTTTCGCTCTGAGGCATAAAAAAAGACGGTGGTTTTTGCAACCACCGCCCGAAAGACGATTATTTTTGGAACATAGCGTAAATCTCATCTCTGCCCGATACGCCGAGGGCTTTATAGAGAATACCCGTGTGCGTTTTTACCGTGTTCTCCGACAAGTGAAGTTGCACAACCTTGGGCGCAAACACGGGTTCATGAATCCCTCTCTCCGCCATAAAGACCACAGGAGGATCCAACCGGATCCTCCTGTGGTCTTTATCGTCGCAGGTCTACCATTTGAACCCTCGCCGTCGGCACGCTGTGCCGACAGGCAAAGAGAGCAAATTGAACAGGGCTGGCCGCGGTCAGCCCTGTTTGCTGTTCTGTTCAGATTTCGATCATCACCGCATTCCTTGCGGGCACGGTGATCTCGCGACCGTCCATCGTGACGCTTTCGGGAGCGTCGCCCGGGTTGACCAAAATCTGCACACGGCTGCCGTCCTCTGCCTGCCATGCGGTAGTGTACACGCTCGGCACGGTGCAATTGTGTCCGTACCACTCCATGAAAAATTCCTTTTTCCCACAGGTAATCGGCTTTGCCGCGATCATGCGCCCAGCGTGCAGGTACTTCCCTGCTTTTTCGCGATAGAAACGGCAGAGATTTGCCACAAGGTCCAGTGCCTTTTCCCGATCGGGCAGGCGCGAGAAATCATGGTTGCCCCAGTTGGTCATCAGCTGCCCGTCGGGCGTCATAACCAGCGTCATCAGATCCCCTGCCGCAAACGAATAACCGATGCGGTAATTCAGCGTATCCTGATCTCCCATAAACGGGCAGGAGACTTGGTTGCCCATGAAATTTCGCAGATACTCATGGTACAGATAAGCATACAGCGGCACGGGCACACCAATGTGATAATTCAGTTCAAAACGGTTGTCACTCATAAGCAGGTTGCCCATAAACGGCTCTGCGGCAGCACTTTCACAGCCAAGCAGCATTTTTCCCGCCTTGCCATTCCACTCTGTAAGCATTTTTTGCATATTCTCGGTCATCCAAGCCCCCGGTACGGGCGGATGTCCATGGTCGCGGCTATAACAGAAATACTGTCCGCCGCCGTGGTTCTGGTCAAGGATCTGCGCATAGTCGATGCCGCTTTCAAACAACGGCTCGTACGCCTCTGTAAGAATGTCGTGCCCGACCTTTGACGCGGGACAGATATCATAGCCTTTGCGCTGTCCCGTACAGATGCGGCTGATGGCAACCTTGCCATCGGGTCCGGCACACATTCCGCGCGTCAAGTTCTCGCGCTCACAGATCTCGGTACAGTCATAATCGTCCACCAAATTGCTCTTGAGCGTATAGCCAAAGCCCGAGCAATACACGCCAAGCAAATCCCCCTGTGCGTGCAGGGTATTCTTGAACTCGGTAAAGTTATCAACACCACCGTAAGGCGGCCAAACATAGGGAGGTGCCCACGGCGCGGTGCCCTCCCAGTGCATAAGCAGCACCATTAAACGCGTCTGTGCACGCGATTTGATCTGCTCCAGCAGCGGCAACGCATTGGTATAGGGGAACAGCGCGTTTGGGTTCATCTCATCCATATCGTGAATACCACGCACGCAGTAGGTCACCACCAAGGGGCTCTCAGCATACCATGCGGGCAGGTCGGAATTATCCTTGATCTTTTTCGCGCGAGGCGGCAACGCACTTTCAAACCAAGCGCGGTAGATCTCGGCGGCACTCTCCCAACGGTCGTCAATAGCCGTCCACATAACGTCATAATCCATGACAAAGTCTTGACCAAACTCCACGCCGCAGAACAAACGCATCTGCATAGTGATACCGCCATTCTCTGCATAGAAATCAATGCCCTTAACGCTGCGCGCGGGGTCGTGTGCGCCGAAATACAAGCCCACATCCTCCCACAGATACGCCTGCATCTGCGAGCAGATCATGTTGGGAAACACACCATAGCAGCCAAGACTGGGATATTCGGGCTCCCAATGGCGGAAATCTGTCATGTTGCGGTGATCGTTGTTGGAGATCAACGCGCCCTCGTTATAGGGGTACAGAATCGTGCCGCCGTTGCCCGCTTGGTTGTTCTCTTTGAGCGCCGGCAAGGTGACAAGCGGAAAATCCAACCATTCGACCACATGGGTCGCGTTAAGTCCGCGTACTTCTGCTCTCCAAGCAGCACTTCCCTGCTTTTCACACAGATGCACCTGCACGCAAAGTCCCTTTATCGCAAAGCCCGCATAGATGGCACCGTCCTCGGTCAATACACGATCGGTTGCATCATAGGCATCATAGACGGTAGCGTTGCCCTCACGGTCAAGCAATCTCAGCTTAAAAAGCGCAGTAGACGTTACAATGCGCTCGACACCGTCAAGTACAAGCGAGGCAATATGCCCCGCAGCAAAGTCTACGTCAATTTTCATATGGAACAGGTTTAAGGTATACACGGCACACCTCCGGAAGAGATTTACAATGTTTATTATAGCATACCCTTAAGTATTTGTCTATAAATTCTTATGATAATATACAGTTTGTTGAAAATGCGCATTGATTGCGGCGCGCAAACGATATATAATAAAAACAGAGAGATATCTTAGGAGGTCTTTATGAAACCTGATTTCAAACAGAAACTGACCCTTTGGTTGACCTGTTTGCTGCTTGCTTGTATGCTGATACAAATAGTTGGCTGTAAGGACAAGCCTCGACAGGACGAGCCGGGGGAGCAGAACACCGAGCAAATGCCCGAATCCGATCTTGAAACACTGCCCGAACCGGTCTGCGCACTCAAGCTCGCCGCCAAGTCACTGGTGCTTGAAAGTGATCAGGCAGTCCTGACGCTGAACTGCGCTTTTGACGGCGAAACTGCAGGCGGCACGGTTACTTGCACACTGACCGATGCAGACGGAACGATTGCCGAACAAACTACCGATGCGGCAAATGGTACGCTGACACTCACGCTGCCCTGCCCTACTGATCGCATTGACGGTGAACTGACACTCTCTGTTGTCGCGCATGACGCAAACGAGCTCGAAGCTGCGCCGCTGACGCTTTACACCAAGGGCGGTCTGGTACAGCTGAGCACTGATGCGATTGACTGTGTAGTAGCTGCCATGACGCTTGAAGAAAAGGCGCACATGGTCACGGGCACGCAAAACGTGCTCAAAAAAGGCGCCTCGGGCGGCACGTACGCAATTGATCGTCTGGGTGTACCCTCGGTAACCGTTAATGACGGACCTGCAGGCTTGCGCTATGATACCACCGTATGGTATCCCTCGGTCATTAACATCTCTTCCTCTTGGGATGCTTCCCTCGCTTCGCAGATCGGTACAGCTATGGGTAAGGATTGCCTTGCCAAGGAAATTGACGTGATCTTAGCCCCCGGCATGAACATTCAGAAAAACGTGTTGGGAGGCAGAAATTTTGAATACTGTTCCGAAGATCCGATCCTCACCGCCTATATTGCCACCGCTTATACGAAAGGTATTCAAGCCACGGGAGTTGGCGTGTCGCTCAAGCACTTTGCCGCCAACAACCAGGAGACCGCACGCAGCACCGTCAGTGCCAATGTGACGGAACGCGCGCTGCGCGAGATCTATCTTAAGGCATTCGGTATGACCGTACGTGATGCCGATCCTTATACCATCATGTCCAGCTACAACTTAATCAACGGTACACGCGTGGCTTGCTCCTACGACCTCTTGACTACCTACCTGCGCGGCGAATGCGACTTTGGCGGCATGGTCATGTCCGACTGGGGTTCGGGCGGCACAGTGGTAGAAAAGGTCAATGCAGGCAACGACATCAGTATGCCGGGTGCCGAGACCGACCCGGCTTTGATCGTAGCTGCTGCCGAGGACGGCTTGCTGAATATGGAAATGCTCGACACCGCCTGCGCAAACGTACTGGGTCTGGTGGTCAAATGTCCGATCTTTACACAACCTGAACACGCAAGCCGCATTGACTACACAGGGCACGGTGATCTTGCCGCCGAGGTTGCCACTCAGACCATGGTACTGCTCAAAAACGAAAACGTCGCGCTTCCCTTTACCACGCAAAAGACCCTTGCCGTGTTCGGTAACGGTGCATTTGCCACCGTCTTTGGCGGTGCAGGTTCGGGATCGGTCAGTACAAAAAAGCCGATTTCAATTGCCGAAGGCTTGAATAATTCCTCAGTATTTGACGTTTATCAATATTCATCACACCCCTTCAAGTCTGCCCAAGCACACAACGCACTTGATCCTACAGCCGATATCCCCGTCACCGAGGCATATGCAGCGGAATGTGCCGACAACGCCGATGCTGCCGTGATCGTGATCTCGCGCGGCTCCTCGGAGGGCGCAGACCGCGCGGATATCAAGGGAGATTTCTTGCTTAACGATACCGAGCGTGAGATGATTGAGCGCGTCAGCGCAGCCTTCCGTGCCAAGGGTAAGCACGTAGTGGTATTGCTAAACACCGGTTCGCCTATTGAAATGCTCTCGTGGCAGGATATGGCAGATGCCGTCTTGTGGACAGGTTATGCAGGAGAACGCATCGGCACGGCAGTTGCAGAGGTGCTTTGCGGTAACGTCAATCCCTGCGCTAAAACGACCATTTCCTGGCCCATGGATTGCTTCTCCACACCCGCGGGCAAATACTACCCCGGCACATCCTCCAATACCGTTTACTACGAGGACATTTACGTGGGCTATCGCTACTATTCCACCTTTGGCGTGGACGTGGCGTACCCCTTTGGCCACGGACTTTCCTACACTTCCTTTACTTACTCCGATTTTAACGTACAAAAGCAGGAGGACGGCACATGGCTTGCCACCTGCCGTATCACCAACGACGGCAGCGTTTCCGGACGCGAGATCGTACAGGTATATGTGACCAAACCCGACTCATTGATGGAGCACGCCACACTTGAACTTGCAGGCTTTGCCAAAACCACTCTGCTTGAGCCGGGCAAAAGCGAGACAGTCAATATCGTCATCACGACCGACGCGCTGGAAAGCTACGATGCTGCAGGTAGCCGCTATATCATTGACGGCGGCAATTATACCTTCTCGCTTGGCGCATCTGCTGCCGACATCAAGGCTACCCAAACCATGACACTTGACCCCACCGTATTGCGCAAGGCGACTAAAATCGCTTTGCCCGATGTCGAATTTGACTATATCCATAAAGCCACCTACACCGTCCCGGAGCCCGAACAACCTAAGGAAAATCTGGCACTCGGTAAGCCCACCGCGGACAACGGACACGAAAACGAAACGCTTGCCTCCCAATACGCAGTAGACGGTATTCCATCGACACGCTGGAGTGGTCTTGGATGCACTGCATCGGCACACACCCTAACCGTGGATCTGCAAGAAAAATATGAGATCGGTGAGATTGAGATCCTTTGGGAATCGATCTACGCACCCTTTACGGTCTCGGTTTCCGAGGACGGAAACACCTATACCCAAATGGGTGTTTACATGCAGGATGCTATAACAGGAGAATGTGTGATAAACCTGTATGGACAGAACGCACGCTATATCAAGCTAACCATTCCCAAGGGCAATTACGTTTCGATCTACGAGCTTCTTGTACATCCCGCCACCGAGCAAGATAAGGAAGATCGCCCGGAGCAGGAGGTCAAAACCAACCTCGCCTTGCACAAAACTGTCACCGCTACCGATCACGAGGGTGCATATCTTGCTACCTACGCAGTGGACGGCGATATGGAGACACGTTGGGGTTCGCTTCCCTCCGGACAGGCATGGCTACAGGTCGATTTAGGCAGCGTGACGCATTTCGATGAGCTGACACTGATCCTCGAATCAGCTTGGGTTCCCTACCGCATTGAGGTTTCGACCGATGGCGAGAGCTATCAAACCCTCTGCCAAGGAAAAAAGGACGAATTGTTTCTGACCTTGACCGACCTTGACACAGAAGCACGCTATGTCAGGCTGTGGCGCGAGGGTGAAAACTGGTTCAGTATCATTGAACTGGAGATCTACAAATAAAAGAACGGGGCTGCCGTACGGCAGCCCCGAATTTGTTTGATCGTTTGCGGAATCAGTCTTCCTTCTTCTTTGCTATGAAAGCAACTGCAATAAATGCAACAACTGCAAATGCACCGCCCGCAGTCGCTTTACAGCCGATAGCCTGCTCGGCACCGGTGGTATCTTCCTCGGTGGTGGGAGCATCGGTAACGGGAGTATCGGTAGTCTCTGCAGTAGGCTCTTCTGTCGTCTCCTCGGTCGTAGAGGTAATAGCATCTCTGTCAGCTTCGTACTCGGGAATATCCCAAGGATCAACACGATAGAACTTGATCCATGCAAGATCGATGCTCTCGCCTGCAATACCGGTGGCGTTTACAAACGGAACGATACCCAGAGATACGATCCAGTCCTGCCAATGCTCTTCTCCGTTCATGTCAAGGTACAGATAATGCCACTGCCCGTCAGCCTTGATCGTTTCGTATGCGGTGAACTCCAGATCGTATTCCTTGAGCGAGGTGGACTTGTAAATGATGCCTGCCTCGTTTGCCTTGGTCGAAGTCGTGCGATACTTGATCACGACAAATTTGGTCTCGCTGCTTACGCTTACGGGGTATTTGTTACCATAAATGTACGCCTCATCACCGGTTGCGGTGACTCTCATGAAGGTCTCACCGTCCTCGGTAACTTTTTCAACAGTTGCATTGTTGCCGGAGAAAGTTCCGATCGCATCATCCTGGGACAAAATGACAAAGTCACGCAGATCGTAATCCTTATCGATCTCACTGATCTCTACACGATCCTCGATCGGAATCTCAACGCCATCGGGCAAACCGTCAAAGGTAATGGTAGCAAAATACTGTGCAGCCTTGTTGGACTGTGTACCGCCGATGCCGTGGCAGAAGGAAACCTGCTTGCATCTGAGGTTATCGCCGTCGCCGCCAACGCTGAGCAGCCAGCACATTCTTGCCTGGTCACCATTCTTTACTGTCTCATCTATATCCAGTGCAAGCTGGAGGTTAACTCTGAACTCAATGGTCAGTCTTTTGGTGGTTGCGTTATATTCACCCGCAACGTCCTTGGTATCATCAGGGATATAGTTACCCAGCCACTTGGTTGTAACGCCGGTGTTGCCATCGGGGTTGATACCAAAGCCGGTCTCGCTGAACTGGTTATATTCAGCGTCTGCCTGTCCGATACCAAACTGAACTGCAGTACAAGCATACAAGTAAGAGGCGCCGTGAACGCTGGGGTCACAGAAATAACCGTCAAAGCAGTCCATGTCAAATGCCATATACAGATACTGTCCGTCCCAGCCCCAGTACGCATCAAAGAAGCCGGGCTTAGCAGTATCCAAAAATGCGTAGAACTCTTCAACGGAATTTTGACCGTTGTTGGTACGCATTGCGTAGAACAGATAATCCTCAAAATTTTCAAATCTTTCGTACTCACCTACGTTGATCTTACCGTCAAGTGTAGGCGTTGTAGGAAGATACGGAACCGTCCACTTAGTGGTAGCGATACCTGCTTCGCAGTCGTAAACTTCGTCTCTCTTTACGGCTTCGTGTTCGTAGTAGTCTGCCTGGTTGATGTAATCATACTCTGCAGCGGACGCCGTGATCGCCAGCGCGGACAGCAGCATTGCCATAAGCACCAGCACGGAAAGGATCTTTTTCATAGGGTCTTACCTCATTTTTCAAAATTCGGATTTCTCCGTCCCCAGTATTATACACTATGTCGGTACTTGTGTCAAGCAAACATACCGATTTTCGGCATATTAAACAAATTCCGATCCCGAATTTCGCCACTCTGCCAAGTGCACAAAATGCAAAAATTGTGCTATAATCAAAGAGGTAACAAAATCCAATCCGAAATGAAAGTGCTATGAGAAAGATAAGGATCGGCGTGAGGCACGCATTCCCAAAAACAAAAAACAATAAGAGGTCAAGTCCGTGACTTAACCTCTTTCTTGTTATAATTACTTATACTTTCTCTTGCGCGCTGCTTCAGATTTCTTCTTGCGCTTTACGCTGGGCTTCTCGTAGCATTCTCTCTTACGGAGCTCGGCAAGAACGTTGGAGCGAGCCATCTGACGCTTAAAACGTCTCAGAGCGCTATCCAGGGTTTCGCCTTCCTTGAGTCTTACTTCTGCCATTATCTATTTCCCTCCCCTCGCGTCTGCCAAGAGTGAATTAAACATAACTGCCGTTATATCCTTTGGTATTATACACCAAACGTTTCGGAATGTCAAGTGTTTACGCAAAAGTTTTTTTGCGAATTTATCTGACCACGATATTAACAATCTTACCGGGCACCGAGATCTCCTTGACGATGGTCTTGCCCTCGATCTGCTCTGCAATCTTGGGATCAGCCTTTGCAGCGGCAATGGCGTCTTCCTTGGAGCAGCCTACGGGCAGCGTCACGGTTGCGCGCACCTTGCCGTTGATCTGTACGGCAACCTCGACCGTGTCGTCAGCCGTCTTGCTCTCATCGTATACGGGCCAAGGCTCGTATGCAATGGTATTGTCATGTCCCATGATCTGCCAGATCTCCTCACCGATGTGCGGGCAGATGCAGGACAACATCTTGATAAGCCCCTCTGCATACTCGCGGGAACACTTGCCTTCCTTATATACGGCATTGACAAAGATCATCATCTGCGAGATGGCGGTATTGAACGCCAGCTTCTCAAAGTCCTCGGTGATCTTCTTGACGCTCTTGTGGTAGATCTTTTCCAACACAGGCACTTCATCGTCCACGATATTCTCTTGTTCGGTAAAGAAAGCCCACACGCGGTTGAGAAATCTGCGTGCACCGTCAACACCTGCATCACTCCAAGGCTTGGAAACCTCCAAGGGACCCATGAACATCTCATACAGACGCAGCGTGTCCGCACCGTAATCTCTGACTACGTCGCTGGGATTGACCACGTACTCGGGGAAACGCTTACCCATCTTGATACCGTTTGCACCGAGGATCATGCCCTGGTGAACCAGCTTTTGGAAGGGTTCCTTGGTGGGAGCAAGTCCCTTATCGTACAGGTATCTGTTCCAGATTCTGGAATACATCAAGTGACCTACAGCATGCTCGGGACCGCCAATATACAGGTCAACCGGCATCCAGTGCTTGAGCAGCTCCTGATTTGCAAATTCATCGTCGTTATGGGGATCGATATAGCGTAAGAAGTACCAGCTCGAGCCTGCAGAGCCGGGCATGGTAGAGGTTTCTCTCTTGCCCTTGATGCCGTTCTTGTCATACTGCTTCCACTCGGTTGCATTCTCCAAGGGCGCCTTACCGCCCTCGCCCTTATAGTTTGCGAGCTCAGGCAAAATCAGCGGCAGCTCCTCATCGGGCAGCACGTGTACCTCGCCGTCCTCACCGTGTACCACGGGAACCGGCTCACCCCAATAACGCTGACGCGCGAAGATCCACTCTCTGAAGTGGTAGTTGACAGTCCTCTTGGCAACGCCCAATCCCTCGAGCTTGCAGGTGATGGCTTCCTTTGCCTCCTCCACAGTCAGACCTGTGAACTCCTCAGAGTTGACCAGGCGATAGCCCTTGCCAAGATAATCCTGCTTTTCAAACGCCTTTTCGGACACATCCACGTGACCAAGTCTTTCATCGCCGTCAATGACCTGGATCATATCGATATTATGCGCGATGGCATACTCAAAGTCGCGCTGGTCGTGAGAAGGAACTGCCATAACAGCACCCGTGCCGTAATTTGCAAGCACGAAATCGCCGATAAACATACGTACTTCTTTGCCGTTGACAGGGTTGATACAAGTCACACCCTTCAGCTCACAGCCCGACTTGGTCTTGTTGAGCTCGGTGCGATCCATATCGTTCTTCTTAAGCGTTTCATCAATATAAGCCTGCACCTCATCCTTGTTCTTCACTCTGGGCATAAGCTGCTTGACCACCTCGCCGTCGGGTGCGAGCACCATAAAGGTGATACCGTAGATAGTCTCGATACAGGTGGTAAAGATTGAAAACTCACCGCCGCCCACGATGTCAAACTTCACCTCAACACCGGTCGACTTGCCGATCCAGTTCTTCTGCATAAGCTTAGTGGATTCGGGCCAATCGATCTCCTCAAGCCCCTCTAACAGCTTTTCGGCAAAGGCAGGTTGGTTGATGACCCACTGCTTCATGTTCTTTCTGACTACGGGATAGCCGCCGCGCTCAGACTTGCCGTCAATGACCTCGTCGTTGGAAAGCACGGTGCCAAGCTCCTCACACCAGTTAACGGGCATATCAATATACTGTGCGTAGCCATCCAGATACAGCTGCTTGAATATCCACTGTGTCCACTTATAGAACTCGGGATCACTGGTTGCAATCATCTTGGACCAGTCATAATCAAACCCCAGTTCGCGGAGCTGATTGGAAAAGGTCTTAATATTCTCCTGGGTAAAGCCGTTGGGGTGGTTGCCTGTGGTAACCGCATACTGCTCTGCGGGCAGACCGAACGAGTCGTAGCCCATGGGATGCAACACGTTATAGCCCTGCATTCTCTTCATTCTCGAAACAATATCGGTTGCGGTATAGCCCTCAGGGTGACCTGCGTGCAGACCTACACCGGAGGGGTAAGGGAACATATCAAGCGCATAGAACTTGGGCTTGGAAAAATCCCACACGTCGGTCTTGAAGGTCTGATTATTTTCCCAATATTCCTGCCACTTTTTCTCAACTGTTAAATGTTCGTATTTCATGGATATTCCTTTCATTGATACGTAATAAAACACTCCTTTCATTATATATTGTAATTCCCTTTTTGTCAATAGTTTTCAGGGAAAAATGAAAAACACCGCCATTTGCTCGGCGATCATCTGCGCCCTATGTTACACCTTACCAACCTATCCCCCACTTGACAACAAATTATGACCCTGAAAAATGACTTTTCCCCACCTTATTGACAACGCATTTGGTGTGTGATATAGTGAGATTGTTATGAAACGCACATATCGGTTGGGAGAAAGAAAAATGAAAAAAGCTGTAAAAATTCTGCTGTACGTATTCTTCGTGATCTACTGTCTTGCATTGGTGAAATTTCTCTTGTTGGACGGCAGACATATCAACACCGAATCCACGATCGGAGAATTTTTCAGCCGCTCTAATGTCATTCCTTTCAAAACGATTTGGGAATATGTTATCAGATTAAAAGAAGACAGCATTAATGTGGATATCGTTGTCAAAAATCTTGTTGGAAATCTGATCGTTCTCTTTCCCATGGGATGCTTTCTGCCCTGCATATTCAACACCTTCAGGAAATATTGGAGAGTGCTTGCGATTTGCTTTTGCATCGTGCTTTTTGTGGAGCTGCTTGAACCGTTGCTTCGTATGGGCTACCTAGACATCGACGATTTTATCTTCAATCTGTCCGGTGCAAGCTTAGGCTATGCAATGGTCCATATCCCATTCTTGCATCAGCTTTTGATAAAAGCCCACATCTACGTCGAACCGATGCAAAATCAATGAAATCTGCATATCATTCAAAAAATCCCGTGCACGCGCGTGCACGGGGTTTTTTGATCAGTCGCCTTGGTATGTTTCAAGTATATTATTGATATCTTTTTTCATGGTACTGTCCTTCACTCTCTTAATCACACTTGCAACGGAAGTGCTTTTGGCATCAAGACAAGTCTGGAACAGGGTCGCGCAGGGGTATCCCTTACTGAAAAAGTGAGAATAACCGAAATCGAATACTCTGTTACGGATTATGATATCCACCATCTCGGCAGATTCCGGGTCACGCACATTTTTGGACTTAGCTACCTTATCATACAGGGTATCGGTCACCATGTAGTAAGACGAGGAGGAAAGTGCCTCCATCATAAAGCCCACAAATTCAATCTTTCCGTTGTTTACGCTCTTTGGTACAACTACTACCGATGCGGCACCGTTTACAAAGCTCATATAGTCCTTTTGGTTGGTATCGTACTTAGGCTGAGGCAGCACGCCGTACTCCTCTCTCATATCCTTAAAGCCATGCTCTGTATTTGCAATATTGGTCAGCGAGCAAGAACAGAACAGAGCTCTGCCCGAGGTAAATACCTTGTACGCCTCGGTATTGATGCCCACGTCGGTAATATATAGAGAGTTATTGGTCATAAACGTAGTATATACCTTGTCATAAATGCTCTGGATTCTATCCTGATCCACGCTGTATACGGGATAGTTGTCCTCGTCCTTGGTAAAGAAACTCGCGCCTGAGCCGTAGAAGAAATTAAAGGGACCTACAAGGTGCCAAGTAGTGATGCCGAAATAGTCGTTTTCATAATCGATCTTGCCATCACCGTTGATCTCCTTGGTCTGATCCTTGGTCAATTCGTTGAGCTCGTCCAGCGTCCACAGCCCTTCTCTTGCAAGATCGTAGGGATAGTCCATGCTCTGGTTATCAAAGTGATCCTTATTGAACACAATGCACGCGGAATACAACAGGGTGTAGGGCAACAGATCCCCAACTGCCAGAAATTGGTGATTGCCAATTGTAAATCCATCTCTTGCATCCTGGTCCCACCACTCTTTGTCAAAATCAACGTACTCCAACTCTCCAAGGTCGATCAAAAGGCCGTTCACCGCCAGACCGGTCGCGGAGTTTACCATATGCTGATAAACAAGATCATAGTCGCCGTTGCCGGAGTTTACATCCTTGGATACCTTCTCTCCCAATTCCGTATACTCAGGTTCCACAATAGTGTCGATTGTAATGCCGTATGCGGATTCCAGCTTATCGTTTCGGCGGTAGATCGCATCCTCAAGCGGGTCGGACGATGCCTCTTCACTGCCTGCATCCATCTCTCGGTTAGCGATGATGTTCAAGGTCTGTCCCGAAAACTCATCGGTCACAGTCAGCTCAGGGCTGACCCAATGGCTTTCCTCATCATTTGGGAGAGTGCTCTCCTGCTCCCCCTGCCCGTTATCTGCACAGCCTGCGAAAATGCTGAGCAACATGATACCACACAGTAACATCACAAATAATTTTTTCATGTTTTTTCTCCCTGCTGCGATACTTGTTTATATGATATGCCGAAACTTTGCTGTCGCTTGTATTGTAACACATAATTGCACGGCTTGTCAAGACACAATCCAAAACAATAGCCAATAAAGACACAAGGCTGCGCCAATGGCGCAGCCTTGAAAAAACACTTGGAAAACTAAGACTTAACGAACCTTCTCCTACGCAGGACCACTGCGATCACAAAGCCGATCGCTACGATCAGCAGCGCAGTTACAACGCCCACGATCACCTCGGCAACAGTTCCGCCCTCAACCACCTTGAACACGGCGGATATACGGACGTTGTCACGCGGCATCACGAAGCTGTATTTGCCGTCCACGAGCTCAAGCTTGATCTGCTGCCCGTTATACTCAAGCACCACCTCATCCACGTGATACCCCTCGTCAGGATCGGGAGTGATCGTGATCATTTCTCCTTCATACGCTTCACCGACCATATCAAGTGAGCCATTTTCGTTGATATTTTGGCTGATCAAAAATTTATCCTTGAGCATAAAGGTAGAAAATTCCGTTGAGGAGAATACCAAATATCCCTCCTCTCGCTCCACCTGCATCTTTGTCAGTGTACCATCTTCGGCAGTACGGAACACATCCGCAGTGTGCAACCCGTCATATGGTAGCTTGACAGTCAGTTCGGTCACCAGATACGGTATGGGATTGCCTGCTCGATCAAGCAACTCAATGCGATATGCCGTGTTCCCTTCATACTCCACACGCGCAAGCGTGGCGGTTGCCAGGCTGTCACCCATAAGATAGAGTGCCTCGATCTGCGCTTTGGGGAACTCCAGGACCGCATCACCAAAGAACACCTGCAGTAGCTGTGCCTTCTCCTTTCCTGCTTTTTCCCAAATCAAGGAAAGATCCACCTGTGTGCCTTCCAGCTTCAGCTCATATTTACCGTTTTCTTTGTCTATGGTAAGTTTGCCGTTTTCACCGTTGGGAGTTGGCGCAAGTGCGATGGCATCAAAACATGCCGTATAGGTCACGGCGCTGCCGTCAACCGCTGCCAGCGGCTGATCCCAACGGGTAAATACATAGCTATAGACGGAATCGTCAGGCTTGGTTGGAATATTGTTCGGATATACCGGCGTTGCACCGTACTCAAACTCGGTGGTGATCTCATTTCCTCCCACTACGAACTTAACGGGATATTTACGCAACACTTTACCGAATTCCGCAGTATAAACGGCATCCTCGCGCACAGGAACAGGCTCACTATCCCATCCGATAAAAGAGTAATGATACTGCACATCCGAAGCTTTTTGCGGCGTTTTGTCAAATACGGGCAACTGTTCATATTCCAACTCAATCGTATATACTTCTCCCTCTATGACAAAATCCACACGATAATACCTTGTCTGCGAAGAAAAACTTGCTATATACGTGACATCGCCCGTAACGGGCACGAGCTCTCGATCCCAGCCCTCAAACACATAACAGAACCGTTCTTCCGGCTCCTTGAAAGGAACCTCATCGGGAGTGGCACCAAACATAGGCACTCGACCGTACTCACAGCTTGTCTGCACGATCTCACCATCCACGATCCAAGTTACGGTATAAGAATTGGCTGTGTTTTCAAATTGAGCTGTAAAGGTCATATTGCCGGTCAGCAGCGGGAATTGCGTATGATCGGTTAATATTTCCTCGTGTGCATCTTGCCGCCAGCCCTTAAAGGTGTAGGTATACTGTGCATCGGGAGCACGGTAAGGCTTTTTCAACGTAGCAACCACGTCGGAAAGATTCCAACCGTACGTGAACTCCTTGGTAACGATAGTACCGTCCCCTATATCAAAGGTCACTTGGTAGCGACGTTCCGTATTCTCATACAAAGCAGTATACGTCACATCTCCGGTAACGGGCACAAACTGTTTGTCCCAGCCGATAAACGCATAGGTATACTGTGCGGAAGGAGATTTATCGGTCGAACCGCTGAATACGGGCGTCGTTCCGTACTCCCATTGTTCCACAACATCATGATCTCCTGCCTGCCAGGTCACATTGTACTTTCTGGGCACGGCACGATAGGATGCATATGCATTGACATCTTCGGTCAAGCAGCTCAGATCCAGCGGATTGCCATCCCGATCGACCCATTCCACAAATTCATATGCAGTGGCAGTTTCGGGAGGCTTGGTTGCAGTTTGCAGATGTTCGGGGATGCTTGCCTGTTCCCCGAAACGCACCCCTAATGAATGCCCGAGATACGTGCCCTGATCATCGGTGTTATAGAAATATACGTAGTAATAGCCTTCGCCTGTATCTAAACTGATCGATTGCTTGGTGCTTGCATTCAGTGTAACGACCTGACTTTGTGTAAACTCCGGTCTTTGCACGATCAGACCTTCCAGATAAGCATCATATAAGTCCTGCTCGGACGGATCCCAGTCCAACACGGGAGCAGGACCCGGATACGGCACCTCCAAGGGCGGTACGGGCTCTTCCATGTATCCCGGATCATCCATATGCTCGGGGATCTCCTGCGCGTTGTTCACGTATGAAAAGCCGGGCATGGGGGGATAAACTGCATCCTCCAATCTAACCAACGGTTCTGAGGGCATGGTCTTGATTTCGTAAGACTCCGGATCCCGAGGCACGGTGGGCCATGCAGACAAAGAAGCTGCCTTTATTTTTGGGTTATCGGCAGGACAAACGGATGGATGCACCAGATCAGCTGCCGTTTGATTTCCGCGACTGTCTACTACCGTAGTCAGATCCAGCTTTACGGTATCGTCAAATACGCACTTCTGCACGTATAGCGATCCCAGCATACGCACAAGGCTGGTAATATGATTGGGGTATTCTTTTTGCAGGGTACGATAAATGGTATCGTTTTTATAAAGCTTTTGAATGTTGTCATAGAGAAGATTGAGGTTCTTGACAAAGCCCGCATATTCCCTGATGTAAAATGCATAGATCTCTTGCTCGCCGGTCAGGGTCTGATAGGTTCTGCAAAAGCTTTGCAGTGCACGCGTAGAATCGATCACGTTCTTGGTGGTCCCCTCACCGACCGCAAATTCTACCTGCTCTCTCTTGCTTTCAATCATGTCACCGATGCGGTCATCCACCATCATCTCAACAAAGGATATACCCGTATTGGGATCCTGAACGGTTAACATGGAGAGCAGATACAAATGATGCTGCACTTTTGCCATATTGAGCTCATATTCCTGACACAGCCCGGGATAAAGACCATTCTTGTAATTGATATACTCTTGATATTTGAGTTTATCCTGTTCATATTTTGCCCATTCGCTGCTGTTGGCAAGATATGCATCGTGTGCGATCTGATAATCCCGCACATCCTCCAGGTGATCCTGATATACAAGGTAATCATTGTATAAGGCAACACTATTCAGATAAAGCTCATATTTGACACAGTCAGTATTATATGTATCCATATCCTTTCGGTATGTGTCGTATGCCAACTTGGCAGCCTGATATACCGTCCATTCTGCATCAAAAGCAACATACTCCCGATCCAACTGCAAAGTTCCGTCATATGCAAAATTAATAAAATCATTCAGCGTATCTGCAGTAATTGTAAAATCCGCGGCATATTCAACTGTCAAAGTCAAATTTTTCGACCATGTCACGTTCTCAAGCGTCGCACGGTAATAATTATCCTGTGCAGGAGAAAAGTTTGCAATCGAAGTTCCGACACTTACTTTGGCGGGAATCCAGAGCACTTCCTTGTCCATAGATTGCAAATACTGGTAATCATACGCCAAAACAACGGTCAACTGCTGCGTCTCACCGTCATAAACACACTCCAGGTCTTGCACCACGGGCTTTTTATAATACAATACATTCTGCCCACTGAATTTGTGTTGGATATAGTTCTTCTCTGCCTCTGAAACAGTAAAGCCGGGAATCTGCGCAAGCACGTCACCCATCTGTATGGTTGCCTTATTCATTTGCTCACTGTAATTCAGATCATCGTAATTCACTGTGCCGGCTTTGGACGTCGATTGCGCGGCAATCGAGACTGTCATACCCAACATCAACAAACACGCTGTCAATATAACAACTATTTTTTTCATCTATGTGTTTCCTCCAACGTCACGACAGCATCAGCCTTGCGGAGCAACTCTGAGGTGCACAACGTGTTTTTCGTCGTTCAAATAGTAGGTTACTGTATTGCTATCGATCCGGTCAAAGAATATTTGACCGGGACAAATCACAATTTGCTTTTGGCTATCGATAAGCATATATACCACGGCGGGTTTTTGCGTTTTGGGATCTGTTCCGTTCATAATTGCAGTAGTCCCGCCAAGCTCTAAAGCTTCATGGTAGTTATAATACCGAGACTCCGAATCATCATTCTTCCGGTCTTCATCAACCGAAACAGATTCTTGTGTCTCCCAAATTCTTCGATTGATAAACTCCACAGCAGTCTGCTCTTTCATGGAGTCGGTTGCTTTGCCGCTGACTCTCGCGGACATCTTGGTTCCCGAGATCATAAATCCCGTCACAGCCGCCATGACCACGCCAAGCACTGCCACAACAGCAATGACCTCTATCAAGGTCACGCCCTTGTTGTTTTTATTCAGCCGGTTGTTCAGCATGATAACTTACCTCCCAGCTTGTAAATTTGTTGTCTTCAATGGTCATCACAATCGTTGCGGTATCAGCCGTTATTGTATACGCATTACCGTTTTTTTCAACTGTCACAACCCTTGTCGAACTTTCTTCTGCAGTTTCAAAGGTCTCAGCGTCAATTTTTGTCGGTGTATCAGAAACAGGCAATTTTCCAATACGAATCAGCTCTGCAACCGCATCCGCTGCATAATAGTCGCTCACATGCTGCTGCTTATCCAAAGCATCATGATAATTGCTCAGAGTCAAGCCCATGGCGATCATGGAAAGCACGCCCATAAACATAACGGTCACGATCACAGCGTAAAGCACTTGACCGCGATTGTCTTTCATAAACTTCTTAGTCAAGCGCAATCACCCCTTTCAAAATGGGTTTAATGTCACTTGAAGCAGGTTTATCATCAAGAACACCGGCATAAATAGTAACTATATAATAACTATCATCTGCTTTCTCGGAAAAAGCAGTTGCAATCTGCACATCGTCCTTCATCACAGGGGTCAGTGCTTCAAGTTCCGAAGGATCTCCCTTCAGCTCCTCCATGAAATTGGCAGCTGCGGTATACACCCTCTCGGTTTCGGCGGCTTTGACGTTACCGCGTTGTGCCATGACAAAGGCAGAAAGGCATGGAGCTACCACGATTGCAAGGATCGCAATGGTCACCAGCACTTCTATCATAGTTACGCCTTTTTGATTTTTCAAAAACTTTCTCATGCCTTTCTCCTTTCTCTGAAAGTCGACTCTTATCGGCCGCTGTAGATCTTTTTCAGATCCGACAGCTTACAATCGAACAGCTCGGTTGCGTCCGAAAGCGATCTGTAGTTGTCAAGTTCCCCATGCACCATCATAAAAGCAACGATATCCGCTTCGGTATGATACTTCTCACTCAAGATCCAGGCAAGCTCAATTGCAGGATAGCCCTGATCCACCAACCAATCTCGTACCTCTTCAAGCGACATATCTTGGTTGTACATCAAATCCTCAATGTCCTCTGCGGTATAATCACTCTGCTTACCCGTCGTTGGCTTATTGGGCTTGTCATTTCCGCCCGTGGTGTCTTCGGGATCATCGGGAGTGTTATCGCCCGTAGTGTCCTCGGGATCATCGGGCGTATTGTCGTCGCCCGTGGTATCCTCGGGATCGTCGGGCGTATTGTCGTCGCCTGTGGTGTCCTCGGGATCATCGGGCGTATTGTCGTCACCCGTGGTATCCTCGGGATCATCGGGAGTATTGTCGTCGTCCGTGGTATCCTCGGGATCTTCGGGGGTATTGTCGTCGCCCGTGGTATCCTCGGGATCTTCGGAATAGTAAATATCCATCAGGGTCTTGAGATCACATTCAAGCAGATCCAGTACGTAATCCAGGTCGTACTCAACGTCCTCTTCACCGTACTCCTCCAAAAATTCCTGCATATCGCCGGGAGTCTTATAGTCCTCCTTCATGATCCAAGCAAACTCGGTTGCGGGATACCCCTCGAATTTGAGCTTGTCACGCACCTGCTCAAACGTCATGCCATCATCCAACCAACTCTTGACATCCTCGGCTGTGTAAGGACTCTGCTTGCCCTCAGTTTTGCCGCTATCGGTCACGTCACCAAAAATACCGTCAATACCGGGGATGATCTCCTCATTGATGATGGGAGGCACATATTCGGCATTCTTATCCAACAGATAGTAATGTAAGATCACCATATTACCCTGAATCGATTCATTGGCAGGGTTGTACTGAATAGAGAGCGTGTAGACCGACGCATAAAAATCGTCGTTGTCACTGAAATACGCGATCAGATTCTTAAGACCTTCATAGCTTGCATAGTACGGAATACTATACACCTCGTAGCACAACAGCATACCGTTGGACAGTTGCTTGTGCTGATAATCCTGGCCGTAATTGACCATTTGCATATGGATACCGGTCTCGGCTTCCACCTTCATAATAAACAGGATATCGTCCTCTTCCTTGGACTCGCCGGGGAAGCTGCCAAGCTTTTGTTCGGTGTCCTGCACGAAGATATTATTTTTGGGACTTGCCTTGACATAAGCGGTAATGGCTTCCATCTTGTCAAATACGTTATTTGCCTTCTGGTCACCGTCCAAGCGATTGAACATAGCGGTAATTCTGCCGTTGTTCTTATCCAAGTACGCATCCAACTCGTCCAGCTTTCCCTGCAGCTCGTCATATTTCTTCTGCAATTCTGCCTTCTTTGCCTGCGCCTCGGGAATCAAACCGCCAACCGTTACGGTTTCGGTAACCGTCTCGCCGTTTTCATCTTCCTTGGTCACCGTAGTGGTTGTGCCCTTCAGAGAAGCAATCTCCTCCTTGAGCTTGGCAACACCCAGAGTTTCCAGTTTGTGGTCGATCACGCTGACCGTCCCGTTCATGGCTTGCAGACATCTTTCGGTAGAGTATGCATCATTGACAATTTGTGAAAAACTGATCGTATCGTAACCGGTATCTGCCATCAGCTTTGCAATATCCTCATTATCGGTGCGCAGAACTTCGATCTCCTTGGCGACCGTACCGCTTTCGTTACGCAGTGTGTTTTTCTTATTCTCCAACGCACGCAAGACCACGTCGCTGAGCTGGTCGTCCACATTCATACCCGGGAATACGTCAGCGATCATAGCACTGAGCTCCATGCGGTTTTGCAGCCTTTGATCATCCAAAGCATCATTGGATCGCTTCAGAGGACGATATACCAACAGCATCGTGCTCAACAGCAGCACTGCACCGATCATGACGCACATCGCAGCCAGCACTGTTTGTATCAACAGCTTAACTGCAAAAGGCAGCGTCGCTCTCTGTTTTTTGGGAGCCTGAGACTTAGCTTGCTTAACAGGCTTAGGCTGTTCAGTAGGTGCTTGTGTAACAACCGACTCTTCAGGCTTTTCCGCAGCATCAGTCACAGGCACATCCGCGGCATCGGTCACAGGCACATCCGCCTCCTTTGTCACAGACACTTCCACCGGCTCTGCCACAACCTGAGAAGCGGGCATTTCAGCTTGTTCAACTGCAGAATCGGTAACAAGCTCCTCAGCCGGCTCTGCCGCTTGCGCTTGCAGGGCAAGCTGCTTGATCTTGCTATCGACAGTTTTATTCTTTACCTTACCGGCAGCCTTTTTCTTATTATAGACACCGCTTTGCTGCTTTTTATAGTGCGGCTTTTTATTGCGGTCGTCCTTTTTTATCTTATCCTTTTTGATATTCTTGTCCTTCATATCTCAGCCCTCCCTTCTCAGTTCTCTCTGAACGCGTCTGTATATTTGAGTGAAACGGTAAAGCGGACGCGTTGGGTGGGATTAAGGGGTCCTTGGATTTCTTCTTCAAAGGGCTTGGACATACTGCCGTCCAAAACGGTCAACCCCGAAATGCTCATAATTTCAACCGTGTCAAATTCGCGGAGCGTTTGAATAACGTAGATCACCTGTTCCTTGCTCGTGACCTCAATACCCATATTCAGTCCCTGATCAGTTACAGCAATTGCCGTAACCGTAAACTTTTGAGGCATTTTTTCTTCAAGCTCTTCAATAAATGACACCAGATTATCGTTATTGGTGTTCATGTAATCGTTGTCAAGCGTATACATGATCTCCTCATACCACTTCCAGATATTCTCGGAGAAATCATCATACACAGCGTATTCCTTGGCGTACACTTGATCTACGTAAACAAAATCCTGCTCCAGCTGCGCACAAGCCTCCTGCAGTGCACGGTAGGTCTCGGCAAGCTGTTCGTGCTCTGCCTTGAGCGACTCATAAACCAACTCGTCCTGTTCCAACTGCTCCAGCTTTTGCGTGTAGGATTGCAGCAAATCGCGGATAGACTCGGCGTTGAGCTTGATATTATGATACTTGGCAACTTCGGAAAACACCTCGATCTTTTGCTGATAGTCTTTGATATCTTTTTTAATGATCATGTTTTCCACCACGGCATAGCCTGCCATCAGTGCGGAAGCCAACACGCAAATTGCAAGAATGGAAGCTCCTGCAATCAGAATAAAATTACGCTTTACAAACGCAGCACGCTCCAACCAGCGACGCTTTGCACACACATTTTCCAATGCCATACCGAGCGCGCGCTCAGTCAGATTCAAGGGGTTTAAACAAGCACCGATACATGGCAGATACAGCCCGTAATGCTTACCCAATCTGCTCGGGTCATCCAGATGTACGCTGCTACTGCGCGGTACGCGATATTCAATATCCAACTCGGAGAACAGCTGCTGTGCAAAAGTGGGCAGCAGCACGCACTGTCCGATGGCAGTACCGTAGATCTTGCCGTTGCCGTAGCCTTCCACCGAATAGTAGTATTCAATGATACGATTGATCACCCCCGACAGCTCGGAAGCCTTGGTATACGCCTCCATGGAAGCACTGAACTTGGATTCCTGATCCACCTCTGCAGCATCATAGCCGATGATTTCGCCGACTCTCTTGGTATTCGCCTGCAGCAATGTGCCAAAGCTCCCACCCAGACCGTACGATACGGTGCGCTGCAATCTGACCGCGCCGTCCTTAATAAAGGTGAGTTGCGTACCTCCCGAATACATATTTGCCACCAAATATGTACTGCCCTGCTCATCGTCCTTGTGCTTGATCATTTCGGGATCAAGCGCAACTGCCTGCAAAATGCTGTTACCCGAAAAGTCGATGGCTTCAATGCCGATCTCCATCATCTTGGCAAGATCGTAATACGAAGCGACCAGCGACTTGGGTACTGCACTTGCCTGAATACGCAACATCTTGACGCCGTTCTCCACGACCTGCTCCTGCACCGAGTAATCCAGCTTATAATCGCTGACGTCCACAGGGAAATAATCCTGTGAGTTGGTGTTGAGCATAGTCAGGATCTGACTGCGCTTGACGTTGGGTATGGTGATATCACGCGTGATAATGCGGTCCGAATTGACGCAGAACACGCCTCTGTCGGTTTTGATCCCGTGCTCGCGCATCTGCTCGCGCAGAAGCGCGGCAAATTTTGCGTCCGCTGCCAGAGTACCGTCATCTTCCACGGTCCCCATCGGGGTCAGCACGGAAAAGGACTTAAGCACCGTAACGTTCTTGGCGTGCACGCGCAGTTCTGCAACCTGCGACACACCGTTGTCTATTTGTAATGCAAGAAGGTGCTTAGAGCCAAAGGATACGCCCATTTGAATTACCTCTTTCTTCTCAATTAATACGAATTTTTAGCCGTTACAGACCGAGCATGGAGAGATACCACGCGATCACGGCATTGCCGAACAGCGCAGAAATAAACACGCCGACCGACAAATAGGGGCCCATGGCAAGCATGTGTTTTTCCCCCGATATTTTCATGCGCACGATATGCACCACAGAACCTATGATACAGCCGAGCACAAATCCAAGCAAAGCCAATTTCCAACCAAGCAGCATACCGCACGCAGCCATCAGCTTGACATCGCCTCCGCCGATCGCCGTTCCTTTGGAAAGGTAGAACAGTCCAAGCAGCGGCAGACTGATCGCAAAAAAGCCGATCACGTACTCATGCCAATGTGCCGGGTCAAAGATAAGAGTGAGTACCCCGAGCACAAAGATAAACACGTTGTATGCAAACGGGATCTCGTAGGTTTTCCAATCGATCAAGGACAAGGAAAGCAACGCGGCAGCGGCAAGACCGAGCAGGAGTGCCGAAGCCTCCCATCCCTTCACCGCAAAGATCACCGCCCACAAAAGTGCCAGTACAACAATAAATACTGCACTCCCCTTGACCGTAAGCTTGTTTTTTTCAAGTTTCACCAAATAGCGGTTGACAAGCGGAATACAGGCAGCGCCCGCACCCGCGCCGAACAAAGCAGCACCGCCGATGATCAAAGCAGGATGCATAACCTCTCCTTATAAGTACTGATCGTACATATTGTACATCTGGAACATAGGCAGCATCACGCCGATGGCGACCGTACCTACCACGCCGCAAAGCAGCAATATGATCATGGGCTCCAGCATTGCCATGACGTTTTTGGTAGCCGCCTGCACCTCTTCGTCGTAATACTCGGCAAGCTTATCCAGCATTTTTTCCAAATTACCCGATTCCTCACCGATCTTGACCATATGAATGACCATGGGCGGAAACAGGCCGTTATTCTTCAGCGCATCCGCCAAGGGGGTACCCACGGCGACCTGCTCTCTTGCATATAAAAGCGCGTCCTTGAAATACACGTTGGTCATACTGCGTGACACGATCTCAAGTCCCTCGATAATCGGAATACCCGAAGCGGTCAGCGTGGCAAAGGTGCGCGCAAACTGCGCGGAAGCGGTCTTGACGGTCAACGGGCCGAACACCGGGATCTTACGCATGATCCAGTCGAACACATACTTTCCCTTTTTGGAACGCACAAACAGCCATGCGCCAAGTGCGACCACACCGCCTACGATCAGGATCAACCACCAGTAGGCAACAAAGAAATCACTCGTACCCATAATCAAGCGCGTGATCCAGGGCAGCTCTGCGCCCATGTCTTCAAACATGGTCTTGAAGGTAGGAAGCACGAAGATCATCATGACAAACATGACCACGACCACAACCAGCAGTACGATCACAGGATATATCATCGCCTTTTGCAGTGCGGATTTGGTCTTGTTGGCGTTTTCATAATAGTCCGCCATACGCGAAAAAGCAACCGAAAGATTACCCGAAGCCTCGCCCGCGGCAACCATGTTGACAAACATGGGGGCAAACACGCGCTTGCCTTGCTTGCGCATGGCATCCGCCAGCGTCTCACCCTGCTGGATCTCCTTTTGCGTCTGGTAGATAGCCTTGCGCAGCGTCTTGTTTTCTGTCTGCTGTGCCAGCAGATCCAAAGCCTCGGCAACCGGTACGCCCGCATCGATGACACTGACGAACTGGTGGCAGAACACGCTCAGATCGCGCGCCTTGACACCTTCGAAAATCGGAATATTGATATCCTTGGTCAGCAGATTCTGCTCCTTGATCTCAATGGGCGTCAAGCCCTCCGCAAGCAGCATTTGTCTTGCCTGCTGCGGGTCGGATGCAGTAATGCTTCCCTTCTTTTTTCCGCCGCTTTTAGAAACGGCTTGATATCCGTAAGTTGGCATTGATTACTCCTTTATCAGCCTTTATCAGCGAACAAAGCCCTCCAGCTTTCTTGTCAGCTGTTGCTCGTCCTCTGCGTATTTCAGAGCCGTTTCCTTGGAGATCTTCCCCTGTAAGAACAGCTCGTACAGATGGTCGTCCTTGGTCTGCATACCAAACTTTTTACCGGTCTGCAGCGCGGACGGGATCTGCGGGGTCTTGTTTTCACGAATCATGTTTCTTACCGCCATGGTGGGCATGAGCACCTCATATACCGCGGTTCTCTTGCCATCGGTGGTAGGCACCAGATTCTGACACAGCACACATTCCAGCACGGTAGACAGCTGCACGCGGATCTGCGCCTGCTGCTCTGCGGGGAACGCATCTATGATACGGTCAATGGTAGACGAGGTATTATTGGTGTGCAGCGTTGCAATGACCAAGTGTCCGGTCTCTGCCGCGGTCAATGCAATCGATATGGTCTCGGTATCACGCATCTCGCCCACAAGGATAACATCAGGATCCTGACGCAGTGCCGCACGCAGCGCAGCCGAGAATGAGCCCGTATCCACACCGACCTCACGCTGATGAATGATGCACTGATCCGAAGTGTGCACGTACTCTACCGGGTCCTCCAGCGTGATAATGTGTTTTTTATGATGTCTGTTAAGGTGATGGATCAGTGCAGCCTGCGTGGTGGATTTACCGTGACCCGTAGGTCCGGTCACCAGGATCAGACCCTTTTGTCTGGTCGCCGCATGCACTGCTGCGGGCGGCGTACCGCATTGCGTGGTGGTGGGAATACTGAATGGCAAAAGGCGCATAGCTGCGGCAAGCTTACCACTCTCCATATACACGTTGCAACGCAATCTGCCGCAATTCTCCAACGCATAGGCAAAGTCGACCTCTCCGCACTTATCCAATGTAGCGCGAGTACGCTCGTTGAGCATTTGATCACACACACACTTGATATCCTCGTGCGTCATCACATAAGGGTCGTACACAGTCAGCACTCCCTGGCATCTGTATTCCACGGGTCTGCCCACGGACAAATGGATATCCGAGCAATCGTGCTGTACACCGACGTCTATTATCTGCTTGATGGTAATCATAAAAACCGTAAAACTCCTATATCAATTCTCGTAGGAAACGCTCAGGATCTCTTGGAAGGAGGTTATACCCGACAGCACCAGCTTGGAGGCATTCATACGCAATGTCTGCATACCGTCCTTCAGCGCCTGCTGTTTGATCTCCTCAGCTGTTGCCTTTTTGTTGATCAGACGCTTGACGCCCGGCGTCAGCTCCATGATCTCGTAAACACCGATTCGTCCGTAATAGCCGGTCCCGTTGCAGCTCTGGCAGCCGCAAGGCTCCCAGATGTTGGTGGGTATTGAGGGATCCTTACCCATAAACTCAAGCTCATACTCCTCAGCTTTGCGCATCTTTTTGCAATTGGGGCACAGCCTGCGCACAAGTCGCTGTGCAATAATGCCCACGACCGAGTCCGCGATCAAATAGGAATCCACGCCCATATCCAAAAGACGCGTGACCGTGTTTGCGGCACTGTTTGTATGCACCGTGCTGACCACAAGGTGACCTGTGATCGATGCCTGAATTGCGATCATGGCAGTCTCCACGTCACGGATCTCACCGATCATGATGATATCGGGGTCCTGACGCAGGATCGAACGCAAGGCACTTGCAAACGTCAGATCCGCCTTGGGGTTGACCTGCACCTGATTGATGCCGTCAATATTCGCCTCGACAGGGTCCTCGACCGTGACGATATTGACCTCTTCCTTGTTCTTTTCGCTGAGCACCGTGTAAAGCGTGGTCGATTTTCCCGAACCGGTCGGTCCGGTAACCAGCACGATACCGTTTGGGTAGGACATGATATGGTCAAATTTTTCCATATCGTCCGAGTTCAAGCCCAGCGTACTCTTGTTACGGCTCAAGCTCTTTTTGAGCGCAAGACGCATTACGCACTTTTCACCGTATGCAGTAGGCAGTACGGATACACGAATGTCATACTCTCTGCCATCCACGAAATGCGTCATTCTGCCATCCTGCGGCTTTCTCTTTTCCGAAATATCCATACCGGACAGGATCTTGATTCTGGCAAGCACGGCAGCGGTCAGCTCGTTGGAATACTTATGTCTTGTGTACATCACACCGTCGATACGGAAGCGCACACGTAGAGATTCCTGCAACGCCTCAACGTGGATATCCGAAGCTCTTTGGCGTGCCGCCTGCTCAAGCAGTGTGTTGACAAGCACAACGATGGGGGCTGAGCTGACGTCATCACCCCTGTCATCCTCTGCTGCCGATGATGCCGTTTGTCTCTCTTTGGTAAACTGGTCAACCGCAGAGCGCAATGTTTCGGTACCGAAGCACTTGTCGATCGCGTTCATGATCTCGGTCGCGGTTGCAACAACAGGCTCAACCGACATACGTGAAAGCAGCTCCACATCCTCGATCGCGCCGGCGTTCATGGGATTGAACATAGCAAGTTTCATGACCGGCGGCACGTCCTCGGAAACCGACACGGGAACGACACGGTGCTTCTTGAGCACGTTGATATCCACACGGCGGATCAAATCGTCGTCAAGCTGTTTTCCCTCCAGCTCGACCAAAGGAAGATCATACTTGAACGATACTGCCTTTGCAATCTCCTTCTCTGCAGCAAATTCGCGCTCCAGGATCAGCTCCTGTTCGCTCTTGCCGGTTCTGCCCGCCTGCATCAGCGCAAAGATCTGCGCCGCGTTTTCACGCGTCATCTGGCGGTTTTCCACCAATATTTCACTGACTCTCTTTTTAGACGTCATGTCAAATTCCCCTCTCATTGTTTGCAAAATGATACGGCAGTGCCACCTTGACGGTAAAGCGATTACCGTCGATCTGGGTAGCCATAGCACCGCCGTTATGGCGGCAAAGATCCCGAATGATGCCCATGCCGTAACCATGCGAAGCAGCATCCGCTTTTGTGGTCAGATATCTGCCGTTGTCCCGAACAAAATACCCGTCACAGGAGTTGATACAGGTAAAATAAACCTTGTTCTCGTCTGCATGGATCTCCAGACGGATCCAACGCTTCGATACGTCCGACAACTTCATGCAGGCATCAAAAGCGTTCTGCAGCACGTTATTAAGCAGAGAGCAGAGATCCGAATCCGCAATCGAAAGCTCGGGCAGCACCGCTATATCAGTCTGTAGTGAGACCTGCTTTTGCTCTGCCTTGCGCGAAAAGCTCATGACAAGATAATCTATCATGAGATTGTTACTGTATTGCAACGGTGCGATCGCCTGACCGTCGGTTTGCAGTTTTTCAAGATACTCACCCAAACGCTGATATTCGCCCTGGGTATACAGCATATTGCACACATTGATATGCAGCATGGTGTCATGCTTGACGCGGCGCACTTCATCAATGCGCTCACGCACCGCAACGGCATAACCCTGTGCGGATTCCTTTTCGTAGCTCAACACACGGATGATCGACTTGTCGTGCATCAGCTCCGAGATCAAACGGATAAAAAGCACGATCAACAAGGTCACCAGCATGTAGCGCTGCAAATAATATTCGCGTAGCGGATGCAGATTGAAATTCTGCACAAGATCGATGACCACCTTGCGCGGCAGATAAAACCCGTTGCCGTTTCCGATCACGGCAATCAGCGTTACCACACCCATAGTCAAAAGCATAACGCTCATCAACGGGCAAAACAGCCCGTAAAAGCCGTTTCCGCGTCTGCCCTCTTTATATCCGAGGATCATGATGCCCACAAGCGCAGTGCAGAACAGCAGGTCGCAGACAAATTCCACGTACTTCAGCACAACAGGAAACAGTCCTGTCACCGAAAGCAACGCAAATAACGTGCAGAGCACGTACTCAATAATCAGAACGCTGCGAACAAAACCGCGGTAACGCGTCGTCCTGATATACAGGCACAGCAAAAGGGGAATGACAGAAAGCTGATACAGCGTATCCGCCATAGTACGCACCAGGTAATGCATTGCACCGCCACCCGGGTTGAACAGATTTAAGCCGTAAAAAATGTAGAAAATCAGACTCCAGATCAGGAGCAATATGTAATAGTCCGCAATGTCATCGTTCCACAGCTGGTACAGAAATGCAAATGCACAAAGCGCACACACAAGCAGCATAAACGACATCAACACGTAATCGTCCAACAGCACGTATATCATGCCCGTGGCATCCCCTTCCCCGCCGGAAAAGATATCTGCAAAAACGCCCGAGGAGAAATACGCATCCGAAAACTGTAAAAACAGCACGCTGACCGCGGCAAAGACAAATATGAACAGCACGGTCCATAAAAACGCTGTGCGTTTATATTCCCATGCATTTTTTAAACTCGAACCGATGTTTACTTTTTTCACGAGTGCTCCTCCTCCCTTTCCGCAGATCCATTTGCCAAAGAGCCAATAGTGCCTGCATTATAATTATTCATCATATTCTACCATAAACCCCTGTGAATTGTCAAGTTTTTTCGCATGAACAGACACGTTTGCAGCACCAAAGGGTATAGCCAAAAAAGCCTTATTCTGCACGGCTTTCCATTATCTTCCCTTGCCCTGTCCCCACAATGCACACAACACCCCGTACGCAGTGCGGCAGACACACTTATTCAAACACCTCACATAGCAGAAAGACCGCCTCCCACGTGGCGGAAAGCAGTCCTAAATTACGCTTATTTGTTGATTTTTCTATCTTTTGTTTATTTTTAGGCGAAAATTCCGTTAAAAAAATACAGTGAGCAGTCGCAACTGCCCACCGTATCCGTATGATTTTTTAGCAGCAAGGATTTATCCCTCGCCCTCATCTTCACTCTCTTGCTTGCCGGATTCTCGCTGCGCCTTGAGCATCATGTCCTTGACCTTCATCAGCCGCGTAGTGTTACCGCGATCATTTTCATCCAGCTTCATCTTGATCGACTTGATGGTAGCAAGATATTTGGGGATCATGATATATTCGAGCGCGTTGACACGGCGACGAGTTTTTTCAATCTCCTGCGCCAACAGCTGCACAGTCTTTTCGCTCTGTGCCAGGGCAACCATATCCTCCATGACTGCACTCATCTGAGAAAGCGAGGCATCCAGCTCCCCCGAGGTGAAGGCAAGGCCGTAATTATAGCTGTCCTGCGCGTCCTTACCCACGATCTCAAGATCAAACTCGGGAACGGTCACACTCATGACATTGCGGTAGCGCACATCCAACTTTCCCTGCTTTTTAGGCAGCATGAGCGATTCCTCCAGCACACGGGGCCCCGAAACTGCACCCGCGATGGCAAGACTGTCATATACGCCCGAGAGGGATGCCTCCACCTTTTCTCGGAGCTCTTTATTCTGACGCACAGTTTCCAGAAACTGTTTCATCAGCCCGTCACGCTTATCCTTGAGAAGCTTGTGCCCTCTGCGGGCGTTGGCGTAACGGATCTTCATTTTTTTCAGTTCCATGCGCGTCGGATTGACGTTGTAGGTATCTGCCATAATTGCCTCCGGCTAATATCGTTGTCTTACTTGGTCGGCCAGTATTTTTCCACGTACTGGGGCTTGATACGCTTCATCTCGGACTTAGGGAGAATGGAAAGCAACTCCCATCCGATATCCAGCGTTTGTTCAATGGTTCTGTCCTCATAAAAGCCCTGATTGATGAATTTCTCCTCAAAAGCATCCGAGAACTTTGCATAAAGTCTGTCCATGGGAGTGAGTGCAGCCTCACCAAGCACTACCATCAGCTCCTTGGCATCCTTACCTCTTGCATAGGATGAAAACAGCTGGTTGAGCACTCCCGAGTGATCCTCGCGTGTCTTGCCCTCACCAATGCCCTTGTCCTTCAGACGCGACAGCGAAGGCAGCACGTCCACGGGGGGCATATAGCCCTTGCGGTACATCTCGCGCGACAGAATGATCTGTCCCTCGGTGATGTAGCCCGTCAGGTCGGGAATGGGGTGGGTCTTATCATCCTCGGGCATGGACAGGATGGGGATCATGGTAATAGAACCCTCGGAGCCCATCTTCCTGCCTGCTCTTTCGTACATGGTGGCAAGGTCGGTATACAGATAGCCGGGATATCCGCGTCTGCCCGGAACTTCCTTACGCGCAGCAGACACCTCACGCAGTGCCTCTGCATAGTTGGTGATATCGGTCATGATGACCAGTACGTGCATATTGCACTCAAACGCAAGATACTCTGCGGCAGTCAGTGCCATACGGGGTGTGGATATACGCTCGATCGCGGGGTCGCTTGCCAGATTGATAAACAGTACGGTTCTGTCAATAGCCCCCGTCTTCTTAAAGTCCGAGATAAAGAAATCTGCTTCCTCGAAGGTAATACCTACAGCCGCAAACACGACTGCAAACTTGGAATCGCTGCCGCGCACCTTTGCTTGACGCGCGATCTGCGCTGCAAGGTTTGCGTGCGGCAGACCCGAGCCCGAGAAAATAGGCAGCTTCTGTCCTCTGACCAATGTATTCAGACCATCAATGGTCGAAATACCGGTTTGGATAAACTCGGAAGGATAGTAGCGCGCTGCGGGGTTGATAGGCGTACCGTTGATATCCAGGGACTTTTCGGGGATCAGCTTGGCACCGCCGTCGATCGGCTCACCCATACCGCTAAACACACGTCCCAGCATATCGGGAGATACGGGCATCTGTACACCGTGCCCGGTAAAGCGCACCTTAGAGTGTGCAAGATTTATGCCCGCAGATGACTCGAACAGCTGCACCAGCACGTTTCTGCCGTTCACCTCAAGCACGCGGCAGCGGCGCACACTGCCGTCGGGCAACTCAATCTCGCCCAGCTCGTCGTACTTGACGCCCTCGACCTGCTTGACCAACATCAAGGGACCTGCTACTTCTTCTATGGTTCTGTATTCTCTGATCATAATGCGTATCCTTTCTCAGCCCTCACGCCTCAACCTTATCGGTCAGAGCGTCCAGCTGACGGGAGATCTCCTGCTTGATTTTTTCGGATTCTGCGCGATAATCTGCATAAGGAACCGCCTTGAATCTGCCGATCTGCTCACGAACGGGCAGGTTCGAAACATCTTCAATATCCGCCCCCGCAGCAACTGCTGCAGTCGCCTTTTTTTCAAAGTCAAATACCAGCGTCAGCATTTCGTATTGCTTATCCAGCTGCGTATATCCGTCCACGTCATCAAATGCAAACTGTTGCAGGAAGTCCTCGCGCACGCTGCGTGCGATTTCCAGCGTCAGTCTGTCCTCACTTGACAAGGCATCCATACCAACCAGCTGCACGATCTCATTGAGCTCTGCTTCCTCCTGCAGGATTTTCAGGCACTTGCCCGTCAGCTCCATCCAGCGCGCGGAAACGTTCTCGGAGAACCAATCGCTGAGCCGGTCACGGTACAAGGAATAAGAGTTGAGCCAGTTGATCGCCGGGAAATGGCGCTTGTACGCCAAAGAGGAATCCAAGCCCCAGAACACCTTAACGATACGCAACGTTGCCTGTGTCACGGGCTCTGAGATATCACCGCCCTGCGGAGATACCGCGCCAATGGCGGAAAGCGTACCGATCCTGCCGTCGTTACCAAGGCATACTACCTTGCCCGCTCTTTCATAAAACTGTGCAAGACGGCTGGTCAGGTAAGCGGGATATCCCTCCTCACCCGGCATTTCTTCCAGTCTGCCCGACATCTCACGCAAAGCCTCTGCCCAACGGGAGGTTGAGTCGGCAATGACTGCTACATTATAACCCATATCACGGTAGTATTCCGCAATGGTGATACCCGTGTAGATCGAAGCCTCACGTGCCGCAACCGGCATATCCGAGGTGTTTGCGATCAGCACGGTACGCTCCATGAGAGATTTACCGGTACGGGGGTCGGTCAGCTCGGGAAATTCACGCAAAACGTCGGTCATCTCGTTACCGCGCTCTCCGCAACCGATATAGACCACCACGTCCACGTCGCTCCACTTGGCAAGCTGATGCTGAACTACCGTCTTACCTGCGCCAAACGGACCGGGTACGCAAGCCGTACCGCCCTTGGCAATGGGAAACAGCGCATCGATTGAGCGTTGCCCCGTAATCATGGGTTCAACAGGGGGAAGCTTCTCGGCATACGGGCGGGATACACGCACGGGCCACTTCTGGGAGAGCATGATCTCCTCGATGGTGCCGTCGGGACGCTTGATCTTACCGATGCGGTCGGTCACACGATAATCGCCCTCAACCAGATCAACGATGGTACCGCTGACCCCCGGAGGAACCATGATCTTGTGGGTAATGACCTCGGTCTCCTGTACAGTACCGTAAATATCTCCCGGCTGCACTTGATCACCGAATACGTGCGCAGGCGTGAAATGCCAGTACTTGCCGCGATCCAGCGCGGGCTCGTCAATGCCCTTGGAAATATTGGCGCCGCAACGCTCTCTGATCGCTTCCAGAGGACGCTGAATGCCGTCGTAAATATTGGAAAGCAAGCCGGGACCGAGTTCAACCGACAAGGGTGCTCCCGTAGATACCACCTTGTCGCCACGGCCGATACCTGCGGTTTCTTCATAAACCTGAATGGATGCACGGTCGCCGTGCATTTCAATGATCTCACCGATCAGACGGGCGTCGCCGACACGGACCACGTCAAACATATTCGCTTCACGCATACCCTCTGCCACGACCAGCGGGCCGGATACCTTGAGGATCTTTCCTTCTACCATATTTGATACTCCTTATTCCTTAAACAATATGTCAGCGCCAACCGCACGCTCGACCGCCTTTTTGACTTGGTCAAGACCGTAACCGGTGGTTCCGTTTTTGCCCGGGATGCAAATAATTGCAGGCGTGGGCAGGTCCTTATATTTTGCGATGTCCTCGGAGAGAGCCACCGCGTAGTTCTCAACGATATAAATAATGGCGTATTCGCCGTCCTTTGCCAGCGTGTGCAGTACATCTCTTGCCGCGTCGGTATCCTCTGCCTCGTACACTGCAAAGCCAAGTGCCATATAGCCGATGACGCTGTCGCGTTCACCAATCATTCCGATCTTATACATAGCTTGTCCTGATCCTTTCGTGAATGATTTGAGCATTAAGCCCTGCCTTCTTTGCAGCAATCACAATGCGGATATTGCGCACCGCATACTCCTGCGCGTAGAAATATGCTGTCAGCACGGGCGCACCGAAGGTAGTCTGCTTGGCGTTACGGATCAGCTCCATACGGAAGTCATCTGCCAAACGCTCGGCTGCAGCAGCCGTACCATCGCTCTCGGCGATCAGACGTCCCAGCTTTTCGTAGGGGGTGCGGTTCAAGAGATACAGAACAGCACTCTGCCCCTCGGTGTAAGCTTCAAGCAAAGCCCCCATATCAAGCATACCGCCGTCAAGCAGTGCCTGCTCCAAAAGCATTTTGCCCTGCTCTCCCGCCTCCATGCGTACAAGACGCAGACAAATCATCAGGTTAACAAGATCGATCTGTGTGCGCACTAACTGTACGTGAAATTCCTCGCCGCTATCGGTTACACAGCGCAGCATATCCGCAAAGCACGCCTTATCCAAGATCAAGTCGATGGCACGGGGATTGCCCGTTTTCTCGTACGCCTGCATCGCAAGCGGTGCAGCCTTTGCCATCTCGGCGGGCAGTGCGTCAAAAGCCCCTTTCTCGGGCATTTCTGCTACCGCTGCAGGGGAAACTGTGCCAAGATCGAACAGCATATCCCCACAAGACAGCTTGCGCAGATAGCATTTTATGGCGGATTTGATATTATGACAGTCATACGGGTACCGCAAAAAATCGAACAGCTCGGGAACGGGTGCGCTTTCTGACACATCGGTCAGCGCACACTTTAAAATGCCGCCAAGCGTTGGCTCGATCTGCACACCGCTTTCGTCACGCACGAGTGCCACACCGTATTCCTCAAGACGTGCATACAGCTCGTCCATGCTGACAGCGTTGGCAAGCTGCGAGATGCGGTCTTTGCCGATAATGCCGTTTTCCAAGGCTCTTACGCGGGCTGAGGCGTACATATAGGCGGTAGATTGTGGTTTTTTGGACATGAGTCAAACAGCCTTTCCGACAGGGCATATGCCCCGTTCTTAGGATTTGATCTGATCCTTGTAAAGGATCTGTTGGATGCGGGGCTCCAGCGCAGGGCGCACGGCAGCCAGCATCATAGCAAACGAGCAGTTGGTCTCGATATCGCCGCAGCGCAGCACAAGACCTCCGTCAATTTCGATGGGAGTAGGGCAAAGACGCACTTTGACCGACATATCCGCAGGGATCCTTCCCGTAGCAGCAGCGGTACGCACACCACTCATGATCTGTGCTGCCACGTCACCACTGTCACGGGCGCCCAACATCAGCTCATAATACTCGGGGGCAATGTTCTCATTATAAAGACGCATACTCTCGCGCTCGGATTCCCTTTGCGCATTCAGGGTCTTGCACAAAAGCGAAAGCAAAAGCTCGGCATACTCGGTGCGATCCATTTCGTAAATCTCCTGCATGGCTCTCTCAAATGCACGCTCGATCATTTCGCTCTTGGCAGAAAGCTCAATGTTTCTTCTGGTCATTGCCGCACTTGATTTTGCACGCACCACCAGTGCCTCGCCCTCCTTCTCTGCCTCGGCGATCAGTCGATCCTGCGCTGCTTGTGCGTCTGCCAGATTCTGTGCTCTGACTTCAAGGCTCTTTTCGGTCGCTTCGTCAAGTATCTCCTGCGCCTGCGCCTGCGCATCAGCCAGAATGCGGGAAGTGATTTTTTTCAGTCCTGTCATAATGATTCCTCAATTCTCAATGCCTGTTATGTGACGAACTTGGGTCACGGGGTAAGATCAGCCGATCAGAACCAGCAGAACAGAGATCAGCAGCGCGAAGATCGCATAAGTCTCAACCAGTGCTGCAGAAGTGATTGCCTTACCGACCTGGTCGGGACGCTTTGCAAGCAGATTGATGCCTGCAACGGCAACTCTTGCCTGCTTGAGTGCAGAGATCAAACCAACGACTGCGATGGGAAGTGCTGCCATGAGGTAGTATGCACCCTGCTGTACGGTCAGCGAAAGCACAGCCTCCATGCCGCCATCGAACAAGCCTGCCTTGAGCACGATCAGGAATGCAATAACCAGACCGTAGATGCCCTGGGTCATGGGGAGAGCCATGAGCACGAACGCCTTACCGAACAGGTTGGGGTTCTCGGAAAGCAAGCCCGCGGTAGTTTCGCCCGCCATACCAACGCCCTTAGCGGAACCGATACCTGCAAGACCAACGGCAAGAGCTGCACCAACGATAGCAAGAGAACCGCCGTTGAATACCAGAGAGAGCAGCTTGGGAGCCGGCTCGGTTTCCTCTGCCGCGCCAATGGTGGTGGTATCCTCGGTAACAGCTTCGGTAGTAACTTCTTCAGCAGCAAAAACACCGATGGAAAGGACGAGTGCCAGAATGGCAGTCATAACGATAGTCAAAAGAACTGTCTTTTTCATGATTTTATTTCTCCTTAATATGATTCAAAAAATGAATTTTTATTGATCGGTATAGCGATCCGAGTCAGCCACGGGCACAAAGCCCTCACCGCCCTCTTCAAAAAACTTACCGAAGAACTCCAAATATTGCAAACGGCTGGTGTGTACGAACGAGCCAAGCACGTTAAGTGCCATGTTGACCGTATGCCCGATCAGTGACACCGCCAGGAGTACCAAAAATCCGGGGACTCCCGACACAAACATGGTGCCGACCATGTTCACGACCTGCGCAATGACTGCCGATGCAAGTCCCAACGCAAGAATTCTGGAATAGGAAAGCAGGTCTGCTGCGTAGTTGATAGCATCGTAAAGCCCAAGCAAGCCCTTAAAGAATTTCATAACGGGATTCTTGGCACTTCTGCCCGCTGTGCAGATGATCATAAGCACGCCAAGCGCAACCATGGATATGCCCGCAATCTTATGCAGGAAAAACACGCCCATACCTGCAAAGATGATCAGCCAGGAGCCGATATCAAAGATCGCCGAGAATACCTGCTTGTCTTTACAAAGCAGCACAAACTTGACGATCATACCTGCGATCAGATGCACCGCACCAATGCCCAACGATATCGCCAGGAACGGCATGGGATCGGTCAAGGGATTGAGTGCGTATAGCTTGTCTCCCAGCGTCAGCTGTAAGCCGTTGAAAAACGGCACGGCAGTTACCGCGGCTTCGGTTGTCTCGTAAAGCCCCAACAGATTGACCATGATGGCATACGGCATATCGCCAAACCATCCGCCAAAGATCACGCCGCACACGGCACAAGCAATGCCGCAGTATCCGAACATATTGAATGTGCGGCGCATACCGTCGCGCATCTTGATGATGGGCGGGATCAAAAATCCGCCAAGCGCGAGCAGTACACCATAGCCCACATCGGCAAACATCAATCCGAAGATGATGAAATAGAAGATACTCATGATCATGGTGGGGTCGTACGTGCCGTACTTGGGATAGGAATACATCCCGATCACCCACTCAAAATTAGCTGCAAATTTGTTGTTGCGCAACAGGACCGGAGGCTCTTCCCCTTCTGCCGGCTCCTCAAATTCGAAGGCACACTCTGCGTCTTGCAGCACCTCAGCGATTTTTTCAACACGCCCGATGGGAGCCCAGCCCTCAAGGACGACACAATAACCTGTCTGCGCCAGCTTTTGCTTGGTCACGGCAGCGGTCAACGCGCTATTCTCCACGTCCCAAAGTGCCTCCATGTCATCCTGCTTTCTCGCAAGCTCGAACATAGTCTGCCTGAGCTGATCGAGCTCGGTCTGCAGCTCGGTCACACGCTTACTGCAAGCGGTGTATTCCTCTCTGGGCAGCGCAGAAAATTCCTTGAGCAATGCCTTGATAAAGCCGCGCTCGGCAAGCACACGTCCCACACCCGCAGCATCATCCTTGTGGTATATCACCCAAACGTACTCTCCATCGTTATCCGAGAACACACTCTCGATCTCGGCACAATATTCGGAAAGCGCATCGATCATATCGCTCATTTTGGTCTTTGCGGGCAGTGAGCCCAGCATGATCTCACAACTACGGGTCGCGCCAAGCTCCAACGGCACACTGTAGGTCAACCACGGGGCAAGCGCGTGCATACGCCCTTGCAATGCCGTGATCTCAGCACTGCACTCATGCTCTCGCTGCTTAATTGCCAGCGTTTGCTGCACGGCTTCGGTTGCCGCATCGTAACGCTCGGCCATAAATTTTTCAATATCCAACTGATTTCTTGTTTGCACAAACCCTTTTCGTGCGGAGTATTTGGCAAGAATCTCCAAGGCGTCGGTCACGGCGGACAATCGCCGCTCGGCAGCCACTCTTTGCGCGTCACACGCAACGCGCTCAAGCTGCGCCTCGGTTCCGTCCACCTGCCGAACCTGCACGCATCGCAAGCGCATCAGACGCCTGATCAGCGTATCCGCCTGTTCCTTGGGTGCAAACACGGTCAGCTTTCGCATAGTGCTTACTGACATTGTTCCTTGATCCCCCAAACGATTGCTTTGACAGCCTCTTCCATATGGAATTCTGCCATTTTATTCATGCGCTCCGCTTCCTTTTGCGCACTCTCGCTGCTGCGTTGCAAGATCTCTTGACTTTGCGCCTGCATATTGTCCAACATCTGACGCAATCGCTGCTCAGTCTGTGCTTCAAGCTGCTCGCGGTCTTCCTTGCTCTTTTGCTCGGTCTCAGCGTACAGAGCTTTGGCTCTTTGATTCGCTTGCTCAATGATCTCGCGTGCCTGATCCTCCGCCTGTGTGATCCTGCGGATTGATTCTTTTGACAAAGGGTTCACCGTCCTTTTTCGTGTGATTTCAAGAATGATTCATGATCATTTTAACATTGACCCACTATAAAAGATATTGTACCACATTTGTCATATAAATGCAAGTGCTTTTGTTTATTTTTTGCTGCTTTTTGACTCTTTCGGCAGCATCATCCTTTTGTAGTTGCTTGCGCAGATACGGGCACGTACTCCTGTGCGGCGCTGCCCTTTCGCGGCACAAACTCGACCGCAATGCCCGTATGATATTCGGCGTAGCCGTCCGCACCTGCGTTATGATACAACACTACACCATCTTCAGCGATCCACAAACCCTCCGGTCTTTTGCCACCCACGCGCAAGGAACGCAGCTCGGGCACGCTTGCAAGAAACACCTTGGGCGGAATGATCACGCCGCGCACCATATCCCACACGTCCGCGTTTCGGTGGCAGACGGGATATTCGCCCTTGACGCCGCTATCCTTGACGCTGTCGATCACCACCGATACAAACCGCCCACTCTGCCACACCACGCGTGCATCCATGTGGCACACCATGGGACGAAACCCAAATATCCTGTCCGATTTTTTTGCAGCGTATTCCTCGCGCAATACCTTCCCCTGCTTGTGCTCCGCCCATGTAAGATATGCCTTGGCGGCATTTTGATAGCAGCTATTGAACCGCTCATGCCCCTCTTCTTCCGTATATACGTAACTCGTCCGCGCGCGCAGCACACAAGCTCCGCTCTGAAAAACGCTGATCTGTCCCGTTTTTTGTCCGAATTGCATAAAATCCCCCCTTTGTTAAGATGTATTCGCAAGGGAGAGAGAATATGAAAACGGCGGCACATTACGTGCCGCCGTTGGGATTGTTGCATAATATTTTATTCGCCGTAACCGGGAATGTAATTTCCTATCTCTTCATCGGTAAAGTTACCGGACGCATACTCGAGTACAAAGTCAATGACCTCTTCCTCCGTCACTTGATCCTTGCCCGCAAACTCGCGGTTGATAGCGCTTGCCACCTCATCGATCACATCGGTTCCCACAGTCGCGGATATGCCCTGATCATTCATATAATCCTGTACGATCCCGGTCAGCTCCTGGCTGAGCAGCTCGGGTTGATCCTTATATGCGTTGATTGAATTGGTCAACGCTCCCGTCAATTCCGTATTCTCCATGTCCAAGGATTGGGTGACGATACGGATACAAAGATGCCTGATCTCAGCAGCCATGGGAGCAAGATGCTCGTTTGACTCAAATAATGTGGTCAGCTCCTTTAACATTTCGGGGTTCTGACCAAAGACGTTTACCAACTGCTCAGACTCGTGGTGACTGCCGAAAAACCCGTATTTTACAAGCAAATCCAGCATATCCACCAAGGTATCAAGATCTTCTACCAACGTTTCTCCGTCCACCGTGGCAAGAATACCGAGCAGCACATCAAAGGTAGGATTGATCATCTCACCAAAATCGGGACGTTGCATACCAAACAGACTTCCTCCATACGCCCAGTTGTCACACATGGAAGAAACAAACGATGCCGCCAACTCGGGCATGAGTGCCGATTCGCCCAACGTATCCACGATTTCATGCAGATTCTGTACGCCCTGCTCGTTTACGTTCGCAAGGTCTGCAGAAATGAATTTCGCACCGTTACGCAAAAGTCGGATACCTACGATCGCTTCGGATTCAAGCCCGAATTCGCCCTTCCCGTAAACAGTTTCGGTCATGTGATTGAACATGGGTCTGCCGAATGTAGAGTAAGATGCCTTTAAAAACCAGTTATTGGTCGCAGGCCGAACGTAGTCATCCAGCGCGTAATACATGATCGATCCAACAGTAGAGTTTTCTCGGGAATACTTGGAGGTGTCGATTTCAGAGAAATATTCATCCGCCACATTGACGATAAGATTGGCATATCCATTGAGCGGTAGAAGAAGCACCGCAAGCAGCAAAAACGCATTCAGCACACCAACCGCCGCACCGCAAAGGCGCGACCACACAGGGATATGGCGTTTGATTTTAACCGTTTTCCCTTCCTCGTTCACAGTTTTACGCTTGGGGCGATAGACAAACATCAGCACAAAGCCGATCACGGTTCGGAAAATTGCAAAAAATAACAGGAACAATAACGGCGTAATGACCAAGCCCAAAAACAACGGCAACAGCGCAATGATACCTTCCACGTCTGCAAGAGCCTGCTCGATCTGATTCAAGCCGATCAGACGCATGATCCAAATAAACAGCGGATATATGTAATCTCTGGAAATGGTGGTGAAATCTCTGGACAAAAAGCAAGCTAAAAATGCGCTGAGCACGATATTGCCCGTGGTCATGGCTGCCTTGACAATGCCTCTGCGCACTCCGCGCAGCGCAAAATACAGTCCCAATATGACCAATAAAACGGCTACAACGATCGAAACGATCTGCCCGACGTCCATATACGGTCTCCTTTCAAGTGGGGTCTAATATATTTTACACCAAGACAATACTTTTGTCAAGGCATAAAAGGGGCGCAATCATATTCAGACTGCGCCTGTCGGTTCATTCAGCCGGGTCAAGGGGAGATATTTCGGTTATACAGACGATCCAACCGCCAATGTCGACCTGCACCTTCTCTGCTTCGATCTTGGCCGCATATTCTTCGCGGTAATACTGCGCAACAGCCTCAACATCCTCGGTCACAGACAGACCGATCACTGTCTGGCGAAAGGTATATCCGGTCTCCGTATTCACCTTATACCCCTGTATCACTCCCGTTACTTCTCCCTTAAGCACGAGCTCTTTTTCTTCCAAGAAATTTGCCATGGCGGCAATATCCTCGCCCGTACCGCGATCTACTGTATCCAGATCCTGTGCGCGCATTTCGGACTCCAATTCGTCCAATGCAGCCAGCGAAGCCGTCCTGCCGATCTCTTTGCTCATCGCGTCACACGATGCAAGACAGCACACACATACAAGCAGCACAAGTGCAGCAGCTAAAATTCTTTTCATTGTTTTCCTCCACTGTGTTTATGTTCAAGAACGTACAATCTCAACCAGTTTTCCCTTCCGGGACACTTGAATTTCAACATCGCCAACAACCTCGTCATATGACTCGTAAAGATTTGCGATCTTCTTGGCATCCGCCTTATCGGTGACGGCGATCACGGTACCCATATATATCTTGCCCGTATCACGATCGGTATAGGAATATTCGAACATCCCGACTACAGCGCCTTTCATCTCAAGCCCCTCGCCCGAAACCAGAGACTCGGCAAAGGATGCCACCTCAGCTTGATCTGCACGAAAGACCGTGTATCGCGCCGCCTCGTATTCTGTCTGCAGCGCATCTAATTCTTTGATCGCGCTCTGCTCATTCATGGGGCGCATAAAATCTGCGCAGGATGTGAGCATACACACCAAAAGCGCAAGCATCAATATCTTCCACAGGTATTTTTTCATTTTTCAGACCTCCCGATCGGTAAAGCTGATCATTTCACGTAAAAATTATAGCACAAATATCCAAGCCTGTCAAGCAAACTGCGTCGTTTCTTAGGCAAGTACAAAAAAATAAAAATTTTTTCAACTTTTTTCGAAAAAAGGGTTGCATTTTCTAAAATGATGTGCTATAATAAGCAAGTCGCAAACGACGGCCCGTTGGTCAAGCGGTCAAGACGCTAGCCTCTCACGCTGGAAACATGGGTTCGATTCCCGTACGGGTCACCAAACGTAACAAATCCGAACTATTTCGTAAATCGAAATTGGTTCGGATTTGTTTTTTACTATTGATTTATCATATTGACGCTGTTTAGGAGCGAGGTCACGCAACCTCGCTCTTTTCCTTTTTTGTCGACTTCCTGTTGTGCTTTCCATTCGGCAAACTCTCTCTGCCCCTGCTCAGATTCAAAGTAAGCCACGATATCCGGCAGAAGACAACGGGCAATTTCCTTGCGGATGTGTTCCGGTATCTGTGGGATGTGGCTCTCTCCGCGTGTGTTACGGAAAGCGAATTCGAGTCGAAGAAGGAAACATTTGAACCAACCTGCATTGAGATATTCTTCACGAATAAACCACGTAGCGAGGATCTCTTGTTCTTTCTTCTGCCTTTCCGCTTCTTCTTCACGCTGCTTACGCTGAACTTCTTCCCAATCCTCGATATCCTCACCCTCACGAAGAACGGTGCGGTTCTCGTGAATCAAAGCATTCACTCGCTTCCAAAACTTTTTCCAAGTCATATCATCATCCTTTCTTAAAGTCGGATCGTAGCCATGTCGTTCTGTGAGCCAAGGAGTTGTCCTAATATGTTGTCTTCCT
>JAZNBB010000013.1:0-1595 GCA_045586845.1 Eubacteriales bacterium
ATCTGCGAAAGCGCATCGTCAAGCCCACTACCGACTGCCATTGCCTTGCACTCACAAGGCTCGTCCATCGCCATAAACGGCTTCATTGGAGCGTTCATACGGAAACGCTCACGGCGCGCATCGGTATGCTCGTCCACGTAATGATCGTCTATGTATTCGGCAATGTCGGAAAACAGCTTCTCGCCGATCTGACACGCTGCTTTGTCGAAAATCACGATGTACACGGTCATCTCGTTTTCAAGGAGAAAGCTGCTGATCATATCGATCGCAACCTTCAGCGCCTTGTCCTTTGGGTAGCCGTATACGCCCGACGAAATCAGCGGAAACGCCACCGATTCACAGCCATACTCCTTTGCAAGCTGCAAGGAGGTTTTATAGCAACTTTCAAGGTATGCTTGCTCGCCTTGATTTCCGTCCTTGTAGATTGGACCGACGGTATGTATAATGTATTTTGCCGGCAGGCGGTATCCTTTTGTTATCTTGGCACATCCCGTCTTGCAGCCGCCAAGCGTGCGGCATTCGGCAAGGAGTTCAGCTCCGGCGGCACGATGAATACATCCGTCAACACCTCCGCCGCCGAGCAGTGATTCATTGGCGGCGTTGACTATGGCGTTAACCTGCATTTTCGTTATATCGTTTCGTATGATTTGTAGTGACATATATACTCCTTTTTTCGTTTTTATTCAATCTTATCACACCAACACTCCATCACCGTTTGATCGGCACCTTTCCCACTTCTTCAATCGCATACAGCGGCAGATTGATGAGCCAATCTTCCTCTTTGTAGTCCGCCATTGAGGTGCGGATGGAGCATTCGGGGGTGAATTTTTCTCTGTACGTCTTTAGACTCTTTGTCTGCAGGTTGATCTCCGCCTTAACCTCGACGGGAATAACCTGCTCGCCGTTGTCGATGACAAAATCTATCTCGCAGGAACCGCGGTCGTTGGTGTAGTAGTAGATGCCCAGATCCTCGATGGTTTTCAGCTGCTGACATACATACTGTTCGGTCAGTGCGCCTTTGAATTCTACAAAGAGGTCGTTGCCGTCAAGAAGCGTGCTTCCGCGAAGTCCCGTCATACAGCCGAGGAGTCCCACATCTACCACGAACAGCTTGAACGCTTTCAAATCCTCGTATGCTTTCAGCGGAATGCTTGCAGTGTTCACACGGCTGATCTTGTGGACGAGTCCGCAATCGGAGAGCCACATCAGTGCAGTTTCGTAATCCTTCGCACGGCTGCCCTCACGGACAAGACCGTAGATAAACTTTTTATTCTCCTTGGCAAGCTGAGAGGGGATACTGTTCCAGAGCATACGGATTTTTGGTACGATTTCGTGCGGTGCGTGCTTGGAAAAATCCTGTTCATAGGCAGCGAGGATACGTTTTTGAATGTCGCGCACCTCGTTGAAATCCTTGTTATCGGCAAAGCTTTGCACCGCCTCGGGCATACCGCCGACAAAGTAATAATGCTTCAGGGCATCGATATAGGTCTGCTTGAAGCTGCTGACCATTTGGAAATCCTGCCTGTCAAGCAGTTCTGCAAAGCGTTCCTTACCCATTGCCATCAGAAATTCCTTGAAGGACAAGGGATAGAGCT
>JAZNBB010000014.1:0-15035 GCA_045586845.1 Eubacteriales bacterium
GGAGTCGAACGCAGTGGAAAAACGCTCCGGGGGAGCGTTTTGGAACGGTGACCGAAGCATTTTGCGAAGCACATCTTTCATCACTTGGATCATTTGCTTCGCAAAATGCAAGAGCGACTCCCCTCGGGTCCACCAAACGCTGCTCAGACGAACACCTGCTTCTTTAGCGGCGGATTCGCCGTCAAGGTTTCGCCCTGATACGAACAGAAAAACGCCATCTTAGATGAAAGTCTGAGGTGGCGTTTTTCTTTTCATTATAAATTGTGGTTGAGATAATTAGACTTCCCGTTTTTTATAGAATACAACAGACAAATACCAAGACAAAGCGTATATTCCAATTCCAACAAGGCATATAATGGGCAAAATTCCATTCAATTTTATTTCCGTTTGCATTTCTCCTGATAACAGATTCGATGCTATAATGCTACCGGCACACACGACGCCGATCATTACATAGTAGGCAACGCGACCTTTTTCTACGCCTAATTTGAAAATAAACGGTAGTGTCAGTGAGGATGAAACGATCGCCATTATCAGCAAAAGCATCATAAGTACTAAAAATTCTTTCAAAACAAACTCGCCGGCAATACCCATCTTTACAGCCTGCGCTATATAAGTCACTGTCAAAAAAGCGGTTTGCGAAAATAATCCTATCAAATACTTTGCCGATACGATTTGCGTTTTAGTGTACGGCAAAGTACCAGCATATTCCGTCCAACGACTGCGTTCATCATAGCCAAGCAGATTGACCGGAATCATACCGCAAAGCAGACAAGGATAAAAGACGAAGAACATATTTCCTTTACTCATAAGCGAAAGAATGATGAAACCAATACCAACAAAAAGATAGTATCTGCAATATTTTTTGGTCATATACCAATCTTTTAGCAATAAGCCCTTCATATCATTTCGCCTCCTTTACCATAAATACGAACAGCTCTTCAATGCTAATAGGGCTTAACTTGAAGCCGTCGGGCGCATCCTTGCGTGACACGATAACTTCCGCACCGTAAGGCGTTTCCTTTTTGTACTTGACTGCATTTGCGTCAAGCTCGGAAAGCTGTTCCACTGTACAATGTATGATGCCGTATTCAGACAAAAGCGCATCTTTTTCCTCACAAAGCAAAAGCTTCCCCTTGTGCAAAAATGCCACGTAGTCGCAAAGTCTTTCAAGGTCGCTGACGATGTGCGAAGATATAAGAATGGAGTGGTTTTCATCCCTTGTAAAATCGTAGAACATATCTACTACCTCGTCGCGCACGACAGGATCAAGACCGCTTGTGGGTTCATCGAGCAGTAACAGCTTTGCCCCGTGTGACATAGCAACGGCAATGCCGAGCTTCATTTTCATACCGCGCGAAAAGTCCTTAAACGGCTTGTTATCGGGCAAGGATAGCTTCTGCAAAAGATGGATGTATTCTGCCTTATCCCAATTACGAAAAGTGTGCTTCATAACCTTGCCGACCTGCTTCGCCGTAAGACATTCGGGAATACCGATCTCGTCCATTACTACACCGACATCTTCTTTAATAAGTGATATGTTCTTTCCGTTATCCTTACCGAGTATCGTAATTGTTCCGCTATCCTTATGAAGCATGTCCAAGATGAGCTTTATCGTTGTGCTTTTGCCTGCGCCGTTCTCTCCGATAAGCCCCATAATACAACCGCTTGGCAAAGTAAGGCTTACGTTATCCAAACAAAATCCCGAAAAGGATTTACTTACATTTTTTAGTTCAAGTGCGTTCATTCTTGTTCCTCCATACCGAACGTAATCATTTCAACAATATCGTCACGGCTCAAATTGCACGAGACGGCGAGCTTTGCTATCTGCTCGATATGTTCCTCGATCTTTTTCAGATTTTCCTCACGTAAAAGCTCTACGTTCTTGGGCGCAACGTAACATCCCTTAGCCGGAAGGGTGTAAATAAAGCCTTCCTTTTCAAGTTCTTCATACGCGCGTTTGGTCGTGATAAAGCTGATGCGCAGATCCTTCGCAAGTCCTCGAATGGACGGAAGCATCTCATCCTCTTTCAGCTCACCGCTTATGATCTGATTTTTAATTTGTGAATAAATCTGGTTATATATCGGTTCGCCGCTTTTATTGTCAATCAAAATATTCACGTCATCACCCCTGTTATATCTGTATATCATTATTATACACAGTTCGGCTTGATATGTCAATAGTTTTTTACTGATTGGCAAAAATTCCCCGCTCCAATGTGGAACGAGGAATTATCGTTATTCAGCATAAAGGAGCCATACGAAATATGCTGCAATCCCCTTGCAAATTTTGACAAAACATGCTATAATCGTGATAATATGACAAAAGGATGTGTAATATGTATTACAAACACGATCTCGGATATACCTACCCTGCGCGATGCGATGAACATATGATAGAGGTCAAAGCACTGCGTGAGACGGTATTTGACCAAGAATACCCCTATTTGCGCAAAGATCTTGCTTTCAAATGCCTGCGCTCGATCTATTGGCTTGGACTGCAGACGGTCGGCTTTTTGCTGGTCAAGGTCACGCACGGTCTGCGCGTGTACGGGCGCGAAAATCTCAAGCCCTACAAGGAGCAGCTGAAGGGCGGGGCGATTACCATCTCCAACCACGTGTTTTATTTTGATCTGATCTGTGTGCTTTGCGGTATTCGTCCGCATCTGGTGTATTTTCCGGCATGGAAGACTAATCTTAACGGATCAAATCGCATGTGGATCCGTATGTCGGGCGGTATTCCCATCCCCACAAACAGCATCCGCGCCATGATCAAGTTCAAAAAAGCTATGCAAGAGGTATTCGAAAGTAACAAATGGATGCACTTTTACCCGGAAGGCTCGATGTGGCTGTTCTATCCCGACATCCGCCCATTCAAGCCCGCTGTATTCAAGTATGCAGTAAAATATGACAGACCCATTATCCCCTTGACCATGTCCTTCCGACCGCGCAAAGGAATCACCAAACTGTTTACCAAAAAGCCACAAGTCGATCTGCACGTAGGAGAGCCTCTGTTCCGTGATCAATCACTCTCTCCTGCAGATGCGGCAAAGGATCTGCAGGCACGCGCCTACCACGTTATGCAGGTCATGAACGGCATCAACCCAAGTGATCCCAACTACCGCGTGGATCAAAATCCCGACAATTATCAAAAGACGATGTGATTATGGAAAACTATTACGACATTGCCGTGATCGGCGCGGGTCCTGCGGGCACAGTATTTGCGTGGGAGCTTATAAAACGGATCCCCGATGCGCGCATCCTGCTCATTGACGGTCAGACCAAGCAAAACGCCAAGCCTTGCGGGGGCTTGCTCTCCCCCGATGCACAAAAGGTCTTGGCAGAATTTGAACTGACGCTACCAAACGCGGTGCTTGCCGATCCTCAGATCTTTTCGGTACATACCATTGACCTTTCCGCACGTATCGCGCGTCTGTATCAACGTCACTATCTGAATATGGACAGACTATCCTTTGATCATTGGCTGCTCTCGCTGGTGCCGAGCAACGTGAGCGTTTTGTCGGGTAGGTGTACACAGATCGAGCGCACGGACAGCTTTGTTTTGCACGTGCAAAACGATCATGGTACAAAGGAATACCGCGCCCGGTCCTTAGTGGGTGCGGACGGTGCTTCCTCAATCGTACGGCGGCAATTCTTCAAGGGACAGCCACACAAGTACGTTTCGATACAACAATGGTTTACAGGTAGTGCTCCTGCCATTCCTGCATACGCCTGCATATTTGACAGGGCAACAAGCGACAGCTGCTCCTGGTTGATACGCAAGGACAACTGCACCATCTTTGGTGGTGCGTTTGCTAAATCGGGAAGCCGTAAAGCGTTTGAACTCCAAAAACAGCGACTGGAACAGCATTTGGGCGTACAGTTCGGCAAGCCGATCAAAACAGAAGCTTGTCAGGTCTGCTCGCCCCGCAAAATGCGCGACTTCATCACGGGCAGGGATGGCGTATATCTTGTAGGAGAGGCAGCGGGGTTTATCAGCGCAAGCTCATTCGAGGGCATCAGCTCAGCCATGCTTTCCGGGCGGATGCTGGCAAAGGCGTTTGATCCCCAAAGCCCAAGCAAAACTGCAAGAGCATATCGCTTGGCTACGCGACGCTTGCGCTTCAAGCTTTACGGAAAAACCTTCAAAAGAAAGATTTTGTGTTCCCCTGCCCTGCGAAAAGTAATTATGAAAAGCGGCGTGCAAAGTGTAAAAATCTATGAGCGAAGGAGTTAAGCAATGATCATCGAAACAAACGTTACCAAGCTGCGCGACCCATATGTGGTGGTCGCAGACGGTGTCTATTACGCATACGGAACCGGTTGGCAATGCTACGTCAATAAAAGCGGCAAAATTGACGGTGAATGGATAAGATCCGAGAGATTCCCCACTGTGATTGTGCCGGATGATTTCGTTAAGCAAAACTGGGCGCCCGAGGTGCACGTGGTGGGCGGCAAATACTATATGTTCACCACCTATTTTTCCTCCAAGACCCAACATCGAGGCTGCAGCGTATTCAAGGCAGATCACCCTGAGGGACCGTTTGTGCAGATCTCGGACGGACACTTTACTCCCGACGATTGGGATTGCATTGACGCAACGCTGTACGTCGATCAGGACGGACAGCCATGGAGCATTTTCGTGCACGAGTGGACCTGCCTGCCCGATCACGTAGGGCTGATGTCGGTTGCCAAAATGTCGGATGATCTGACGCATCTTATCAGCGAGCCTGTAGATCTGTTCCGTGCCGACGACGCACCTTGGGCAACCGCGGGCGTAACCGACGGTTGCTTTATGTACAGGACCAAGGGTGGTAAGCTGCTCATGATCTGGTCGAATTTTGCCCAAGACGGCTATTGCGTTGGAATCGCGGAGAGTGACAACGGACGCCCCGACGGCAACTGGATCCAGCACGACAAACGCCTTTACGGCAAGACCGATGCGGGATATCCCTTTGACGGCGGTCACGGCATGATCTTTGCCGACGTAGGCGGTCAGCTTTACCTCTCCATGCACTCCCCCAACGATCCCGTGGGAGATCGTGACACCACCATGGTATTCTTGCCCCTCAAGGAACAGGACGACGATCTTGTCGCACAATATTAAAGCAAAAAACAACCGAGCCGCGAGGCTCGGTTGTTTTTATGTTCATATTATGCGAATACGATACCGGTTACGACGATCAGATAACTAGTCGCACCGAATGCACCCTCTGCATTACGGAAGTCAAAGGTCAGATAGGTCTGACCATTATAATCGATCTCGGAAAGATCGATCTCAACGGTGTTCAGCTCCATGTTGTTTGCAGACATATCGTAATGTGCGGAAGCAATAATAGCATTCTCTGCGGGAGCGTCCTCAAACGCAGAGTTAGGCTCCTTAATAGGAGAAGCAGTATTGAGCAGCATGATTCTCTGAGCAGTAGCATTGTACTGATCCTCATAATCGGAACCTGCGGGTGTTGCATAGGTTACGGTGACCTTGCTGTACTGAGAGAGATTCATCTCGCCCAGATTAAGAGAACCGTAGTGCATAACGAAAATGATATCCTCTGCGGACAGCGAAGGGACCAGGGTGTTGCCAGCCCAAGGTTCCGGATAGCTACCTGAAACGGTAACTTGTGAAAAATCAACCGTCAGAGAATTGGACTCGGACTCGGACTCGGACTCGGACTCGGACTCGGACTCGGACTCGGACTCGGTCTCGGACTCGGTCTCGGTTTCAGTTTCGGTTTCAGTTTCGGTCTCGGAGGGAGCTTCGGTTTCAGTCTCGCTCTGAGAAGGATCTGCTGCGGACTCTGCAGAGGTATCTTCAGGATTGGTGGTGTTGTTGTTACAAGCAACCATTACCACGGAAAATACCATGCAAAGCGCCAACAAAACAAGCAACTTTTTCATGATGATAAATCCTTTTCTTTTTATATTTATTGTGTCCAAGCCAAGTTTGGCAAAGAACACAACTATTCTAACACGGAAGATGGCATCTGTCAAGCGGTAATTGAAAATATTACAGGATTATTTGTAAATTATCCACCAATGAAACATGGTTGGCGACCTTACACCAGATCGCACTGTCGCACTCGGGAAATGTCACAGAGAGCGAACTACCCTGCAACGATACGGCATCTGCAGCGCGTGCCGGATAAACAGCCTCTATATGTGCTCCCTTACCTACGTATTTGCCAAGGTCAATTTCGATATTGGTCCGCTCACCCATTTTCCAAACCGCTATGAGCAGCGTACCGCTTGTGGGCTCTTGCATACCAAGCGACAAAATATCCCTTTCCGCCATTTTGGCAATTCCCGTGGGATAGACAGGATAGGATTTCTCCAGGATATCGCGGTTCTGCTTATACAAGGTGATGCCCTCTTTCATGAGTGCAAGATTCTCCGCATCCGCGCAATCGATGTGTCCGGAAAGATAGATGCACCCCAGCATTGCCTGCACCATGTTGAACACAGTGTTATGCCCGTCGGCAAATCTTTCCGTAAACTCGCTACTCGGTGTAAAGCTTTCGCGCAAATCGATAGGCACGGGATACGGATATCCCCAGATTCCTATGCGCTCAGGCGGCATACAAGCTGTCAAGCCCTGCACCACGCTGGGCATACGATCGTAATACTCCTGATCGCTGACGCTTTGCATATAGAAATGTCGCTCACTTGCATGGTCTGCTCTCATACAGCCGGAGGAGCAGTTCTCAATAATCAGATCGGGAAACGCATCGTGTACGCGGTCGATCAGTGCCATAAAGGCAGCCTGATTGCGCTTCAATTCCTCGGGGGAGGCTTGCCCAAGCGTGCCGTCCACACCTATGCCGATATTCTGATTGTAGTCATTCTTGATAAAGCGAATGCCCTTATTGTACAAACGCTCGAAAATACCGAACACATACTCACACACGGCAGGATTGCGGAAATCGAAAAACCCTCTTGTCTTGCCTATGACGCGCCCGTGTCGCGTCAGCATAGCGTTCGGAATTTGATCAAGCACCTTTGCTTTGTCGCTGACGCTTTCAACTTCTAACCAACAACCGGGCAGCATACCCTTCTCTCTGATATATGCAAGGATACCGTCAAAGCCGCTGTTACCAAACAGTGCGTCATTCTGCTCGTAGTCGCCAACACAATCATACCAATGCTGATCACCGCCAAACCAGCCAGCATCGATCACGAAATACTCGCAACCCACCTCTGCTGCCGCGTCAATCAGAGGCACCAGCTTTTCTCGCGTGGGTAACGCCCACAGGCAGTTCATGTAATCGTTAAAGCAAACCGGAATACTGCCTCCCGGAAAGGGACGGTCAATTCTGGCACGCTTATACTTTGTCAGCGCGGTGACTGCCTGCTCAAAGCCCCCCTTGACCTTGCCGTACACGGCAAGCGGCGCAGTGTAGCTCTCCCCCGCCTTCAATTCGTAGTGCCAGCCATCATGCCCCTCATGGCAAGCAGACAGCAAAACGTTCAGCCACAGATCACTGCGATATCCCCCAACGTTGATCTCGATATACCAAGAGGCGTGCGTGGCGATCTCAAAATACCAGATCTCGCCAAGTGCTGTGTCCTCCAGCATGATCATGGGATAGTGGCGACAGGTTGTCCACGAGCCGGTGCTACCGATACGGAAGGCACGCTGTGTACCGTGATTGTAGGTAGGATATAATCCGAATTCCTCCACATATCCGCTTCTCCACTGCCCCTCGCCCTGCCAGGAAGAATCGCACATATGCAGCACAAAACGCTTTTCGTGCCAAGGCTTTATACCCTTGCCGATCCCCGTCACGTATCCGGAAGAAAGTCGGTCAAGCAGCAGCGGTTCCGTACCTGTATTGCGCACGGTAGTGATGCTCTCATAGGTGCATCCGTCGAACGGCAGACAATCCACCTGTACCTCTGCATCATAATTCGATGCGCGGTAGGTGTAGCGTCCATTCTCGGCAAATGCAGGCGTAGGGTTCATTGCCTCGGTGACGCGACTGTGATAGTCATCGTTATGCGCGGCATTCATGCTCAGATAATAAAGAGGGTGATCGGTCAGCATATCAAGATCTCCTTTATAGGTTGTATCTTAATCATACATCACTATCACCCTTTTGTCAATAAAAATATTAAGATAGAAAATAGCCTGCCAAGGCACTTGCCAGAGCACCCAGCACAACCGATAGCGCGTAGCCGATGGCTCGCTCCAGCACCATCCCGGGCTTGCGCTCCAAAGCAGTAACACGTGCGTCGGTCTGCTGTGCCAGCTGATCGTATCTGTCCACCATCTCAGTCAGCTTGATGGTACACTTTTCCAAGGAGTCGATCTGCTCACCGTGCTTACCCAATCGCGCTTCAATTCTCTCGTGCCGCTCCTCGCACAGAGCTCTCTTATAATCGGGAGTATTCTGCATATCACTTATACTCCCCGATCAGCGCGCTGATGCGGTAATTCCCCTTGCCCTTGACACGCACCCGCAGGCTATGGCAGACACGGGGCTGCAAAGGCACATACCAAAGTTGATCCCCCTGCGATTGCAGCTCGGCACATTGCTCCCAAGCTTCACCGTCGTAGCAAGTCTCAAGCTTTAATACGCTTCCTGCGTCACACCATACACGCAAGCCAAGTCGCACCGGAGCTATCTTGCCGCGCATATCATCCTGTATCGGATGAAACTCGGCAAACGAATCTACCGCCGCCAACTGCGTACCATGTCCTGTAACATCCTCTCCAATAATGTACACCACATTGTTGCTGCAATAAGCGTATACGTCTCCGTTCAGATAGCCAAGATGCAGAATGTTATCGCCGTCTTCCTTGTGCCACGCCTCGGTTTCGGTATCATAAATGTACAACGCCCGCACACCACTCTCATTCTTTGCGCAAAGGTAATACCGTCTGCCGTCGGTAGTTGCCACACCGTCCGACAAGCGCGTACCCAATGCCTCGGAAATGACCTTGGTGCTGCTGCCGCTGCAGCTGATCACACCATTATCAGAAAGATAGATCATACTCCCACCTACCGAACAAAGTGAGGCACCGCTGCCCTGTGCAACACCCGAAAGACTGGTCTGTACCAACGTATAGTTTGCCGGGCTATCACCATACACCTCAACCATACAGTTGCACTTGAAAAAAACAGGATGCCCCGCATGCATGATGCAAGCGGTAAACGGACCTCTGTCTGCTACCATGACCTTATAGCTGCTCTGAGCGTCGCCGTCGTAGCGGTACCAATTTGTTACCTGCCCGGGTGCACAAGCATAAATGTAATTGCCCGCATAACCCCAAAGCCGATCCTCCACGCAGCACATCCCCTGCAGTGCCGGAGGATCCAGAATGATATAGCAGGTCGGCATATCCTCTGCCACAAAAGCGTTCTCATCAAAACGCAGGTCAAACTCCTCTACGCCGCGAATGGTGTAATAGCCGTTGTTACTTGTTGTGCCGGCAATTCTGACCGAATCTCCGGGCTTGAAATAATCAAGAAAATTGAAGTCAACGCAATGTAACGTATTGCGCCTGATGGCGCGTGCAATGCCATCCTCGTCTACGTAGTCCTGATTGTGGATGAGCACATTGGTAAGTAAAAGTCTCACATATTTGCTGCTCAACCGTTCGGTCACGGTATCGTATACCTTGAAATCGGGCAGCACCAGCACCGAACGGTCAAGAGAACCAAACACCTTGCTTTCATTTGATACGTTACCCAGCACCTGTACTCTGTTTTCGGAAAGTGACATGAGCAGCTCACCATCCGAGGCAAGATACAATGCATTGGAGCAATGCATACCCTGTACACCATCCGAAAGATTCATCCATCTGCGGCGGGGAGTACTTGGAGAAATGGCAGGATGCTGTGTACCCACCACATTATTACAATCAAAAAAGCTGTGTTCATCGCCACCGTGTCTGTGCCACAGCCCATGCGAAAAATCTCGCTCGATGCGACGGTAGGTCTTTGTACTGTCCAAAGTAGGCAACATCAGCTGTCCCTCTTTTCAATGCGCGCACGCAGCCCGGGTGTCAGGTTTTCCTCGGAGATGTGCAAAAGTGCGTATTCCAGATCCTTGACTAACTTATCGTATGCGCGCGCCAGCATGAGCACAGACTCGCCGGGCGGCAAAGACCTTACAGCACTCTCCATGCCGTGACTTCCGATTCCACTCTTTGCCATATCAGTCTGCCCTCCTGCTCTGCCCCACAAAGCGGTTTTGCTCTGCCTGCATCAGCTGCGCCGCTTTGGTATCCTGTATTTCGGACTGATCCAGTACTAATGCGTACTTACGCTTGATCTTGACCCATTCTCCCCTTTTGATGACGCAATTTTTGCCGTTGATCGCTACGTACACGTCATCTCTGTAGCGGTCATTGTCCTTGAAAAGCTTAATGGCAATGTATTCCTCCAAATAAGCCTGATCGGCGGTCTGTGTATTCATACTCTCTCCTTTCTGCCCCAAGAGCCTGTCGGCTCTCGGGGCACTTGTTAATTAGTCGTTGTCGTCAAAGGTGGATGCGGTCTCGATTCTGACCATGAACGCTTCTACCAGACGTACAGTCACCTTGGTTGCCTTCCAGCCCACGGTAGCACGCTGGTTAAGCGGGTCGGACGTGCCTGCACTGCCAAGCTGCTTGACGATCAGCTCAAGTCCACCGCCCGTGATCTCAGTAGTACCATAAGCGTTTTCGCCAAACACCATGGTCGCATAAACATCACGACCCTGCGCACCCGCCTCACCGGGATAGATAACGGTATCATCCTCGCAAGTAATGGAAGCAACGGTACTCTTGGTGCTGTCGGTATACAGGGTCATCTCACTATCCGTGTTAACGCCAACGTAAGCGCGCACACCATTGATCAGCACGTATCTGCCGACCAAAGCATCTGCTGCTACGCTGCCCCCGTCAAAGGCAATCACGTTTGCTCCGGTATAGCCTTCGCTGTTGTTGACGCGCAGCTCACGTGCATCCGCAGTAAGATCTTCTGCGTGGAATACCTTTGCTTCGCTGGATTCGATGAAACGCACACCCTCGATCTTTCCGATCTCGCCCTCCATAATGCCGGAAGGATCTGCATACTGATTGGGGGTCTTCCAGTTGGGATCGCTCATCAGATCATACGCGCAGTCGGGATGTACGATGGCAATATAGCTGCCTTTGATCTTCTCCGCATTCTGGTTCTTAAGGAAACGTACCGCGCGGCGAATGGCATCCACACTCAGATAGTGGTTGCCATTCTCCTGTCCGCCGGTCAGCAGATACCTTGCGGCAACAGCATTTTCACCGTACTGCACGTTGGTACCTCCCGCAAGCACCTCACGGGTAATAGTGTCCAACGTTCTGCCTGCTTGCGAGCCAAGCAGTTTGGTCGCCATGCAAAGGTTGTTGTCAATAGCAGTCAGGATGAGAAGATCGGTCAGCTCCACGTAACCGCCGTACTGCGCTACGGTTGCCTCCAGCACCTCCATGCTGATGCTCTGCCCGGCAGGGGTCACGCCCTCCTTAATGGGCTCGGTCAGCTTAGGCAGCGGATTGTAGCGGCGGAATTGCACCGTTTTACCGCCACCCTGGGGAATGGCATGCTTCTGCGCGAACATATCGTGCACAAGCGCAGGCTCGGCGTTGTCGATCAGATAGTCGGAGTAATAGGTCTTCATCTCCTCGGAAAGACCCATACCTGCGGTGTAAGCAACGGTCGTTCCCGTTGCTGCGTTAATGGTACCCTCGGTACCCATCACGTTTGTGTCTGCAGCAAAACGCTGCAGGTCAATCATTCTTGTTCTCATAGTTTATCCTTTCTAAAATGTGATATGCTCCCCCTTTGCGGCACGCTCGGCAAGCACGGCTCGCTGTGCGCGCGTCAGTCGGGAGGCGCGCCCCGTATCGGGGGCTGTATCACGCAAGCCGTTTTCATGCGGTCTTGCATGACGTACTTGTACTGCTCCCATGATCTGTCGGGCGGTATCGGCTGCTGCATTTTGTGCCGCAGCGCTTTTGAGGTTATCAAGCTCGTAGAGCTCGTAAACTCTTGTCAGCGAGATTTCGGGATTGCCGGCAAAGCCTTGTAATAAAGAGGCAAAGGCGGGATCCCGGGCTGCCCGGTGCAGGTCAAATTCCGGATATTTTTCCTGTACACCGCCCTGCTCACTCTCCCAGTCTCTTTGTACCGGTGCGATCAGCTTTTCAATGCGCGCAGGCAGCTGCTCGGGATCTTCCAATCCCAAAAGTGTTGCCGCACTGCGCAGTACTTCGCTGCTCTGTTTTTCCGATCTCAGTCGCTTTTTGACAATGTCGGAGACGTGCGCGGCATACAACGCATGATAACGTTCGGAAGCGATCAGCTCCTCCCATTCGCGCTTTGCCGCGTTTTGGCTCTCGGCGTCAGAGCCCGTGTTTTGATGCTCGCCCGTGCTGCCGCTCTCCGTCGGCACGGTGCGCCCGTCGTCGGCGACCTTAATTTCTGTTTTTTCGACCGTTTGCATACTTGTAAATTCCTTTCTCACGATCCTGTGTTATCGTGCATTTATATGTAAGTAGTCGTCATCGATACGTATGCGGGATATCTGTCCGCAATGGCTCCAAGTCCGCACACCGCCATATCAAAGGCGGCGTTTCGCTCGGATACCGTGATCATGGCATAGCCATCCGCAAGATCTGCCTCGGCGGTGGGATCGTCATATTCCTCCAAATACGCCGCCAATGACTCGACCAGTGCCGAGACTGCGGCACAAACTACGTCGCCGCCGCAGGAATAATCCGCGTGCCCGATCACCTCCAGGCTATACCCTTGTGCGCACTGCACTGCAGTTGCTTCGATCATACGGTGCCTCCTTCTCTGATCATTTGCTTGACCTTTCCGATTCCCTCAAAATCCATCATTTCAAGCAGGATCAGTGTCTGTTCTCTTTGCTCGGGCGAGAACGCTCCCTTTTCATAAAGCGTCAGTGCAAGCTCGTTGGCAGCCTCCTTGGAAAGCGGATCTGCCACGCGCGCCTTGACTGCCACGTCAAACACGGGCTTACGCATATATGTCGTACCACCGTCCTGCAGTACGGTCTGTGCAAGGATTCCCTTGTTGTCATATTGCAGGTATTCCTGCCCGTTCTCTCCCGTGATACGGAAAGTACGAGCTTCGCCGTAAAACTGGCGGATCAGCTCAATGACCAAGGTCACTACACCCACGTAAGCACGATTAGACGCGGCAATGACGTCACGGGCGTTCTTATTCCCCGCCTCCTGCAGCGCCTTGATCGCAGTCGCCGCCGTAATACCGCCCGAGAGTGAGCCTTGTGATACGTCACGATTGCCCGTAGTCTCCTTAAGTTCATCGATCTTAAGCTTTTTGAGCGTAAGCAGTCCCTGATCAAAGTTGTCAATGCGGATCTGCTGCAGCTTTTCCTCTTCAATGTCGCCCTCAACCTCTACGATGCGGCGGTCAAGGTCCATAAAGTCCTCTTGATTGATGCCAAGGCTCTTTTTTGCCCAGAAGCGTACCTTGCTTGCCCAATCGGCATATTCCATAAAGTTGGCGTCCAGGCGGTCGATATAGATCTGCGGCTGCTTTGCCACCGCGATTATACCAAAGCCGTAGCACGTGCCCTCCTCGGGATACATGACGTCCAGCACCACGGGATAGCTGCCGTGGTCATACCAGCCGCGCTGTGCATACGCGGGATCGTTTTCGGACGCATACAGCACGACTCCTTCGGCAAACTTGCAGTAATGCAACAGCGTCTTTCCGTCGATCTTCTTTTTATAGTACCAATCCACCACGACCGTCTTGCCATCGTCCGCACTTGCTTCGAAAATGGCTTCGGGACTCGCGCGACGCGTCTTGCGGTCAAAAAAGGCGGGATAAGCCTGCTCAAGCTGTTCGGTATCCACGCGGGCAAGCAAAAACAGATGCTTGCTGTCCTGCAGATCGCGCACGCCCGGCTCCCAATACAGGCTGCCGATATCCACGCGGCGCACGTCCACGTCGCCAAAGCCGTTTTCGAGGTCGTTGTTCCAGAAAACGCCGTACGCACACACGCCGTGCTTAAGCTTGTACCACAGGTTATCCGAGTAGGTCGCGTCAAACGCGCAGCGGTCAAGTATAACCGGAATGATGGCGGACAGCGTTGCAGCATCTGCCTGATCGCCCGGCTCACGCGCAAGGCAGGTGCACGTGGGAAAATGATCCATCATGTCGGCATGGCGATTGGCAATGCTGTTAAACATCCATGCCGATCCCCCCAGATCGCGCACCTCGCGTGGTGCATCGCTGCCGTATCTGCCCTGCCAATACAGCTCATCCTGCGAAATGCGCGTGTCCAAGGGACGTTTGGCAGCCTTCCAATCGCGCAGGATGCGTGCCGCCTCGTTGATCTCCTTTTGCCCGATGGGCAACGCCTCCTGCTTTTTCTTAAAAATCTCTTTGATTTGCATTGATTCTCCTTTTAGCCGCACGGGAATCGAACCAAGTTGGTTTTGACGGGCAGATTTATCCGATCCCTGCACCTCTTCCCTTGGAAATACTGCCTGTATTCCCTGCGGGAAGAGCTTTTGGGCTCAAATAAATTTGCTGCGTCAAAACTGCTCGCACCCGAGGGCGAATTCATTTTTGATAGATTTTGGTGGGATTTTGCGAAGTAGCATAACCGAAGAGAGTCAAATCCATACGGTTTTGAGTGACAAATATCCGCATTTGCTGCAGATAAAATTCTCGCAATATTATATATTGCTTCGCATTTTCTCTTTGCATCTGCATAATATTTGCTCACTCAAAACTGCGAAGCACCCTCCGGCATTGCAATTTTTGATGGATTTTGTCGAAGCGAGTCGAAGCAAGATACGCATCTTGCAAGGCGAGTTTCGGCACAAAACACAAAAATTGCTGGTCGCAGGGCGTTTGATTTGATTTTCTCCGGTTATAACAATCTTGCGAGTAAAAGCACGCCGAAAGATACGAAAATGAATCGCCATCGGGCAATTCGGTTCGGCTCCCGTGCGGCTATTTTGCAAGCGGGTCAAACACAGTTGACACCGCGATTTTTTGTTGTCTGTTTTTTATAAT